>JBBRWA010000023.1:0-30991 GCA_038246345.1 Chitinophagales bacterium
TGAGCCCCCTTTCCCATGAATGGTAGGGGTTGGCAAAGTAAATCTTGACTCCAAGTTGTTCAGCGATTTTTTGGTGGTTTGCGAACTCGGTTCCGTTGTCAAAGGTGATGGTTTCTTTTGGCAATGGGGTGTTTTTCAGCATCTCCAAACAGCGCTCTCCAACCGAAACGTGCTCGAAATCGCCTGCGGTACCGGCTACTGTACCCAAGTTATTTCCGAAACGGCAAGCCACATCGCCGCCACCGACATCAATGAACCCATGCTGGAAATCGCCCGGCAGAAGGAATATCCCCGGAACAATGTGGTTTTTAAGGGCAGCGACATGTACGCGCTCCAGCCAGGTGGCGACTTCGATGCCCTTTTCGGCGGCTTTATTTGGTCGCATATTCCAGTGCAGGAATTGGAACAATGGCTCGATCATTTGCACCGTTTATTGAAACCTGGAAGCCACGTTGTTTTTACGGACAATAATTTTGTCGCAGGTAGCAACACGCCGCTTTCCAGTACCGATGGACACGGAAACGTCTTTCAGGAACGGATGCTTCCAAATGGGGAATCCTATCAGATTATCAAAAACTTTCCGGGGAAGGAAGATTTTGAACGGTTATTGAAGAATCGAGGGACGGAGGTGCGCGTGAAAGAGTTGGAATATTATTGGGTGATGGAGTACATTATATAAAGCCGACCAACATGAGTCACTAAATTCCGACCATTTTTTGCCAATGAGCCATCCAGATTTGCGGCTTATAGGATAAATTCTAATTTTGATTCAAATTTTGACTCTAATGTTCCCAAAACTTCTTTCCGTTCACACCGCTGGCAATTACCAATTGCAGCTCCAATTTGATGACGGCACCAAAGGCATCGCTGACGTTTCTCACTTGGCAGGTCGCGGTATTTTCAAACAATGGGATGAGAATGAGCTGTTTCAAAAAGTAAAAATTGACCCAGAGACCAATGCGTTGGTCTGGAACGATATGCTTGACCTTGATCCGGACAACCTCTATCTACGCGTGGTGATTAATGATCGGTTGAATGGTGACGAGTGGGCCGACAAGTCAGTTTCGACGGGTGAATTACCATCTGTCTGAGCAAAGGATCTGAACATGCGCCCAAATTTGTCAACATGAAAAAAAAATGTTGACAAATTCTCACTCCGCCGCAGGCCAAGCCACCGAACAGCTTTGAAAATTTTTTTTGAAGTTGTCAAAGCTCGCCCAGGGCCCAAGTAAAACTGTGGACAACCAATTCCCACGATACGTTTTTTGTAGAAAACGACACTTGCCCAGTAAGCATTCACCCGTCGAAACTGACTTGCAGTACCACTAGTACACATCGATTGTGCCCCATATTGCGTTTCAGCACCCCAGCGTATCGATTTTCAAACCCTTAAGTGCTGAAAAAGAAATTCCAACTTGGAAAAGGGTGCTGTGCTACTCATCACTCATAACTCATCTCTCATCACTAATGATTAGCGCCTCAAACGCATCCAACACCCTTTTCTGAAAGTGCAGCGGATGATGCTTCGACACATAGCGCCTTGATTTCAGCGCGATATTGAAATTATCATCGTCGAGATGCTTGAACTTTCTTTTCCAGTAACTCAAAGTCAGCAGCATGGCTTTTTCATCGAGCCAAGCACCCAGTCGGGCATTCAACATTTTTTCCAGCAGGCTTTTTCCCCACCCATTTGCATGATTCGGGATGCCATTTGTTGATCGCTTTGGGAAATTTGGATACTGCTCCCAAGCCCAGGTATTAGCTGCGCAAAATGCTTCGTAAACTTCTTGCCCATACATAGGCAGCAAAGTGACTGATTCCGTGGCCGTAAACAGGTTTTTTTCTTCGATTTCCAAATGATCGGTATCGATGAAATAGTTGACACAGAAGTATTTATGCGAATTGAAGAGCAATACTTTTTTGAAAAGCACCAACAAGGTACGGGCCAGCCAGAGCCTGCCAGGCTCGGTAATCACGAAAAAATCGATATCGCCATCAGGGCGCATGCTGTGTTTGGAAAGTGAGCCCGAAACGCACACGGCGCGCACAAAAGGAAAGTTGCCGATAAGCTTGGCGCGGCGATGGGCAATGGGTAGAAATTGGTCGGCAAGACGGTTGCATTCTACCCGTGCGGGTGCCCAGCTGTTATCGTTTTTCGTTTGAAAATAAATACCGAATTGAAATACTTTTCCTTGACTTACAAGGCTTTCCAGTTTTTTAGTCACTTCGTGCATGGCTACACCGGATTCTCCACAATAATGAAAAGCTTCTTCTGCCGTTAGGGGGTAGGAGAATATCTCGAAATAGAGCAAAGTGTGCAACACAGCTCTTTCAACGGGGCACTCTATTCCTGTAAATATTGTAGCAGTCATTGTTTTGAGCAGCTGAATCGATTAGCAAGGTAGGACGTGTTCTGCAATTGTCAAAAATTTGAAACGCAGCCTAACACTAATTCGGTATTTTTCAACAAAGAGCCGTAAAATATTCTTTTTTGGGGCCTGCGGCATGGTTGTTGTGACTTATTTTAAGCAATTGTTTTTCGTTTGCAAGCTAGCAAGGAGAGAAATTCGATAAAATAACAATTGGAGGTATATGACAGTTTCACGACCGTTCCCTAAAAATCCCTCCCGTTCCCTTGCCAATTTGCAAAAACGTGCTACCTTTGCCCGCAGTCTTACTCACATTACAAAAGCTTTAGTAGTCTCATGATTTTTCCATTTGGTAAAAAAAAGGATGATCACTCAACCGTTGTCGGAGAAGACAAGAAAAAACGCTCTCTTCACGACATTGAATCCGACCTGACAATCTTAGGAAAGTCAGAGATGAATCGCATTGAAGGCGGTAAAGAGACCAAAAAGCCATTCAGCGATTTTTCTGATTTGCGTGACAGCCTCGGCGGTACCATACCGCTATGAACAAACAACACACTTAATGTAGTAAAGCCTTTTACCTGCCTGGTGAAGGGCTTTTTTTATACCCCTAGTTCGCCTTCACCAATTTCTTGCAAAATCCGGTTTTGCCAGCGGCGCTCATTTTTAGGAGATAAATACCCGCGCTGAGTGCTTCCGTATCGATGGAAAACGCGTGTTTCCCCTTGTCTATGCTTCCCTGGTACGCCGTTTTCACACATTGACCCGACAAATTGTACAAGTCAAGGCGAATGTCTTGTTTTTCTAAAAGCACAAATGAAACCTGCCAGTCAGCCAGGGTCGGATTTGGGGCAATCTTTATATTTTCAAATGCCGCTGGTTCATAGAGGGCACTGAGTGTTGGTACGGTGGCTTTGTACATAGAGCGGCCGTAGGTAGCGGCCACTAAGGTACGGGTGGGCGCATGGAAGGTAAGGTCAAGTACGGGCACAATTGGCAAGCCGTTGTTGACGAGCATCCAGTTTGCCCCGGCATCTGAGGTTGAAAAAATACCAGTATCTGTGGCCAGAAACCATTGAGTAGGATACAGCGGATCAAGAATAAGGTCATTTACAGGTATATCGGGTAGGTTGCCGGCAACGCTGACCCATGTTTGGCCCAAGTCGCTTGTTTTGTAAACATGTACCATATTCTCATTGTGCCGAAACCCGGAAAGACATATATACGCCGTTTGGGGATCCCACAAATCAGCCACCACTTTGGTGACCCAACGTTTGGGGAGATTGTCGGATATTTTTGTCCAATTGCCGCCAGCATCCCCGGTGACCCACACATTGCCATCGTCCGTTCCAGCAAATATGATGTTTGAATCAATAGGAGAAGCCGCGATGCTGGTAATAGTGCCATAAACAACACCACCAGAGCCTATAATACCATTACTGAGGTTGCCACTGATGGTCACCCAGCTTAGGCCTCGGTCGCTTGATCTAAAGAGCCTATCGGCACCGAAATACAGGACATCCGGGTTGTTTGGGTCAAAAATGTAGGGTGTATTCCAATTGTAGCGTGGGGCACTGGGCGCGCTTGCCCCATTGCTGCCCGAAAAAACCCCGTACTGGGATTCCGCATAAAATATGGCGTTGTCCAGGGGATTTATGAGCGTAACAAATCCATCGCCGCCATAAATCTGGTTCCAGTTGTCGATGCCGCCATCAAGGCTGGCCCAGGTACCGTTGTCCTGTGCGCCTCCTGAAAAGCGTGTCGGGTTTTGAAAGTCAATTTCTGAGGTATAGAACTGGGTAGTGGGTATCGGACGGGCTTGCCAGGTAGCACCACCATCGGTAGAAATGTAAATACCACCGTCGTTGCCAACCACCTGAAAGCTTGGGTTGGCGGGGTGGATATAAAAGGCATGATAATCTGCGTGAAGGTAGTTGCTGACTTCCGCCCAGGAGGCACCGGCATCGCTGCTCTCTTTCCAACCTATACCCAGGTTGAAAATATGGTCGGGACTCTCCGGATGTACCCTGATTTGCCCAAACCACCACCCAAAAGAAGCATAACCTGGATCACCGTTGCCACTCACGAGCGTCCAGCTGTCGCCATTGTTATTGCTTTTATACACACCGGCGAAAGAACCGTTGGTTCTGGCAATGGTGGCGTATAAAATTTCCAGGTTAGATGCCGAAATAGCAATTCCAATACGTCCCACCGTACTACCAGTGGGCAAGCCGCCGCTGAGTTTCGCCCAGGTGTCGCCGCCATCAGTACTGCGCCAAATGGCAGAGCCAGGGCCACCATAAACGCGGGCATTGGGCTTACGGGTGCGTTCCCAGCTCACAGCGAACAAGGTGTCGGGGTTTTGAGGGTGAATCACCAGGTCGATAAAACCAACGGAATCGTTTACAAATAGTACTTGTTCCCAGCTGTTGCCGCTGTCATTGCTGCGGTACACGCCGCGTTCAGGGTTGTTGCCAAAAAGCTGTCCCATGGCTGCCACAAATACGCGGTTGGGCTGCTTGGTATCTACCTCGATACGGCCTATGCTGCCAGTAGCCTCCAGCCCTACGGACTGCCAGCTGAGGCCAGCATCGCTACTTTTGTACACGCCCAAGCCATCGTACGTGACAGAGCCGCCGCCGCCGTTTGTTTCTCCCGTTCCGCAATAGATTACATTTTTATTGGAAGGGTCTATGGCAATATCGCCAATGCTCAGGCTCGGCAAGGCATCGGAAATGGGCTCCCAGCTATCGCCAGCGTCCTTTGATTTCCAAACACCCCCAGAAGCCGTAGCCGCATAAATGGTCTGTAGATCGCTTTCGTGCATGGCCAGGTCGGTGATGCGTCCACCGACATTGGTCGGGCCGGCCAGCGTCCAGTTTAACGCACCGCTGCCCCGTGCCGCTGGTTGATTGGAAGCCATGGAGACAGCCTCATAATAGGCGGCGGAAGGAATGGTCTGATACGGGAACGCACGCTGCGCCCATAGGTAATCGTTGGGGATCAATTTCTTTTGGCAGGCCTTTTCTTCAGGATGTAAAACAAAAAAGCAGATCAAAAAAATGGTAATCGCTGAGACTGGGATAAGGTATTTTTTCATGGTAAAGCTTCCGTAAGATCATATTTCAAAACGCAAGATAAAAAAAGGAGGCTACAACTTCAGGTAGAATAGAATTGACAAACTCTAATCAACATGAAGCCACAGCCTCCAATATAGAAGATGCAGGGGTGATAGCGCTTGGCTATCGGGCTACATTAACGTTGCAATACGACACGACGGATAGCGGTTTCGCCATCAATCGTGACACGCAGCAGATAGGTGCCTTGTGCCAGGTTGCCGAGTTCAACCGCTTGGTTCAGCGATGCCACTTTGCCAATGTTTTGGCTTTGCATGGTCTGGCCGAGCAAGTTCAGCACGTCGATGCGTACATCAGAAACTGCTGCCAAGGACAGGTTGATATTGACGACACCGGTGGTCGGGTTTGGACTGACCGTAAATACCTGAACACCTGCTGGATCTACCGTGCTACTGGTGAGCACCGTAGCCGTTACAACCGCCTCAAAGGCACAACCACTAACGTCAGAAACGGTACAAGTATAAGTACCAGTAGGAACGCCAGTGATGCTTTTTGTCGTGGCGCCATTGCTCCAAGTGTACGTATAAAGGGCTGGGTCTGACAACAGTGTACCCAAGCCGCCCATAGGGTTCGTTATGGTAACGGAGCCATTGCCAACCGTTGCGGTAGCGGTGATATCATCTAACAAAGGCAAGAAGAAGAATTGCGTTGATGCTCCAACGAAGAAACAACCAGTGCTAGGGTCAACATTATTGATTCGAACAGCAATAGCAGGATCAATAATTGTTCCGCCGCCAATCACAACAGGTGTGGCAAAGTAGATTCCAGCTGGAAGTCCATTAGGAGGGCCTAGGTTTTGGTAGCCAACAGCAAATGGAGCTGGAAGGAAACCAGGGTTACTTCCAAGAAAGCCCGGAGCATCAGAAGGCCAGACTCCCGCAGGAACTGGCTGTGATGATATTGCCCAAGCCATACCAGCTATTGGTCCTTCGTTTGGAATTACAAAACTGGCACTGTCGACGGTAATGAGATCCGATAGTTGTTCATCAAAACACAAATAAGGGTTTGGAACGGTGTAGGTGCCAACAGCGCCATCGGCACAAGTAACACTGGCTACTTTCGTAACCTCGATGCAGAACTGGCCTTTTGCAACAACCCCCAGGTTGTTAAATCCATCGATCAGCATGTAGTAATTCTCGCCGAGATCAGTCTGCAGGTCAAGCCCTGCACGCCAGTCGGGATCACCCACAGGGAACAAATCGTCGTTGCAAGCCACTTCTGTCAGGTCGCTGCAGTTGTCGCCAGCATAAACCAGCATCTGTGTATCACCTTGGTCTGTCGGGCCATAATTGATGTAATTGGTCGCATTACAAGGCACGGTTTCAATATGGTATTCATTGCCATCGCCGATAAAGGTGTACCACATAGAACCATCAACATTGTTTTCGCCCCAGCAAGTCACTTCAGGATCGCTGGCGATTGTAGTGGCAGTGGTATTGTCGTAAAGGCCAGTGGTTTGTGCCACACCTGGAGCAGCACCGAAGTAGCTGTAGATGTCAACGGCTGCTTCGCAGATGTCTACATTGTAGACCACAGAGGGTAATTTCACGTATTCAACATCGTCAACATAGTAGGTGTTGATGTTATTGGCGCCATAAAAGTCGATACCGCCCAGATTTTTGGCGTAAGGCATTTTAAGTATAAAATTGCCATTAATCCAAACGGTTAGCAAATTGTTGTCGAGGTCAATTTTATGCTTGACATCAAACCATGCTCCATTCGGGTAAGCAAAAGTAGCCAGGACTGCACCAGCACCGATTTGCATACGGCCTGCACCGGCATTTTCAAAGTAAACGTCCAGGTTCCAGTCGCCTGCACCAATAGGAACTATGTTTTGAATGTTGTAATACCCGTTTCTGCCTGCTGGCACGTACATTTTCCAATTCAGCTCGTAATTGCCTGTGGTTTTGTTACCAAGGTTCAACATCACGTCTTGTGGGCCGCCCATGGCCGCTGTGCTGATGATTTTAAGCGATTTAGTGGGTGTGTTGGCCTGCTCAATACTGACAATGCCATCTTCTGCGCCGCCTTCTGTGCCGCTCCAGGTAGTCCACCAGGTAGCTTGTGGGCCAAGTTTTTGCGTAGTCAGGTAGTTGTCAAAGTTGTCGCAGATAATAGCGTCCGGGTTCAAGTTGCAGGGCAATACGCAAGGGCTGCAGGACGCAAAGCAGACCGTAGGCAGTGTGACATCCGCCGTAGGCGTAATAGAGCGGTTATAGCCGCCGTTGCCATCATCCACGCCACAAGCAGCAGGTGCTTGTTCCCAGCCACTTGGCCCATTTTTAAACTTATATTGATAGGTTTCGCCTAGGTCAAGCGCTTTTGTAAGGCTCCATATGCCGTTGCCCATGTTGGTCATGGCTTCATCTGTCCAACCGTTGAAGGATCCCGCAAGGAATGCACCGTTAGGGTTGATGGTTTGAAGCGCCATATTAACACGGAAGGTCACTTGAGCGGTTGGGACAACGTAGTCATACAATTCAATGTCATCAAGTTTCCAACCATATTCCCACTCTCCATTCCAGCGGAATTGAACCAATACCATTGCCTGTCCATCCGCCGCAGGTAAAGCCATTTCCGTTAGAATATCAGCTGGAACCAGGGCTTGTTGATTAAAGCCATAAGATGGCTGGTTATCAAAGATATCATAAGCTGTCCAGGATGAGCCTCCATTGGTGCTGACGCGTACCTGAGCCGTGGAGCCCTGAAAGTCGGCAAATTGACTGTGGAAACGAATGCCGACAGAAGTATGCGATGCGCAATTTATGGCTGTAGAGGTCAAGGTCACATCGTGAACATTTCCACTGGCATTGGCATCAGAGTTAAAAAAAGCAAACCCATCTCCAGCACTTGGAGCATTAAAAGAGGCTGGTGATGCGTCAAAGCCCATTGCATTAGCAGCATCAGTAGACCAATTCCAGACCTGGGTTCCCGCACCAGTACTGCCTGCCGTCCAAGAATTAAAGGCGCTTTGGCTACTAAATGTCTCGCTCCAAAAAGATGCTTGGGCCAAAGAGCTTTGTAGGCCAAAAAACAATAAAAGCAAGCCAAGCAAGCTTCTGAGTGTCATTATTTTTGTCATGATTAATTAAGTTTGGTTAACAGTTTTTTTCCTTGATTTTGAATTGCCAAATTTCCAAAAAAGAATCGATACCAAGGGGCTTTCCCCAGGGTATTTTGGTAATTGACGTATTTTTACACTAATTGGAAGAAATAAGTACCGAGCTACAGATTGAGGTAGTGCATCAGGGCATCGTAGCGCTCCCGCATAAAATCGCTTCTTTCCAGCTCTCCAAATGTTTCTTTAACATCATATTCATGCCTTTCGAGTGAAGCAATTACCCTGGCAAGGTCGGTGCTGTCCAGTTTCAAGGTCAGCTCTACGAGTTCGGGATCAGAAACTGATGTCACAAAAGCGCTCAATACTTTTACATTTTCATCTTCCACAATATGCGCGATGGTGCTCAAGGAGTAATCGCGGCGCGCCATTTGCAGTACCAGTACGGCACCTTTTTCTGTAAAAGAAGCCGTTTGCGCGAAATATCGCAGTAAGTCATTTTGAGAAACCAGGCCCAGGTAATTGCCCTCGGCATCCACCACAGGAATAACGGTGAGTCGCATATCGCCCATCAGGCGCATGACTTCGAAAACATGTTCGTTTTCTAATACCGCCGCACGGCTTAACAGCGAAAAATCGTATGCGCTGATAGGGTCGTAGAGCTTGTGGTTGAAGACATCTTCTTCGGAGAGTATCCCAACCAATTTGTCATCGTGCACCACTGGAAGGTGCTTCACGTGGTAGTCGCTGAGCAAATGGAAGGCGTCGCGACCCGTCTGTTGAAGCGAGAGCGCGGGAATATCGTGTGCTATGAGTGTTTTAGCGGTCATATCTGATGACTTAAACGCTGATGTAGGGCAGGTTGTTCGTTCCCATATCCCAGCTTTCAATTTTTAATGCCCTCTTTGGATTTTTGCCTACAAAAGACAACATTCTTTCTAAAAAAGAAGCGCCCTAAGGGGCAAATATGGCCGCAAAATTTGTCTGCTCAAAATTATTATTCCCAAAATAACCTTATTTGACAATAATCAACCTTTTGTGCCTGACTTTTGTCCTGAAAATCAGCCATTTATTCAAAATTTTATGGAAAATATTTCTCAGCGCGCGCTGTTCCTCCAACATGTTGCCCAAACTTCGCCAGCGCCAATGGGACTGGAAATTACCGCTGCGGAAGCTTGCTGGCTTACCGACCGAGGTGGTAAGCGTTACCTCGACCTGATCGCAGGCATTGGGCCGAGTGTATTGGGCCACCGACACCCGGCCGTGCAAGCTGCGGTACAACAACAAGTTGAAACCTACTGGCATACGCTGGTGTACGGCGAATACGTGCTGGCCCCTCAAGTGCAGCTCGCTACAATGCTCGCCGAAAACCTTCCAGGACTAGATTCCGTTTTCTTTGTCAACTCCGGTACGGAAGCAACCGAGGGCGCCATGAAGCTCGCCAAACGCGCTACAAATCGCCCCCATTTTGTTGCCTGCAAAAATGCCTACCACGGCAGTACACAAGGCGCCGCGAGCCTCATGTCGCCCGATTATTTTACACAGGCTTTTATGCCCCTTCTTCCAGGAATCCAGCACATTGAATTTAACAATGACGATGACCTCCGTCTAATTGATGAGCGTGTTGCCGCAGTGATCGTAGAAACGGTACAAGGCGAAGCGGGCCTCTACCCGCCGCGGGCAGCCTGGATTCAGGCGTTGCGGAAACGTTGCGATGAAATGGGGGCTTTGCTCATTCTCGATGAAATACAGGCCGGAATGGGCCGTACGGGTCGTTTGTTTGCCTTTGAGCACTACGGCGTTGTGCCCGATATCTTGCTGTTGGCAAAAGGATTTGGCGGTGGCATGCCATTGGGTGCTTTTGTGGCAAGGCGCGAATTGATGCAATTGCTCACACACGATCCGGTGCTGGGGCATATTACGACTTTTGGCGGTCATCCGGTATGCGCGGCTGCTGGATTGGCAACCTTGGAAATTTTGGTACAAGGCGATTTGCTAAAACAAGTACCCGCAAAAGAAGCACTCTTCAAAAAACTCCTAACCCACCCAGCCATCAAGGAAATACGCAGCGCCGGACTCTGGCTGGCCGTCGATTTTGACGATGCAGCGCTGGTGCAAAAAGCCATCCGCCATTGCCTCCAACACGGGGTTATCACCGATTGGTTTTTGTTCAATGATCGCAGCCTGCGCATCGCGCCGCCCTTGACGATTTCAGAAGAGGAGATTCATTTCGCCTGCGAGGCAATAAATACGGTGGACGGTGGACGGTAGACGGTGGACTGTAGCTCAACGTTTGTGCATTGGCATTGCATTGGTGTTTCAGCACCTTTGAGCCTCAATATTTTGGATTTCAGTGCTGAAACACCCAATCCAAGAAAAAAAACGGATGATGTGCAAACCGTCCACCGTCTACCGAATTAAAATCCAATCGGCACCGCCAGTACTGGTATGTGGGAGTGGTTTACCGTATCCGCAGTAATACTACCGAATAGCACCTGTGCGAGGCCTTGCCGTTGATGGGTGCCCATTACGATCATATCAGCATTGCACTGGTCGGAGGCGGAAAGGATGGAATTGCCTTCAGAAAAAGAGCCTGCTGTCATGATTACATCGGTCTTTTTCAGGCCCGCAGCTTTGGCCAAGCGATTTTTTCGCGCTTCTGCCGAGCCGTCTGTTGGCAGGCCCGACGGGTTGTTTACGTACAGCACCTTGATCAGAAAACCATACATTTCTTCCCATTTGGAAAGATAGTGGAAAACGCTTCCTTGATCGTCTTTCAGGGTAGATGGCATCAAAACAACCTTTGGATCAAACTTTTCGGCATGTTCCGGAATGGCCAGCACTGGGCAGGGCGCTGTTCGGATTACCTTTTCTGTATTGGAGCCGACCAGAAACTCATTCAAACCCGATGCCCCTTTGGTGCCCATCACCACCAAGTCAACATCGTCGTCGGTGGCTACATTATTGACGGTAGAATACAAAAAACCGTCTTCAACACGCATGGTAACGTCCAGTTTTGAGAATCCAGGTATGGCTAAAAGTCCCAGTTTAAGCTTCTCCAATTCTGTTAAAGCCTTTTCGTCATATTGTTGGTCTTCTACGACGAAATTGGAAACCGCAACGTATTCAGAAAGCGGCGTGGAATATATGGACGCCACGTTTACGTGCAGCATTTCCAGTGCTGCACCACTCGTGCGGGCAATTTCCGCTGCAACGCGGAGTGCATTTTTTGAGTTTTCAGAGAAATCGATGGGAACAAGAATCTTATTCATAATGGTGGTGCTATTTTCATTGTAGTACTACAAATTAGTAGTTTTTTTGTCTTTGCACGCAATGATGTCGGTCATTGTCGCCGCTGACAGTGGATGGCCATGCCGTCCACCGTCTACCGTCCACCGTTAATAGGTACTGCCAACACTGGAAGGTGCGAATGATTAACGGTATCCTCTGTTATGCTTCCAAAGAAGAAGTGAGACAAGCCTTTTCGTTGGTGCGTTCCCATAACAATCAGGTCAGCATGATTCTGTTCGGCGGTGCCCAATATGGAGTTGTCTTCATAAATAGATGGATTCGTGATGAGCGTATCGACATTTTTCAAGCCAGCAGCTTTGGCAAAAGTATTTTTTTGAGCTTCGGCTGCTTCATCTGAAGCCTGCCAGGCAGGGTTGTTGAGGTACAATACCTTCAGATGGAAATTGTAGAGTTTGTCCCAGGAAGCCAGGTAATTGAATACGCTGCTTTGCTCATCTTTGAGCGTACTGGGCATTAAAACAACTTTAGGGGAGAATTCCTTCGTACCTCGTGGTACGGCCAAGACCGGACAAGGTGCTGTGCGAACGATCTTTTCAGTGTTTGAGCCAAGCAAAAATTCATCCAAACCAGAGGCGCCTTTGGTACCAATTACAATCAAATCGACCTTGTCGCCTTTGGCTATTTCATTGACGACATTGTGGAAAAAGCCGCCTTTAATACGCGTGACAACAGGCACGCCAGCAAAAGAAGCATGAGCAAAAACTTCATGTTTGAGCCTTTCCAACGCTTTGCCAGCTTCCGCTTCATATTCTGCATTATCGATGGCCAAATTGGCTATTGATGCGAATGCAGGTGCAGGCGCTGTGTAGATGGTGGTCAGGTTAACGTGCAACATTTCCAAACTAGCGCCGCTCTTTTGCGCAATGGCCGCTGCCACGCGCAAGGCGTTTTTTGAGTCATCGGAGAAATCAATTGGAACAAGTATTTTCTTCATGGTATAGTGTTTTTAATGAGAACGCTACAAAATTGAGGACAATTCCCTACCAATAGGATGATAAGGGTCACTGTTGCCGGTGATCCTACGGCGGACGGTAGACAGGTGGACGGTGGACGGTGGACGGTATACGGTGGACGGTGGACGGTGGACGGGCGCAACATCCGTTTTTTTTCTTGGACTGGGTTTTTCAGCCCCGTAAACCAAAATATGGATGCGCAGGGGCTGAAACACGATGCTAAAAGTAAGCGCGTTGGCCGTGCAAACCGTCCACCGTCAACCGTCAACCGTCAACCGTACTAACGGTACTTCTCTTCGAATCGCCGCGCCAATTGCTTGTGTTTGTTGTCCAAATTGATCTCCCGGCCTTGAATAAAGGCAGCGGTGACGATACAACCGCGCATGTCCAAAGCATCGCCTTCGCTGATGAAAAGCGTGGCATCTTTGCCTTCTTCCAGGGAACCGCACGTTTTATCGATGCCCAATATTTTCGCGGTGTTCAGTGTGATGGCACTTACCGCAGCTTCTCTGGACAGCCCAAATGCACAAGCTTGTCCGGCTTGAAACGGCAGGTTTCGCTGTCGCCAACTGCCAATGCTGGTGATGGCAAACAGCACGCCTTTTTCCTGCAATTGGGCAGCTGTTTTGTAGGCACGATCTACGTCATCGTCTTCAAGGGAGGGTAATGCCTGCGTTTGATCAAGTATTACGGGCACATTATGGTTTTTCAGAAAATCGGCCACCATCCAGCTGTCTTGGCCGCCGTTTATGGCTATCCGGATGCCAAAACTTTCCGCAAAAAGCACCGCTTCCTGAATGGTTTTGGCGTACGCTGTGCGAATGTACAGGTTTTGTTTTTGGTTGAATAAGCCGCGCATGGCTTCAAATTGCAGGTTTTTCACCGCGGGGTTCGGTTGCTTGGCGTATGCCTGCGCTTCTTCAAAGTAGTTGCGCAGGGCCAACACATCTTTGTCGTATTGGTCGTTTTTTTTCGGCTCGCCACCGCCAAAACGGTTGAAGCTGCGCTGGGAAGGCCAATTCATCCAAATGCCATCATCGGCGCGATAAGCGGCATCTTCATAGTTCCAGGCATCGAGTTGCAGCACCGAGGAAGTGCCCGTAACAATGCCGCCTTCCGGTACAGCCTGGACGAGCAAAATACCATTGGAGCGAACTGTTGGAATGATGTCGGAATCCGTGTTGTAGGCCACCAGGCTGCGGAGGTTGGGGGTAAAGGCGCCGAGGTCGGCATAGTCCTGGGTAGGCCTAATGGCGTCTATTTCCACCAGTCCAATGCGGGTATCCGCGGCAATAAAACCGGGGTACACATGTTTGCCGGCAGCGTCGTAGATTTTACCATATTTGCTGCGGTCGAAGCGTATGAGGGTGGCATCGGCCACCAGCGTGAGCTTGCCGTTTTCAAATCCGATGGCGCTGTTGGCGATCGTTTCACCATTGCCGAGGTGGGCCGTAGCGCCCAGAATCAGGATGGCGGATTTTTGTGCCGGGGCAGGTAGGGGGCGCTGGGCCTCCGTATGGAAGCAGAGTAGCAGTGCTGAAAAAAGGAGAATGCGAGACAACATACTTAGAGTTGGAATGCGGTGGACGTTATTTTTCGACGGCCAAAGTTAGAAATTTTTGGTTGACGATTTAAGGCCCTAGCTCCCCTACCAAAAACTCCCCTGTCCAGCTCCCTTTCACCTTCGCCACTTCCTCCGGCGTACCCCGCGCAATAATATTCCCGCCGCGGTGCCCACCTTCGGGGCCAACATCCAGGATATAGTCCGCCATTTTAATCACGTCGAGGTTGTGCTCAATCACCACAATGGTGTTGCCTTTTTCCACCAATTTATTTAAAACTTTCAGCAATTGACGGATGTCTTCAAAATGCAGGCCCGTAGTTGGCTCGTCGAGGATGTAAATAGTGCGTCCGGTATCTTTTTTCGAGAGTTCTTCAGCGAGTTTCACGCGTTGTGCTTCGCCGCCGGAAAGCGTGGTTGCTTGCTGACCCAGCGTAATATAACCCAGGCCTACATCCTGCAAGGTTTTGATCCGGCGGTAAATGGTCGGGATAGCCTTGAAAAATTCAGCTGCTTCATGGATGGTCATGTCCAGTACATCGGAAATAGATTTTCCCTTGTACAGAATTTCCAAGGTCTCGCGGTTGTAGCGGCGGCCCTGGCAGCGTTCACAGTGTACCTGCACATCGGGCAGGAAGTTCATTTCTATGGTGCGTAGGCCCGCGCCTTCGCATACCTGGCAGCGCCCGCCTTTTACATTGAAGGAAAAACGGCCCGTGGCGTACCCGCGAATTTTAGCTTCGGGGGTATCGGCAAACAACTTACGAATATCCCCAAAAACATTGGTGTAGGTGGCAGGATTGGAGCGCGGGGTGCGCCCAATCGGGCTTTGATCTATTTCAATTACTTTATCCAGATGCTCGAGGCCCAGTACTTTTTCGTATTTCAATGGCCGTTTCAGGCTGTTGTAAAAATGCTGCTGGAGAATGGGGTACATGGTTTCATTGATGAGGGAGGATTTGCCAGAACCAGACACCCCCGTCACACAAATAAAGGTTCCGAGCGGCAATTTGATGCTTACATCTTTCAAATTATGCCCGGTACAGCCAAGCAATTCAAAATCCAGCCCGTTGCCTTTGCGGCGTGCCGTGGGCACCTCCAATTTTACACGCCCTGCCAGATAATCGCTGGTCGTGGTTGGTTTTTTCAAGAATTCTTCCGGGGTGCCGATGTCCACAATTTCGCCGCCAAGCTCCCCAGCACCTGGGCCCAGGTCGATCAGGTAGTCGGATTCCAGCATGATTTCGCGGTCGTGTTCCACCACAATCACCGTATTGCCGATGTCACGCAGGTTTTTCAAGGCTTCTATGAGGCGCTGGTTGTCACGCTGGTGCAGTCCGATGCTCGGCTCGTCGAGGATATAGGTGATGCCCGTGAGCTGGGAGCCGATTTGTGTGGCCAGTCGGATGCGCTGGCTCTCGCCGCCAGAAAGGGTTCGGGCTGGTCGGTTGAGTGCCAGGTAGTCCAACCCTACCTTCAGTAGGAATTTCACCCGGAAGCGTATTTCTTTGAGTACATCTTTCGCAATGGCCTGCTGCCGCTCGCTCATGCCCTGCTCTATGTTTTGCAGTTTTTCGTACAGCTCCGTCAGGTCCATATTGGCCAGATCAGCTATGTTGAAATCTGCCACTTTAAACCAAAGACTTTCCTTTTTCAACCGCGTCCCTGCACATTCCGGACAATCGGCCACGACCATAAAATCTTCTGCCCACTGTCGGATTTTTTCGCTGCTAGTATCGGCGTACCAGCGTTTGAGCATGTTCACCAGGCCGTCATACGCGAGGTTGTAGCTCCATTCGTCGCCGCCCCAGGTCATGTCCACTTTCAGGTCTTCGTCGCCGCCGTACAGGAGGGTTTGCAAGGCAGCTTCGGGTATTTCTGCTACGGGCGTGCTGAAAGAGAAATTGTACTTTTTGCTCAAGGCACGCAGTTGCTTGAACAGCATATTGTCCCTTACCTCCCCCAGCGGCACGATACCGATATCGTTGATACTCTTTGTTTTATCTGGGATTACCCGATCCATATCAACCTCGTGTACTTCGCCAAGACCCTTGCAATGGGGGCACATGCCGTAGGGGGAGTTGAAGGAGAAAGTGTTGGGAGAAGGCTCATCGTAGGATAAACCGGAAACGGGGCACATGAGGTTTCGAGAGAACATGACTACCCCCCCTGGCCCCCCCGGAGAGGGGGAGTCAACAGGGGCAACCTGGAGTAGACCATCGCCTAAGCGCATGGCCGTTTTTACACTTTCTGCCAGCCGCTCACCGCGGTCGTCGCCAATTTTCAGGCGATCCACCACGATCTCGATGTCGTGAATTTTGTAGCGGTCGAGTTGCATGCCGGCGGTGATTTCCAGCATTTCGCCGTCCACCCGGACGCGGGTATAGCCCTGCTTGCGCACCTGTTCGAAGAGTTCGCGGTAATGGCCTTTGCGCGAGCGCACCACGGGTGCAAGCAGCGCGATTTTTTGATCCTGAAATCGCTCGAGGATGCTGGAAATGATCTGATCCTCGGTGTATTTCACCATTTTTTCGCCCGTAACGTAGGAGTAGGCTTCTCCGGCGCGGGCAAATAGCAGGCGCAAAAAGTCGTACACTTCCGTCACCGTGCCCACGGTAGAGCGGGGGTTGCGGCCAGTTGTTTTTTGTTCAATGGAAATAACAGGGGAAAGCCCCGAAATCTGCTCCACATCCGGGCGTTCCATTTCACCGATAAACTGCCGAGCGTAGCTCGACAGGGTTTCCATGAATCGGCGCTGTCCTTCAGCGTATATTGTATCAAAAGCCAGGGAGCTTTTCCCCGAACCGCTTACACCCGTCAGCACCACCAGTTTGTTCCGCGGGATACGCACGTCGATGTTTTTCAGGTTGTGGACCCGGGCGCCGATGACTTCAATGAAGTCATTTACGGTAGACGGTGGACGGTGGACGGTAGACGGTGGACGGTTGACGGTGGACGGTTGCTCCGCTATGGCGCCTGCTTGTTGGGGCTGGGAGGATTCCGTGGGGGAGTTTGTTGATTTTGTCTTTGCTTTTGCCATTATAGGTGGGGAAACAAGGAGAAGTACTACAAGTTTTGGGCGAAAGGCAAAAATACGGCGATTGGAATAAAAAAACGATTTGTTTTAAAAAATACAAAGGAAAATGTTTCAACTAGATACGCGTCGCCGTGGGTTCAACGCAATACCCCACCCTTCGCAAACGCATCATCCCGCCGCATCACATTGATAAAGCGATTGGCATTGATAGTCCCCACGTATTTGGAAGCAGGTTCTTTGCGCATTTGAAATTCTTCCAGGATGGGCTTTATCCAGGCCGGGCAGTAGTCGTTGAATTTCACTTCGAGGATAAAATAACCGGGGAAGGCGTAGCTCACATCATGCTCTTTATACAAATCCTCCACTTTGGGGTACGCCACGCTGCGCAGGTTCATGTCGAAAGTGACGCGGAAATCGTTCTCAATATTCTTGGTATTGGCCACAAATGGCTCCCGTTCGTAGATGACATTGACAACGGGCTGGAGATTTTTGCTTAGAATCTGGTAAAAAAAGCGGCGGCCATTATCAGGATTCTGGATGAGGGGCGCCAAATCATCGTAGGCCGCGCCCTTGAACAATTGTTTTACAACGCCAAACGGCGCATCGGAGCGGTTTTTAAGTATAGGCCCCTCGTATTTGCGCTTGATTTCCATAAAAACCGTGGAATTATCGTCGCCTAAGTTGTAGCCACGCAGCCGCACTTTCATACGGTGTGGGATACCTTCTACTTTTGTGTGAAACATCTCAAACCCAGGTGTGTCGAAGTAGATGCTGCGAACCGTATAAAGGCCGTTGGGCTGCTCCCCTGCAAATTTATCCAGGCGTAAAAACGGCAGCAGCGCCGCTTTAAGTGGCTCATATTGTTCTGTCGGAACAATGTATTTAAACTCGAAGCGCATGTTTCACCATTTAAAATGCAACACCCGCTTGATGTATTCGCGCTGGTTTATTTTGCCGTAATCGATGTTGCAGCGCGCGGAAATACCCGTACTCAACCGGACACCAGCGCTGTCGGGCCGCACAATTGCCGTCACCAACGCTACCTGGTGGTTGTCGAGTATTTCGATTTTGGGCAGGGTGTTGAAATATTTTGCCCGAAATATTCGGGCCGTTTTTACGTCCATAACATCAATAACCGACGTTGAATCCAGGTACACCAACTGCTCCACTTTTACCGGAATATACACCATGTACTCATCTGAACGCTGTAAAATAAGCAATTCACCGGGCAACATAACTGGAACGACATAGCCGGAAAACGGCGCTTGAATAACAAAAGAAAGGCCCTTTTGGCGCAGTATTGCAAGGCGGTTATGCAGGCCGCGCAACTGCGCTTCGGTGATACCCACGCTTTCAACCTTCAATCCCGTATCCACGTTTTCCAGGTTTTTTTTGGCAATATCTACCTGTATTTTTGCCAGCCGAAAATCATTTTCAATGGTTTGAAATACCGTCACCGCCAGCAGGCCCTCCTCTTTCAAGCGCTTGTTGGTTTCATAAAGGGCCGCCTTTACCGCCAGGTCTTGTTCCGCAAAATGGAGTTTATTCTCTGCTTCCTGGATAATAGGCGGCTTATCCCCCGTGGTTTCAGCCGATAATTGAGCCTTGTATAGCCCAAGTTGGGCCTCTATCTCTTGTATTTCCTGGCTTTGCCGGATGGAATACATGCGAACGACAGTATCACCCATATGCACATAAGCACCCACAGGCAAATCTATACGCATTCCCGAAAAGTCGCCCTGCTCAAATTGGTAAGAATCTATCTGCTGCGCTGCTCCCGTTTTGTTGTCGCGGACAACCGACGTCAGCCGCCCAGCCTGGTCTTGCATAATCTGCCATTCCTGTACGGGAAGCACTTTTCCGATACTCACGGCAAAGTAAGGCACCTGCATGGGCACATATAAGCCAATCAATAAAATCAGGAGGAGAATCAACCCGCTAAACAATGGTCTCACTACAAAAAGGTTAGGAACGGTAGACGGTGGACGGTAGACGGGGACGGTCGCACACCGTCTGTTGATACTTTTAGATTGGTATTTCAGCACTTTCACCCAAAAGCAAAGGTATGAAAATACGGTGGACAGTAGACGGTGGACGGTGGACGGTTTGCACATCGTCTGTTGATACTTTTAGAATGGTGTTTCAGCACCTTAAATAAAAAGCATAAAATGCCTCAGGATATCAGATTTAACGCTGAAACACTACTGTTTGAGTATCAAACAACGATGTGCAACCGTACACTGTAAGCTTGTAATTTTGGTGCTGAAACACCATTCTAAAAGTATCAACAGACGATGTGCAAACCGTCCACCGTCTACCGTCCACCGTCCACCGTCTACCGTATTAACTTTGTAGTATTGTCCCAGCCGCCTGCTGAAAACGTCAGGAAATAAATGCCGGGTGCCAGGTTTAGGCTTCGGGTATTTATTCTCTGGACATTATCGCCCGCGTTGCTGCTCGTTTCTTGTATGTTTTTTTGAAACACCTGCTTGCCGACCACATCAAAAATGCGGATGTTGACCGGCATTTTTTCGGGGAGGAAATAGGTTACGGTTAGGTCGTTGTCAAACAAGGTTGGGGTGACGGTTACGCTGGGCGTTGGGGGTGCGGGCTCGTCAGTGGCACTGGTGCTGGCGGCGAAATGGGCAATAATGGTGTCTCCCATCGTTAAGTCAAGTGCAATGGACGACAAGGATGAATCCGCAAACGTGTGGTTTTTGGATGTCCAATGGTGAAAGCGCAAGGCTCCCGGATTTGTTGGTAAAGTGTCTGGTGTGGCGTGCAAAAGCAAATCCACATCCGCGCCGCCGAAATATTGACCCGTGACCGGGAACTGGTTTTTCTGGTATTGCAGCGTGTTGATTTTCACCTCCCCAGCACCGGGAGGATCTACCATGATGGTGGCTTCAAAAGGACCTACGACGCTGTAGCAATCGTCCATCAGGGTAGGCAGCAAGGTGCAGCGCTCGTTGATGAAATCGCGCACCCGGTCGATATTGGTTTTCCATTCGTTGTAAGTGCCGAACCAGCGTTGTGCGTGGCGGGTCATCTCAGGGTCAATCAGCGCTTCGATGGTATCCAGGTAAGTGAGCATATTTTCACAGCCAAAAACGGTGTGCATCATATCGGCCTGCCTGGAGATGTAGTACTGGCGGAATTCGGGGTTGGTGCGCAGTTTGTTAAGTACCTGCATATGCCTTTCCGGGTCGGAATTACCGGTAAGACCTTCCGGGTTGCACGGTTTTGCATCGGGCTGCGTGCTGGGTACACCCGTGTAATTGATGTAAAAGTCGAAAGTAGCGTCATTGTCCCAAAGGATATAGCCCCATTTTTTGTGCCCGCCTTCCGGGTTTAGGCCGCGCCAGATGCCCGTGTTGTAATTCAGCCAGTCGGTGCAAACGGTGAAGGAATTCACGATCACATAATCGACCAGGCTCGTGTAGTCATAGTTGTCTTTGACGTACTGGAATTTGAGCGGGTCATTCATGTTGTTATTCAAGATGAAAGTCCGCATGGCGCGCCAGTCGGTGATGGCTTGAGGCCCCCCGTATTCGGCCCAGGTATTGCCCCAGGTAAGCACGTATTGCAGGTCATATTTGCCTTGGCCATAATAATGGTCGGTGTAGTCGTGGTCGTCGGGGATTTCCCGCAGGTCGTACACGCCCCAGTATTGGCCATTGAGGTAAACGATACATTTTTCGGCAGATCGAACGTCGAGGTTGAGGTTGCCGCGCTGTGCGAGATTGTGGATGTAAGCATCTCGGATATGGGCGCTGCCTTCATTTTGGGGATGGTGGGCGGCGGGGTAGTTGTCGTCGCCCGAAGCGCGCAGGATAACGCGCTGGTATTCATCGCGGTCGCTGAGTGGCAGCAGCCTTTCTTTTAAGGCGTAATTATAGCCCATTTCGTCACGGGTCACCCAGTCGAGGCTGCGCTGGTCGTTGGCCCAGGAATCCTGGCCGTGGCTGTTGAGTTCGCCGTAAGCGCGGGTGGTGCGCGCTCTGTTTTTGTTAAAATACTCAATAGACCCGAGCGGCCGGAGGCTTTGGTTGCCGTTGGCCAATTCCAGCACTTCATTGGATGCCACCGACACCACCGGCAGCGTGTGGGTGTCGTTGATAAAATAGGTGTTGAACTGTACAAAACTTGGCAACAACAGGGTGTTGGTGGTGTTGTAGGCAATCGCTTTAATCACACTGGTTTGTTTCAAGGTGATCGGTGCCGTGTATAAGGTCGATGTAGGTGTTGGCTCCGTGCCGTTGGTGGTGTAGCGAATCACTGCACCTGGTTCGCTGGACACGATGGCCACTTTCAGCGAGTCCTGGTAGAATCCCGCCACTTTATCCATATCGGGCCGATTGGCGAAGCCTACAAAGGACGGCTGCCCTGCATTGGTGGCTGCGGGCGAAGGTGTCGTGAAAACGCGCCACTCAGCGCCGCCATCCAACAGCCGTCCACGCGATTGGTGGGCTTGTGTTTTGTCAATTTTAATGTCTTCCAACAGAACACCAGCAGGGCCAGAAAAAATGAGGTGTTCCGCGTTGTTTTTCGTCTGCGAGAGCCTAAAATTAGTGTGCAAATTGCCTTGTGGGTCTTTCAAGTTGCGGCCCGAACACCAAACCCGCAGAAAGCCGCCCGCGGCAATATTGGTATTGGTGGGAAACGCCCATTTAGTAGGCTTGTTGTCGTTGTCGCTGAGGTAGTAGCCCTGCAAATTCACTGTTGTTGTTCCAGCATTATAAAATTCGACCCAGTCTTCCGTTTCCTGGTAAAAATCGAGGATCGCACGCCAGTTGGCACAAGAATATTCATTGATGACAACTTGTGCGGAAGCGCTGCCGTAGATGGCCGCGAGCAGCACAGCGGTAAGGAAGTAGTTTTTAATTTTCATGTTCAATGTATATTTGGTTGTGTGAAAATAGAGCGCTTAGTGCTGCACCCTGATACGGGCTGTTTGATTGTCCATTTGAAGGGTATACAGGCCATTGGGCCATTTTTGTGTCGCCAAAGTCACTTCGTTTTGTTCGCCTGCGACCACGATGGCCAGGGTTTGTCCGAGGGCATTCAGTACCCGAATTTGCCCCAAAGGTGTCGTACCACGAATTGTAAACACATCGGATACAGGGTTTGGAAATACCTGCACCGCGTTGTTCAAACCCGGCTCCCCGGTGCTGATGCTCATACTGTTAAATGTGTCGAACGTCGTATTCATAGACGTAAAATTCCCGGTTCCGTTGGGGTAGCGGCCATACGAAATGTTTGGCTGCTGCACCCCAAATGAAAGGCTGTCGAGTATGTTGTTGCCGCCATCCGAAAGCATGAGGTGTTCGCCAGCAGCACCGCTTAGTTTGAAATTCGCATGGAATGGGCCTTGCAGGGCATCGTTGTCGAGCCATACAATCAGAAAACCGTTGCCGGGAATGGACACGCCCGCCGGGAAGGCCCATTTTTTTCGGGAATTGGGGTTGTCTGTTATGTAAAATCCCGTGAGGGTGATGGGTGCATTGGTATTGTTGAACAGCTCCAGCCAGTCTTCTCTTTCTCCGGCTTCGTCTACCTCGCCCGTGGTATTGCTGGCCAAAAACTCATTGATGACCACATCGCCATTGTCGGGAATAAGTGGGTCGGCGAGGTGAAATTCGTGCTCTGCCCGCTCCGGGGAGAATATGCCCGCGGCAGCATTTTCAGCATAAATATAATACTGCATGCTTGGGTCATCCTG
This sequence comes from Chitinophagales bacterium, assembly GCA_038246345.1. Classification (GTDB taxonomy): domain Bacteria; phylum Bacteroidota; class Bacteroidia; order Chitinophagales; family Saprospiraceae; genus M3007. The sequence goes on from JBBRWA010000023.1 coordinate 23,150, forward strand.
CGGGAAATTGGCACCATAAACGCCATCGCCTGGAGCGCCATCGGCATGTTGACCATCGTCGAACATCGGTATTCTTTTGAACACATCTGCAGTATCGGCGCGCCAGCCCAGCAGTACGGTGCTGGCATTTTGTACGGTGGCACGTACCTGCACTACGCTGCCAAGCAAGGCGTTTACGTTGGAAATGCTGGGCGGAGGAGCCGTAAAGTTGGAATTTGTATTCAAAAACGTACGGCGTGCGCTCATCAAATCCGTAATGCCTGGCACATTGCCAAAGCCCCCTGGAACCGATTGGTTGACGTTATTTAAAAAACTGGTATAGGTAAAAAACTTCTTGGTATCGGCCTGCACCGCAGCATCTATCACCGCTTGCATTTCCAGGGCGCGGGTTTTGTAGGCATCGTCTAGAAAATGCTCCTTCAACATGGTGCGCATGTGGGCGATGTACATGCGCTTGTAGATGGGATCGGCGAGCAATTGTTTGATGAGTGGGCGGTTGTTGTTGGTCGATTGGGTCAGCGGATCGAGTTGTTTCATTTGGGTGATGGACAATCCGCCGCCAGCGGTGACCAGCAATGGAAAGCCGCCAAAGCTCATGTTCAAGTCCCAATTATAACACACCCAGCGCTTGTTGCGGTCGTAGTACAGGTAATAGTTCTGGCCAAATGCGCCCGTATAAGAATCGAGGTTGACCAACAGCGTATTGAACGCCAGCATCCACAGGGCGCGGTCGACATCAAGGATATTGTGGATGGCACTGGGGTTATTTTTCAGGGTATCCATCAACATCAGCAGTTGCTGCCAGCCATCGGTGGATTGTTTATCGTATTTGTTGTAGTAAAAGCTGCTGTCGGCGCTGGAATACACCAGGTCGGGGTAGTTACCGCCTGTGCCGGGGCCGCCAAAATCTTCGGGATTGCATTTGAAGAAAGGATTGTTGCCGTCCGTTTTTATATGGCTGCGGATGAAGCTTTTGTTGATGCTTTCCACATTGCCATAAAGTCCCCAGTAGGCGCCGTTGATCCATAATTTGGCGTGGTTGGCGAGGGGCGCGTCTGTGTATTGCCGCAGGATTTCATAAGAAAGGGGCTCCCGTACAAAGGTGGGGTCGGCAAATCCGTTGGAGAGCTTGACATCTTTTACGCCTAGGTAATTTTGGTCTGGGCGCACGAAGTTTAGCTCAATGTGCAGGGGGTTTTTGGCGTTGTTGGGGCTGTAGGAGCTATTGCCTTTGTATTTCACGCCTACGCTGTCGAATACCACCCCATTTATTACCACTGAAGGCGCCAGCAAGTACACGCCATTGTCGAGGTTTTTGAGCGAATCCAGCAAAAAATCCCAGTTGGACTGGTAGAAGGTGATCTTGACTTCTTGCAACACATTGGGGTCATAAAAACTCTGGGCGCTTGTTTGCAGGCTTAGCGCAATCAGCAACAATGATGTGTAGAGAATTTTTTTCATGGATATGGAAGGTACAACTGGATAGACAAAATGAATAGAACGCTGTTTTTTAGCCCGCTTAAGCACCTGGGCCAAAACAAACAGGAAGGCGAAAGTAACGGGTGAGCGACTATGTATGGTGCAGTGATGGCATATTTGGCTAAAATTAGCTCAAACACTGCCATTTACCTTTTACATTTGTGCCATGTTGACAGTATATTCCGATGCGTATTTTATGAAACAAGCCCTCGCAGAGGCAGAAAAGGCCTACGAGGCAGGTGAAGTACCCGTCGGGGCAGTAATAGTGAGCGATGGCCGCATCATCGCCCGGGCGCACAATCAGACGGAGCAATTAACCGATGTAACCGCCCATGCTGAAATTCTGGCCATCACCGCCGCTGCGGGGCATTTGGGCAGCAAGTACCTGCAAGATTGTACTTTGTATGTAACGTTGGAGCCTTGCGTGATGTGTGCGGGCGCGCTCGCCTGGGCGCAAATGGGCCGCGTGGCTTATGGCGCAACCGATGAAAAGCGCGGGTTCATGTTGTACGGTGGAAAAAGTTTGTTGCACCCGAAAACACGGCTGGAAATGGGGATTATGGAGGCGGAGTGTGGCGCGTTGATGACGGATTTTTTCAAAGCAAAAAGATGATTTTTTAATGTGATAATTTGATAATGTGCTAATTTGATAATAGGCTTCGCGCTTGGCATTGAACAATTTGATAATGAGGTGATTTGATAATGTGATAATTGGGGCAGCGTGGTAAACACGGCTTTTGGGGGGGGTACTTAAAATCTATATGTTTCAACGTAAGTCTTTTTGATTTCTCCATACAAATGCCCAGCACTACGCGTCCATTATCAAATTATCGCATTATCACATTATCACACTAAAAATTATCACACTATCAAATTAAAAAAATGGATACTGCTTATCTGCCTACTTCCATCGGCCTCTTCAAAATCACGGGCAGCGCCTTGGGCGTGCGCCGGGTGAACCTCGCGGAGAAACAAAACGAGGTAGAGTTCTCCGATTTGCCCGTCGGGCATCCGGTGGCGGATTGCTGTGAACAAATGAATGAATATTTCAAAGGCACGCGGGAGGTATTCGACCTAAAACTCGACTGGACGGGCGCGCCAGATTTTCAACAACAAGTGTGGGCCGAATTGGTCAAAATTCCTTTTGGGAAAACGGCCAGCTACTCGGAAATCGCTGAGCGCATCGGGAACCCAACTGCCGTGCGTGCTGTGGGATTGGCCAACAGGAACAACCCCATTGCCATTGTGGTGCCTTGCCACCGGGTGATTGGGAAAGCTGGGGAATTGCGGGGGTACTTTTACGGATTGGAGACGAAGATGCAGTTGTTGCGGCACGAGAATCCGGTGCGGTTTGCGGAGCAGGGAGTACTTTTTTGAGTTATGAGTTATGAGTTATGAGTTTTGAGTTATGAGTTATGAGTTATGAGTTTGCACGACGCTTGTGCATTTGCTGGGCATGTGTTTTTCAGCGCGTTTGATGACAATGCAATTGCACCTGTTTTCTATCCATTTGAATATAAAGCAGATGTGTCATTCCGAGCGAAGCGAGAGACCTGGTGATTTATCTGGTGTGAATGTCAATGTATTATGGGATGTTGTTTGACATAAAAATATCCAGTTATCCGGGTGGCTCTCTGCCTTCCCCAAAAGTTAAAGTTCCAACATTAACACGCAAACCGCCGCCGACCTATTGACTTCCTGAATTATTAGTGCTTATATTTGTGATACTGTTTCGACGTGGTTTCAAAGGAAGTCCATTTCGGAACCTGGTTCGAACCTTCCATAGTGCCCAATTAATCTTTCCAACGCTGTGTTTTAAATAGGTCTTATGATTTGTTTGGTCAGCCCGCACGGGTTGATTCTTCACCCTTATTTTTCCTTTACAAACTTAAAATTATTTAACCAATGAGAAATTTAACAAGTTCAACCACCTGGCACAAATTTGTGCCAACCCAAACATCAAAATCAGGTAAATTCACCGAACTTTCCTGCGGGGGGGGGGCGAAGCTCCGTTCTTCACAATTTTCATGCTTTTCTTCTTGATGCTTTGTTCCAATTTGGCAATATGCCAACCGCCAAGCTGCAACAACCTGCCAAACTACACCGCAGCAAACACTTTCAATAATAGCACTCAAAATACTGCAATTACCCGAACTGGGCAACAAATCCGGATCACCGGAACCGTGAATTTTAATGCCAATGTCACATTTATCAACTGCAATGTTTTGATGGATCCGGGTGCTATTATCAATGTCAACGGTGCTACTTTCAACCTTTGGAACAATGCAAATGGCCTGTCGTTTATTTTTGCTTGCACTACCATGTGGCAAGCAATAAATGTCAACAATGGCGGGAGCATCAGCTTTAGGGGCAGCTCCATCAGAGGCGGCAAGCAGGGCATTGTCATTAATCCAGGTTTTAACAATGGAGCATCTGAAATTACGAACTGCTCGTTTACCGGGAATTCAAGCGCTATAACAGCCACCAACGTGCCGAACTTTACATTTTCAGCATTTAGCGGAAATAACTTTACTGGCAGAAACTTGGGCCCGCTGTTGCCGCCCCATGGTGCGCTCGAACCATTTTTCGCGATAAATCTCCAAAATTGCACCGGAACAATTGGTACCGCCGGGACAGTAAATATTTTCAATCGCCATTCAACAGCAATCAAAGCAAATGGCGGCACCTATACCATCAACAATTGTTCCTTCATTGGCAACACATTTCTGGATTGGGAAGGCTTTGGAACGGGTATTGGAATTTGGGTAATCAATGCCAACCTGACCATAGACAATATTTTTAGCAATGGGGTTAGCTGTAGTTTTGATGAAAATCGCCGCGCTGTACGTTTTGATAATTCCGGGAATTTGGTGCTAAGAAATGCCGTATTTAGTAATTCGCGTGTAGTCGATGTCGAAGTTGTCGGCTCGGCACAACCATATAACATCAACATTTCCAACAACCGTTTTAACATCCGCAACCCATCCCAACAATCTATTTTTATTGATCGAGCGGCACAACTATTGGGCGTTCACACCAGGGTGCAAAGTAACTTTTTCAACTTGCCTGCAACACCCGGTTTCCCCTTAAACAATAATTTCCGCTTTATTGATGTAGTCTCCCGGCCAGGCACGACCGACCAGGCGATAATTGCCAACAATCCCATCACTTGTACCTATGGGAATGGCCCGGCCGGGACAATTGCCCGCACGACCGATGGCATTTGGATCCAAGGCAACGCTGATGGCTATCAGGTTTCTGGAAACACCCTAAATTTTGTAAATGCAAATGGTGGCGTTGCGCCAAATGCTGATATTGTTACGGTTGGATTAGGTATGACTTTGAACAATGGCATCAACAATATTATTGGGCCAAACAATGTAATAAGTACGACACGATTTGGTGGCGCAAATGAGTATCGGCAGTCGTGGCTGCGTTGTGGGGTTCATGTGGATAGAAGCATGAATGTTTTGGTTTGTAAAAATGATTCCGACGACCCGCGCCATGCTTACCACTTCCAAGGCAACTGCAATAATGGCGAATTTGGCAGAAATAAAGTGCGGGATGCAATCATTGGCTTGGAAATGTCAGGCGCAACTTTCCCCAATCAGGATTACAGGATGAATGAGTGGGATCCAGTGGCAACCTATAACCTCAATAGTGTGAGAGCACCCTATGTGGGAGGCGCACCTTGGAGAGCTGATGGGACAATCCCGGGTCATGTGCCAACCGCGATACTACAGCCTATGGATCCAAATAATTTTATTTTTAGTATCCCAAACGGTCAAACTTCAGGCACGCCTATTTGTGATGGTGTTTTGCCTCCAGTCGGAGGTTTTGGAGAACCGCCAACTGGTGAAAATGCAAAGGACTTTGTCGAAGAAAAATTCAGCTTTGACAATTATGCCGCTTCATGGGATTTCGAGAAAAACCTGCTCAACTTGATGATCCGTTTCCCTAATTCGTTCGTTGGCGAACCTATTGCAGTCAATTATTACAATTCCAAGGTAAACACTTCGATTTGGAATTTCGCCAAAGCAGAGCGTCTTTTGCACGATGCTGTTGTGCTGACAGGTTCGCAGCAGCAATCCCTGGACCTACTTAACGCCTCCATCGTACAGCTTTCAGACAGCTTGGGCAAAATAGAATTATTGGAAGGAGCAGACACACTCACCACTACTGCCGCACTTCAAACTGCGAAAACAAACGTGTTGGCCGAACTACATTCAAAAAATGCAGAACTTACCTCCTTGTACAGCGAAATTGCCAACCAGCGCATTGGTGGCTATGCCAATGCGATTTCCTTCATTGAAAGTTTACCAGCTTCCAATGAATTGGAAAGCAATCAAAAAACAGTGCTTAAGTTGCACTGCGCTTATTTAAAGGGGGATGCCTGGAGCAATTCAGATACTACTGCATTGAGGAACATTGCCTATTCCTGCCCTGAAACTGGTGGCGAAGCCGTTTGGGCTGCAAGAGGGCTATTGCCTGCCCCGGAAAGATATACATTTCCAAGGGAGGTGGAAGAAAATTGTGGTGCGCAATATCACTCGGAGAAAGAGCAGCAAGCCTTTCTTTTGAGCGGAACAATGGTATTTCCGAATCCTGCACAGGATCTGATAACCGTAGGTTTCAGCGAAAAATTTTCAGGAAAAGTTGAGCTGCGGAACATCAATGGCCATTTGATTTATTCCAGAAATTGCCGCGGTGTTATTTCAGAATCATTTGATACAGCGCACTTGCCTGCGGGGCTTTACCTTGTCAATTTAAAAGCGGAGAATGGCTTGCAGCAATCCTTTAAATGTCAAGTGATACATTAACGCATTGAATGCATTTAGGTGTTGTTCCGGCAAACTATTTGCCGGAACAACTTTTTTTTCAAACCATAAAACATTCAATCATGCGGAAATACATATTTTTCACACTGTTATTTTTAATACCAATCACTTTGTTAGGCCAATCCAAAAGAGACCACACCTGGATAATGGGCTACGCCACTTTAATTCCAAATGAGCCCAATAATATAGATTATGGGGGGATGAGCCTGAATTTTGGCGAAAAGGAATTGACGATCACTCCATTTGACATGTTTACTCTTTCCGCAACGGGATGCGCCAACGACGAAAATGGGGAAATGCAATTTTATACTTCTGGGTGTACAATTTACAATAAAAATAATGAAGTGATGGATAATGGGGATGACATTATTATTGGTGGGGAAAATGCAGAAAACAGGTGTATTAAGGATGATGCCATACTAAATTTATTGAGTAGCACTATCATATTGCCTTTGCCTAACCACCCGAATACATACTTGAACTTTCAACTGCGACTGGAAGAAACGACCGATACCACTTATGTCATGGATAAATACTTCTATTCCGTCGTAGATATGAGCCAAAACAATGGGTTGGGTAAAGTGGTCGATAAGCATCTGATCGCCCTGGAAGACAGCTTGCACGATGCGGTGACAGCTGTGCGGCATGGCAACGGGCGCGATTGGTGGGTGGTTGTGCCGAGGGGCGTAAACCGTCAATTTTGGGAATTGTTGATTACACCTGAAGGCATAAAAGATAAAATTTTGCGCACATTGGCCCCACAGGACAAATTTAATATTACGTATAAGTGGGTAGATCCGCCATTTACAGAATTTCTATATCCCGAGTATATGTATGAATGTTATGCGGGGCAGGCCACCTTCTCGCCCCATGGCTCAAAGTATGCAAGAATTGGCTTTGGCTATGGGGTGGAAATTTATGATTTTGACCGATGTACGGGGGATATGGTATTGAGAAGAACGATACCCATGCCACCAGACTCCATTTATGAAAGGGTAAATTTACCCGTTCAGGTATGTGGCTTATCGTTTTCACCTAATAGTCGATTTCTTTATTTTAATAACAATCACGGGATGTTTCAATTTGATCTATGTGCGGAAAATCTTGAAAAGGGGGATTATGTCAAAGTTGGGTATATCGATGATTTTTATGATCCCTTGTTTCCAGTGCCCCTTAACTTTTTTCAAATGCGCAACACCCCGCAGGGAGAAATTTTTTGTACCCCTGGCAACAGCTCAAAATACATTCACGTCATCCACGCCCCCAACGAGCCCGGCTTAAAGTGTGATTTCAGGCAACATGACATCCACCTGCCCCGGTTCAATTATGTCATGGGAAACTATTTCCCGAACTTCAATCTTTATGACATAAAAGACAGCCCTTGCGATACCCTGGGCATTGACGATCCCAATCCACCAGAGCCGCTACCGGAATTGTTGAAGTTTACCATTTACCCCAATCCGGTCAACAGGGAATTGAAAATATTTAACCCTCTTTGCGACGAAAGCAGCATCTCCGTATTTAA
>JBBRWA010000024.1:0-30807 GCA_038246345.1 Chitinophagales bacterium
ATATCATCTGACAACCCAGGCTCCTTTTTCGGCGCAGGGCCTCCGATCAGTGTTACCTACACAGCTACTGATGCCTCGGGAAATATTACGACTTGCTCTTTCTTGGTAACCGTTGAGGATGAGACCCCGCCAGTTTTATCGGGGTGTCCCTCTTCTATTTTCGTAGTACTACCACCCGGAATTGATTGCGATACCATGTTGACGTGGTCTCCTCCAACGGCGCAAGACAATTGTGGCCAGTTTACATTGAGCTCCAATATTAATCCAGGGTATAATTTTACCACTGGCGATACCCTTGTAACCTATTTGGTAACAGACGCATCCGGCAATGCTGACTCTTGTTCCTTTATGGTTTCAGTTAGGGACCAAGTTCCTCCAGTGTTGAGCAACTGCCCTGCAAATATTGTCCAAAATGGCAATGGCGCTTGCAAAGTGCTTGTCGACTGGGATCCACCCACAGCAATAGACAACTGCTCGATTCCAACGATTAATTCGCCATTTACGCCGATGGTTGATTCCTTTATGATTGGAACAACCATCGTCCAGATCATAGCAGAAGATGCCAGCGGCAACTATGATACTTGTACATTTGAAGTAACCATCATTGGAGTGCCTCCAGGTTTTGTCCTGAATACATTACCTGCTAATATTACCGTAAATGCTTGTGACACGTTGATGTCTTGGATATTACCGACAGCCACAGGTTTTTGCGATTCGTCCTGGGTAACTTCCAATCCACCATCTCCAACTAGCTATGGGCCTGGTGTGCACACGGTAGTTTTCACCGCAACGGACGGGATGATTTCCGTTACCAGCACTTTTACCATAACAGTGGTGGACAGTACCGCACCTGCAATCACTTGTCCGACAACACCATTTGTGGTGAATACGGGTGGAGGAGTGCTTCCGGTGAATAACTTTATCACCAGTACTGATACGGTTGCGGGGTGTAATAGTGTTCAGCTTTTCTTTGGGCTCCCAATGCTTCGGACAATTGCGCAGCACCAGCAGTAACACAAAGTGCAGGAGTGGTCAGTAGTGGCGTATTTGACCTGGGGCCACATACCTTGACTTTTGTAGCAACGGATGCCAGCGGCAACACCGCCCAATGTTCTGTAATGATTACAGTGGTACCATTAACATCGGTGAATCCTGTAGCGGATATTGATCCAGCTTGTTTGGGCGAGACGGTAGTATTGTCTGCATTATCTATTCCCGGCGCAACCTATCAATGGACTAAGTTGCCTGGCACAGTTTTAGCTACTATTACCAATCAGCACACAATTGCGTCAATGAGCGCACAAAGTGCTGGTATTTATACTGTTTCAGCCAATGTCAATGGTTGTCTCACCCCGCTTGACAGTGTTTTAGTCTCTTTAGTTACGCCCGCCGACCCCCTTAACGATATGTTCACAATATCGATGGGAGCCCTGGATACATTTAATGTATTCTTAAATGATGGTTTAATCAATTCTTCCGATTACACAATTTGCAACCTAGAGCCGGATCCTTTGCCTACGGGCGTGGTTTATCTCGGAAATGGCCTGTTCGCTTATACAGAACAGACTGGGAGAGCGGTTTCATTCACCTATCAAATATGCTATTGCGGTGTAGTAGGCGAAATGGCCAATGTGACGATTCTTGTGGATGACGTTGATTGCCGTTTTGTGCCGAATATCATAACGCCGAATAACGATGGCCAAAATGATTACCTTGAAATACCGTGTCTCGATGGAAGACTCTTTAGCGACAATTCAATCGTGGTGTATAACCAATGGGGAGATAAGGTTTTTGAAGACAAGGGTTATACAAACGATCCAAATGACCCTATTCACCCTGCTTGGCGTGGCACATTAAATGGAGATAATGGGAAAGATTTGCCTGACGGCGTGTATTTCTACATCTTCAAGCCAAGCCCATCACTTCAACCCATTAGGGGATTTATCGAAATTTACCGATAGGTTTCTAACTTCTAAAACAGCTTATGATGAAAAACGTATTATTATTACTCGCTTTTATCGTTGCAGGGACAACGTTAACGGCACAACAAGAGGCCCAATTCACCCAGTTTATGTACAACAAACTGCCCTTGAACCCAGCATACGCCGGTGTTCGAGGGGTGCCCAGCCTCACCGCAATTTACCGCAACCAGTGGGTGGGCTTCGATGGCGCGCCACAGTCTGCTTTGGCTAATTTTAGCAGCCCATTCCTGTCTAAAAGGGTTGGAGTAGGCGTTACCGTTCGGCACTTTTCTATTGGCCTTCAACGCGATTTTTCCGGGGCCCTAGCCTATTCTTATGACGTTGTGTCCTCGGAGAATGTTTCTTTTCGTGTAGGGCTTTCAGGTTCTATTCGTTCGCTCAGTGTCGCATTCACAGATGCACAGGCGAATGATCCAGGCGATCCCTCTATCAGCAATCAAAAGGAAAACGACATATTTGGCAACGTTGGCGCGGGCGTGTATCTGACCATTAAGGATCACTATTATGTAGGTTTTTCTGTGCCTAAAATTTACTCCAACGTGATCGGTGTTCCGAATCCAGACCCCAACATCACGTTGATAGCTAAAGAATACCCTCACTTTTATGGCATGGCAGGCGCGATTATTCCGGTAGGCGAAGACATCAACCTGATGCCTGCTGTTTTGTTAAAATACGTGCAAAATGCGCCATTTGATGCCGATATCAACCTGAACCTGGACATTCGGGAGAAATTCACCGTTGGACTTTCTTATCGGATAGGTGGCGATGGCCCCGGCGATTCTGTTGACCTTTTGGCCTATTGGCAGGCAACGCCACAAATTGGCGTTGGTGCTGCATACGATTTCACTTTGAGCAACATCAAAGATTATTCAGCCGGCTCTTTTGAAATCCTGTTACACGCCGACCTAAAGAGGGATAATGGTAAAAAGAAAAACATGACCAATCCGCGTTTCTTTATGTAACAATATCAACCTTAATCATTAAAGTCAATTGAGGGAATCATGAAAACCCACAAACAAATATTATTTTCCTTCACCTTGATCCTGATGGGATACGCCGTTTCCGCCCAAGAGCAGAAACCTGTTACCATAGAGATCAAAAATGAAGAGGCTATCAATACAAAAGAGTTGGAGTTTAGCCCGACATTTTACGAAGATGGCATCGTCTTCATTTCCACCAATATCGACGTCGCGAAAAAGAAAGCCGTTGATATCAACCAAAGCCTGATGATGTCCATCCTGCGCTCCCGTCGGAGTGCAGACGGCATTTTGCAGACCCCGGAACCGTTTTCAAAAGAGCTTACGACGTTGAATCATGAAGGTCCGGTTTGTTTTGACCGGACAACGGAAACCATCTATTTTTCTAGCAATGCGGTGGTAAACGGTAAAGACCAGTTTGCGAAGGATAAAGTTCAACACACACGCTTGTACGCGTCTAAAAAAGAGAATGGCCAATGGAGCAAACCAGAGCCCTTACCCTTCAACAACAACGAATTTGACGATTTTCACCCTTCAATAAGCATCGATGGCGACAAACTGTTTTTTGCCTCCAACCGGCCGGGCAGTTTTGGCAGCACCGATATTTATGTGTCTTACAAAGTAGGAGAATCTTGGAGCGAACCCGTGAATTTGGGTTCTGAAATTAATACCACAGGACGTGAGGCTTTTCCGTTTATCCATGCAGACAATACACTTTACTACGCCTCCGATGGTCTACCTGACCGCAAAGGTGGTTTTGATATGTATTATGTTATCCCGGAGGGAAGCACCTGGACTAAACCGGTTAACTTGGGAGAACCTTTTAATACAGGCGGTGATGACATGGGGCTTATTGTTGACCTCAACAAAATTAACGGCTATTTTGCCAGCAATGGTGCCGGTGGTGCAGGAAAAGACGAGATATTAAATTTTCACACTGAAAATGGCAACCTCGATGATTACTTGCTTCAACACATGCGTGTGCCAGACCGGATTCTAGACTTAAAAGTGTTGGTTACGGATAAGGTTACAGGAAAGCCTATTCCAGAGGCCGAAATTCAAGTGTTGAACTATGAAGGCAGCAATGTTATTGGTCGCGATGAGAATGGCAACTTGATTACGGTGCAAAGCCAAAATGGTGAAGATGTTATCAGCACCATCCCGCCCGATAAAGGCATTGATGGTGAGTCTGATAGCAAAGGTCGCTTCTCAACGGAAGTTCGCCCAGGCAACTATGTCATTATCATTACCAAAAAAAGCTATCAGACCAAACAATTCCGATTGCCGATTTCGAAGCCTGGGAATGAGTTGGCAGCCCGTCTGGAAAAGTCAACTGCCAATGCCGGCAAAGTTCAATGGAATCCTTCCTTGTTTAATTACATCACCAACGCGCCCATGTCTGGTGCGATGATGGTGATTACCAACAAGAAAACGGGTCAAAAGGACACCCTAATTACCGATGCCAATGGTATGGTGGAGCATTACCTCGATCCCGAGAACAAGTACAAGGTGGATGTTTTTCAAGGCGGTAAACTGATAGGAAGCTCAGAGGTAGACACCCATGGATGGAAACCAGGTCAACCGATGGTACAAAACCTTTCGGTAGCGCCGTTGATGCCTGGTGCAAAAATAGAACTGCCAAACATTTATTACAACTACAACGACGCGACGCTTCGCCCAGACGGACGAAAGGATCTCGACATGGTGGTAGCCCTAATGAAACAGCAGCCGAATATGGTCGTTGAATTGGCAAGCCACACCGATAGCCGTGGCAGCCACAGCTACAATGAAGATCTCAGCCAGCGCCGCGCCAATGGCGTGGTAGAATACCTGGTGATGAAAGGCATCCCCCGAAACAGGCTTGCTCCGATGGGATACGGTGAAAGTGAGCCACGCAACAATTGCCACGATGGTGTGACATGCACGGAGCAGGAACACGCTCGGAATCGCAGAACAGAAATACGTTTTTTAAGTGGTGTTACCGGTTCGTCTATGATGTACGTTGATGGGAAGGTCAGTGGTGTTGAAGTTAATGAAGATCCTGTTCGCAATGTTAACACGCCTCCCGGGAAAGCAACGGTGGCCAGCGTGCAAAACAACGCGTTTTATGTTGTCGCAGGTTCTTTCAAGCTGGAAACTGGCGCAAACACACGGCTCGCTGAATTGCAGCAACTGGGGTATAATAATGCTTCTATTGTCCGCTTTGCCGGTTCTCCTTATTATTCCGTTTGTGCTGATAGCTACAGTTCGCGCAAAGATGCAGATGTGGTACGGCGGAAATTGGAACGGGAAGATAAGGTAGAGGCATTTGTGAAGGCGGTGCAGTAAGAATATGTTGGGGTTTTTTGCCTCTGGCAGAAAACCCCAACATATTCTAGAGTTATCTTTGCGCAACTTTTGGGAAACCCAACTGTTTCCCTAGAAATTAGCAAAAAAGAGCTTCTGTTATTATGGCGATTATTATTACGGATGAATGCATCAATTGTGGAGCTTGTGAACCTGAATGCCCCAACAACGCCATTTATGAAGGCGGTGTAGAATGGGCCATTTCTGACGGCAGCACTGTTTCGGGCGATTATGCATTGGAGGATGGCAGCACGGTGGATGCTGCGCACAAAAACGTGCCAGTCTCGAACGATTTCTATTATATTGTTCCTGATAAGTGTACCGAATGCACCGGTTTCCATGAGGAGCCACAATGTGCGGCAGTTTGCCCAGTCGATTGCTGTGTGCCAGACCCGGATAGGGTAGAGACAAAGGAAGCGCTGTTGGTTAAGAAGGAGCGCTTGCACCTTTAAATGTATTAACTTGTCATTTCGAGCCCCAGGCGAGAAATCTACACAAGCCTAGGTTAAGGAACGGTGTCAGAATATCTTCCTCAAACCAGCGTATGCACATCTTTTGCATTGGCTAGCTTCAACGTTGCATTTCGCTAAATATCAAGCAGCTGTGTCATTCCGAGCGCAGCGAGGAACCTGAATATATCCCAGGTTCCTCGCTGCGCTCGGAATGACACGACGGCTTAATATTCAATACGACCCCTCCTTTTTTTTAACTCCCGCATCGCCGCCACATACTGCTTCGCCAAAGGCCCAACCCTCACCTTACTAGAACTCGTATCGTCCCGCCACACGACCGGCAATTCACAAACATTCAAGCCTTGCCATTCCGCCAACGCCAGCAATTCTGTGCTAAAGAACCAGCCTTTACTCACAGCGCCAGCTTCCAGGAGCGGTTTCACATATTCCCGGCGCAGCCACTTAAACCCGCACATGCCATCAGAAAATTTGGTGCCAAGGTAAACCTGGAGCATGGTATTGAATACCCGGGAAGTGATTTCTCTTTTCAGGCTCCGGCCATATACCTTTGATTTTGCGTGAAGGCGGCTGCCATATACCAACTGAAAGCCTTCTGTTGCCAGGGCATTGTAGGCTTGAATAAAATACTTGAGGTCGGTTGCCAGGTCAAGATCCATATAACCGACAATATCCGCCTCACTCGCCAACCAGGAGGTTTTAAGTGCCAATCCAACGCCTCTCTCCGGCACTTTTACCAACCGCAGATATTCGAATTCATCGCACAAAGCAGCAGCAATGTGCCGCGTATTGTCGGTACTGCCGTTGTCGGCAATCACGATCTTCCATTGCCCCGGTGTCGGAAAATGTTCCTCCAAAAAATGGTAGAGGATACGCACTTGGCGATCCAAGGTTGCTTCTTCGTTTAAAACAGGTAGGGTTACATCAAAAGTCATAGTTCAGGTCTTTATTTGACAGCGCGAAGGTAGCCCGTCAATTTTATTATCAAAAGGGGTTTAGAAAGCAACTCTATATCATTTTATCGACGCTTTTCCCTTTCTTTGTCCGATAATCAGACCGAATCGACGACGAATTGTAGTGAATCGATTAATTTTCCTTCACTTTTGACCTACTTTTAAACAATGAGCGATATCTTAAAGAAATTCAAGTCTGTTTTCATCGTAGAAGATGAAAACTCAGCAGCAGCAAGTGCCAACAATGAAGGCGCTGCTCCACAAAGCCCGCAGCAAAATGTGGTGGCACAAGCGGCTGTACAAGCAAATGTAAGTGGGTCGGTAAGTTCCAAGTTCGTAGATATTTTAGCAAGCGCACTGGAAAAAAATAACCAGGAAGGCTTCGATTATTTCGAATTCCGACAATCACTCATCAACTTGGGTAAAATGTCGATGGATGAAGCCACACGCTACAATTCCGCGTATGCCATGGCACAAACCATGGGTGCAACGCCCGCCAAACTGGTGGATTCGGCGCAATTTTACCTCAACGTTCTGGCAAATGAACAAACCCGGTTTAACGAAGCGCATACCCAGCAACGCGACAAGCTGATCGGGAATCGCGAAGGCGAGGCGAAGAACCTGGATGCAATGGTGCAGCAAAAAACAGAACAGATCAAACAGCTGACCCAGGAAATTGCAAATCATCAAAAGCAAAGCGAGCAAATCAGAAAAGATGTAAGCGATGCCACCATCAAAATCGAAAACACCAAAGCTGACTTCGAGGCTACGTTTGCCTCCGTTGTCGGTCAATTACAGGCCGATGTGGCCAAAATTCAGGAACACCTGAAATAAGCTATTCAATTCAACATGAAACAAAAACAAATCAATTTTACCATGGACGAATTTCAAAAAAATCCTTTCGTTGTATTTATTGCTGGACTACTGGCACTTTGGTTGCTCTTCAAACTGCTGAATGTTTTTTTGGGCATGTTTTGGCTATTTGTACTGGCATTTGTAGTACTTTTCGTTGTAAATACCCGGTTTCGAAACGCGGTACGCTCATTTTTTAACCGCATCCTCAACAATTAATTTCTTTTGTAAATTTGCGCGCACTTTTGCACGTATTTCCTGCAAAACAACACTCAACCAACAACTAAATTAACAATGACAGATTTGCAACCGATCAAGCCCAAAGGATTCTGGGATCGCCCTGAAGGGGTAACTGGTGGTCTTTTTATGGGGGGCCTCCTATTGGGCGGCGGATACCTCTTGTACAAAATTCTGCCGACACTTATTGTACTGGCTGAAAACACGCTATACCTGGCGGGAATATTAGCGGCTTTAGCGGCGCTTATTTACGTGGTATTAGACCCGAAAATGCGTAACCTGGTCTGGTACATGTACAAGTCCATCATGCGTTGGGTCACCGGTATTTTCGTACAATTAGACCCAATCGGCATCCTAAAAAGCTACATCGAGGACTTAAAGGACAGCCTGGGCAAAATGAACGGCCAGATTTCCAGCCTTAAAGGCCAGATGTACAAACTGGGTGAAATGATCAAGCAGAATCAGCGCGACATCAAAAATAACCTGGGCCTGGCGAGCAAAGCCAAGGAAACAGGCCGTGAATCTATTATGGTGCTTAAAGCTCGTAAAGCGGGTCGTCTGCAAGAATCAAACATGAAACTCGACGACTTGTACAAGCGCATGGAAGTTTTGTACCGGGTATTGACCAAAATGTATGAAAATTCGGAGATTATGCTGGAAGACCTGAGCGATCAGGTTGTCGTAAAAGAGCAGGAATACAAGGCCATTAAAGCCAGCCATTCTGCGATGCGCTCTGCTATGAATATTCTGAGCGGCAATTCCGATAAAAAATACATGTACGATATGGCGCTTGAAGCCATGGCAGACGATGTAGGCCAAAAAGTTGGCGAAATGGAGCGCTTTATGGATATGTCCAAGAACTTCATGGACGGTATTGACCTTCAAAACGGCGTATTCGAAGAAGAAGGCATCGCCATGCTCGAAAAATGGGAGAAAGAGGGCGTTTCATTCCTCTTAGGCGGAGAAAAGAACAAAATTGTCGCTTCCGCAAACAGAGCCTCAGAAGTGCTGGATTTGAATGCCCCGGTTGCCGTGCCTACCAAATCGGAGCGCGGCGGCAATCAATACGATTCCTTCTTCGACCAGTAGTTTCGTTGATAGTTGTTCGTTCTCATTCGCTCGATGGTTGTTTGGGCACTCAGATTCAATATTGTTGTTCGTTGGTCGTTCTCAAAAGCTCGGAAACAATCAACGAACAACAATCAACGAACAACTATTTCCCCAAAAAGGCCGCATCCACCGAAATCAACAGGTTCACTCCCAGGGTAATCAGTTCAATTTGAAAATTTCGCTTTCCCTCCTTTTTCACTATTCTGCCTTTTAGGCCAATCAAGGTGCCTGCTGAAATTTCTACCAAATCTCCGGTCTCAAAAGTGCCCGTTTCCGTTGAAACATCCAATCCCTCTTCAAGGGTAACACGCCGGATGATATCTATTTCAGCTTCAGGAATGGCAATGAGGTCTTTGTTGAATTTTACAAAACCAGTCACGTTTTCCGTCTCCAGCACGGGGACATACTGCTCTTTAGTGATCTGTACGAAGACGTAGCAATTGATCAGCGGCTTTTCTACCAGCCTTTTGCTGCGCACGTATTTGCGCATGAATTGCTGCAAGGGGAGGTAAGCATAAACCCCCTTTTTCTCCAACATACGTTTCACAAATTTTTCACTTTTGGAACGCGTGCGCACGGCAAACCAGCGCGCTTCGCTCGGGTGTAGGTCGTTTATGGGTTCTGGTGTCGCCATGGCGTTAAAAATCAAGGTTCTGGGTCCACAAATTCATGCGGACGCCTGTACTCATCAGGGTTGTCGTTTGGTCTCTGGCGGGGTCGCGGCTTTCTTTTTGGCGCAATAATAGTTTGATATCCCAAAAAACATTGTGCCGGATCATCCAGGAGGCATCCAAACCGAGCAAATTGATGCTGGCGTTGACTCCTTGTCCAATGTTGTTCCCGTAATCGCTTACACGGGTATCGTAGCTGAGCAAGGGATTTGAACCCCAGTTATTGTTTGTTGTATTGTCGCCCAATTGGGCATGTATCGCCCTGACGGTCAAGGATATGCGCGCAGTCGGTTGGTAGCGCGCTATGCCAATAAACTCCCTGAAATTCCCACCCAAAGGATGTGCAAGCGGCTGGTTGTAATGTGTGTAGCTGTCATAAGGGTCGTTGTGGGAATAGGTGTACGGCTGGGCACTGTTGTACTCCCCTTGAAGGTCCAGGTGATCGATGCCAAACGCGTTGACGTACTTGGCGCCAAGCTGCACACTGTACTTATTGCCCCACCAGCCCTTGTTGCTGAAAAACTCGCTGAGGGTAAACTCGTCGAGCAAAAACTGTCCGTACAACTGCATGTTTTTCCTCAAATTATACTTGCTGTTCAAACCCAACAGCACATTGTCGGGACTGCCGATCATGCCTTCCACCGTTCGGTAAAAAATAACAGGGTTGAGGTATTGAAACTCAAATTGGCGACTTCGGTGCAGCACCGTGGCCTCAAAGAACCCAATGGTAAACCGTGGCGATGCCTTATAACTCAGGTAATGTATAGCGGCGTATTTTTTTGGTAAAATGGTGCCATCGGGGATTTGAACCTGGGAAACCGGACTGAGCTCCAAGAATATATTTTGGTAGTGAAATCGCCAGACCCTCGTACTGATTTTTAAGAAAAAAGCGGGATTTGCGTAGTCCGACAACAGCATGGATCGGTAGCCGTTGCCTATAAAATGC
Source organism: Chitinophagales bacterium (assembly GCA_038246345.1). Taxonomy (GTDB): domain Bacteria; phylum Bacteroidota; class Bacteroidia; order Chitinophagales; family Saprospiraceae; genus M3007. The sequence goes on from JBBRWA010000024.1 coordinate 10,545, forward strand.
TGTCCGTGGCCCAACTGAATGCCGATATGCTTGGACACCTGAAAACCGACATAGGCCGTGGCAACATTGAAATCGTACCCGTTGCTGATATCAAACAAACTGCCTTTGTAATTTTTATAAAAACCGGCTCCCGGTATGGCAAAGAACTCCTTTACCTGATTTGTAACATACGCCGGAAAACGCGCCTGGGTTTCTACTAAATTGGTGTAAAAGAAGGCTTTGCTGTCCACATCTCCCCGTATTTCGAGCCCACGCTGGTTCATGAACATTATTCCTGCCTCGCCCGATTCCCGCCCCAAATTGAAATTAATCATCGGATTCACCCGCATTTTAAAATACCTGGAGTTCACTTCATACAGGTTGGCCGGAGTTTTATAAAAAGTCTTCAGGAAAGGTTTTTTAGCATACCGGAGCAGGCGACTGCTGTCGGGTATCCACTCGTTGTTTTCATCGGCCAGGTATTGTAGGTCGTGGCGGTCGCGGCGCGTCAGGAGGGCTTGGGAGGTATCGAGGGCAAGTGCCAGGTTGGCTGCATCGTTGCGCCAATAGCCGCGGATGTCGCTGTGAATTGGGGTATGGTGGTGGTATAGTATTTCGAGGCGATCGATTAGCAGATTTGCAGGTGATTGGAGGGGGAGGTTGCTGGGTTGGGCTAGGGCAATGGTATTGCTGATAACACAGGCTAGTGCCGTTGTGATGCAGAAACTGGTCAGCTTTTTTATCATGGGAGTGTTATTTGTGCCGTAAACACCGCTTTCCATTCCTCCCAGAAAGCCGTATTCCAAGAAGAATTATGCCAAAGCAAGGTAAAATCGCCACCGTGTTTTTCAACTTCCCGCCGTAGTTGCAGGAGCCGTTCGGAGGCTTGTTCGGGACTGTATTCTCGATATTGAGCCAGAGTTACGTCCATGGCAATTAAGGGCTGTTCCCGCAAGGATAGCATTTTCTGGTTTATGGTGTCAAAAACGGGAAAATCGTGGCAAATACCGCAGCGAAAACCCTCCGCTTCCGGGTAACCCAAGCTGCTGTCGGAACGAAGCCCCGCATCTTGCCATACTTGCCAGGTGCGGGGTGCTGCGAAACGGAGGTAGTGCTGTCGGCCGCGCGTGATTTCGAGGGGTGAGACTGCTTGCAAAGAAGCCAATTCACGTTCAAAAACAGCTTGATCTTCAAACGCTTCATAACTCGGATGAAAGCCGATTTTGTGCCCGCGACGCGCAATTTTATCCATCAAATTCAGTACAAAAGGATGCTCCAATGGATACCAACAATCACTGGATACGGGGCGTTTGCCCATGAAATTGAATTGGGCGACATGGCCGTTTTTTTCAAATAAATCCAGCCATTCGTCAAATACATCGTAAGGATCTTTTTTGCTAAACAGGTAGTTTTTGGCAAAATACAGCGCCTCCGATAAATTCCCCCGTTTAAGTATGGCACCGCCCAGCGTGCGCAATCGATCGGCGGTTTTCCACCACAGCTTGGGGTGGTCTACATCGCAGGAGATGCTCAGTTGGAATTTACGCTTTGTCCTGGGTTGATTCCAGCCGAGCCGAACCAGCATTTCCCACAGCAACTCGGCCCATTCGTTCACCACAGGACGGTGCAGGAAACCTGCTTGAAATGCCAGCGATTTTTCAGCGGGGAATCGTCCGTGTTTGTCCAGGGCATCCGGGTTGTTTTCCTCGGAGCGGCTGAGCATAAAAAACGTGGACGCAAAAAGGTCGATTCCGCAGATAATGCGTTGGTTTTCAATGCTGATATGAGGGTTTCCGAAAAGGCAAATAATGGTTTCTTTCGGATGGAAAGGGTGGGGGAGTTCGGCGGGGCTTTGGGGCTGGGGGTGGCTTTCTATGATTAATTCAAGTCCATTTGGTAAGGAGATGCGATGATGAGGTTCGGTATTGTCATGGATGATCTGGAAATCAATGCCGAGAATTTCCATGAAAAGGACGTGGAATGTATAGGCTTTTTCTGCATTGAAAAACTCGGAAGTAAATAGTCTCAGCATCGCGCACCAAAGGTAAAGTCCCGCCGGGACTTAGATGAAGGAATTTTGTTCAGCATTGCTCCAAAACTTTCCCTGCAACCGTCTCCCCAATCGCCAGCGAAGCTGTCGCTGCCGGGCTTGGGGCATTGCACACATTCACGATACGATCCTGGCTGAGGATGAGAAAGTCGTCGAGCAGGTTGCCCGCACGGTCGCAGGCCATGGCGCGCACGCCGGAGCGGCCGGGATGCAGGTCATCGGGACTTATTGCTGGCACCAGGCGTTGCAAAGCCCGTACAAAAGCGGTTTTGGAATAGGAGCGCTGCATTTCAGCGAATCCATCCCGCCAGTACTTTCGCGCTATTTTTCTAAACCCGGGGAAAGCCAATGTTTCTCCCAACTCCTTGACATTCAGATCCCAACGGGAATAGCCTTCACGGCGAAAAGCCAGTACTGCATTGGGGCCTGCTTCAATGCCGCCGCCAATCATGCGCGTGAAGTGAACCCCAAGGAACGGGAAGTTGGGGTTAGGGACTGGATAAATCAGGTTGCGCACCAAGTGCTCACGCGCTGGTTTTATGTCATAGTATTCACCCCGGAAAGGCAGAATTTGCAAATCGGGTTTTTCGCCTGTCATGCGGGCTATTTTATCGGAGTAAAGGCCGGCGCAGTTCACGAATAAATTTGCATTCCATGTCTTCCCCATGTTATTGTCGGTATCAACTTCTACCTGACCACTGGTTTTGCGCACCGCCACTACTTTTTGATTCAGGAAAAGCGCGCCGCCATTCGCTTGAAACAATGCTGCGTACTTGCGCGCTACGGTTCCATAATCAACGATACCCGCTTGTGGCACCCAAACAGCTTCCACACAACGAACATGCGGTTCAATTTCAGTAGCTTCTTCAGCGCTGATTTTGCGCAAACCGAGCAAGCCATTTTCATTGCCGCGCTGGTATATTTTATCCAAAGCCGCTCGCTCACCCTCCTCCACGGCAACGATAATTTTACCACAGACATCAAACGGAATCCCGTTTTCGCTGCAAAAATGCAGCATCAGGTCGTATCCTCGTTTGCAGTTGGTGGCGCGAAGGCTGCCAGGTTTGTAATAAATGCCAGAGTGGATAACGCCGCTGTTGTGGCTACTCTGGTGCATGGCCACAGCACTTTCTTTCTCAATTACCGCAATTTTAAGCCCAGGCTTCTGCTGTTGCAATTGAAGGGCGGTCGCCAAACCCACGATGCCGCCGCCAGCGATTAAGATATCGTAATGCACAACGCAAAAATAGTTATGAGTGATGAGTTATGAGTTATGAGTGATGAGTTATGAGTTATGAGTGATGAGTTTGCACAACGTTAGTGCTTTTGCTGGGCTTGGGTGTTTCAGCACTTGATCCAAAGACTTGGCTAATGGTGCTGGAAAACAATTCCAAAGCGAAACGCTAACGTTGTGCGAACTCATAACTCATCTCTCATCACTCATCACTCATCTCTAAAAACAAACTTTGTCTCATGTTGTCCTTTATAGTATGCCGGGATGATGCCAGTACTTCTATCTTTGCCGCCGCTAAATACCACTGTGTCGAACGATTTGTAAATTTTAATTGAGAAAATGCCTGTGTGCCAGGCTTTAAATGGTGCGATGAACTTACAGACATGAGAAACTTTTCCATTTTACTCTTATTTTTCCTAATACCTGCATTTATTTTTGCCCAAAAAGGATCCGTTCGCGGAAATATTTACGATAAAGATTCAGCCCAACCGATTGGTTTTGCAACTGTTGCCATCGAAGGTGCTTCGATGGGAACTTCTACTGATGTCGCTGGTTTTTTCTCCATCGTTGATATTCCAGTTGGCAAATACAACCTTCGAGTTTCTTACATTGGGTATGAAGGCTATAACCAGGAGATCGAAGTCAAAAAAGGGGAGATTTTATTCCAAAATATTTACATCCAAGAAAGCGGTACCAAACTGGGTGTGGTTGAAATCAGCGGCAAAAAAGCTCAGGCTAAGGCTAATGTTGAAGTTTCTAAGATCGCTATTACACCCAAACAAATACGCTCCCTGCCTTCTGCTGGCGGCCAGGCTGACGTAGCACAGTACCTAACGGTATTGCCTGGGGTAATTTTTACTGGTGACCAAGGTGGTCAATTGTACATACGCGGTGGCTCTCCAGTTCAGAACAAAATCCTGCTGGATGGCATGACCATTTACAACCCATTCCACAGCATTGGTTTTTTCTCGGTGTTTGAAACGGAACTGATCCGCAATGTAGACGTGCTCACAGGCGGCTTTAATGCAGATTACGGTGGCCGTATTTCAGCCATTGTTGATGTGAAAACAAGAGAAGGCAATCGCAAACGCTTGTCGGGTATGGTATCTGGCAGCCCTTTTCAGGCCAAAGCTTTGATTGAAGGCCCAATCGTTCCCCTGAAAACAGATGGTGGCGGTAGTGTTTCTTTTGTAGTGACCGGTAAAAAAGGCCTGATCAACCAAACGGACAGCAAGTTTTATCCCGGCGTGAATGATTCCATCGGCATCCCATTCGATTACGAAGACCTGTATGGTAAAATTTCTTTCCTGACTGGGAACGGCAGTAAATTGAACCTTTTCGGGTTCAATTATACCGATGGTGTGGACTTTCCAATTACGAATTTTGGTTGGAAAAGCAGCGGTGGCGGCCTGGATTTTACCTTGATTCCGACGAATTCCAACACCATTGTGAATGGTATTTTGACGGTTTCGGGCTATAATTCTTTTATAGAAGAAGCGGATCGCCTTCCCCGGAACAGCGGCGTTTCAGGTTATTTTGCCGGGCTGAATTTTACCAATTTTGGCCGCAATAATGAAATCAAATACGGCATTGAGCTCAATGGCTTCCGCACCGAATTTGCGTTTGTCAATTTCAAAGGCTTTACCATTGACAAAAATGACAATACCACCGAAATCAGCAGTTATATAAAATGGAAGTACAAAGTTGGCCCACTGGTGATTGAACCCGGATTCCGTTTGCAGTATTACCAATCGCTCAACCAACCGTCTTTGGAACCGCGTTTTGGCATGAAGTATAACATCAGCGACAAGCTCCGCTTCAAGGCAGCGGGAGGACTTTACTCCCAAAACCTGCTCTCAACCTTAAATGAGCGCGATATTGTAAATCTTTTCGTAGGCTTCCTGTCAGGCCCGGAAGAACGGATTTTTAAACTTAATGGTGATGAGCCAGCCGATCATCGCCTGCAAAAATCTATCCATGGAGTCGCAGGTTTTGAAATAGATGTGCTCCGCAATTTTGATTTGAACGTAGAAGGCTATTATAAGAAATTTACTCAATTGATTGTTTTGAACCGCAATAAGCTCCAGCCACAAGACCCGAACTTTACGACTGAAACAGGTGATGCGTACGGTATTGATGTTTCCGTGAAAATTGAGGGCAAACGCGCTTACCTCTGGGGCGCCTATTCGCTTGGCTTCGTAAACCGCTTCGATGGGCTTCAAGATTATCCGCCAGTGTTTGACCGTCGCCACAATATGAACATTGTTACGACATACCTGTTGGGTAAAAAGAAAGCGTGGGAGCTTGGCGCGCGTTGGAACTTGGGATCAGGTTTCCCATTCACCCAAACCCAAGGCTTCTACAATAGTGTTCCTTTTTTCCAAAATGGTATTGGTACTGATGTATTGGGCGGCCAAGGTGATTTGGGCATTCTGTACGCAGATAAAAGAAATGGCGGCCGCTTGCCTTATTACCACCGCCTTGACGTTTCGATCAAACGGTCATTTAAGTTTACTAAACGCAGCAACTTGGAAGTTGTAGCCTCCGCCACCAACGTATACGACCGACCCAATATCTTTTACTTCGATCGTGTACGTTACACCAGGGTAAATCAGTTGCCAATCCTGCCAAGCCTCAGCGCTACCTTCGTATTTTAACTTACGGTAGACGGTGGACGGTAGATGGTGGACGGAAGCCCAGCAATGGTTTTTACTTCTGCCACGTAGTTTCAGCACCTAAGCTAAGGATGATTCAAATTGAATTAAGTCCTGATACTTAAGTGCTGAAACTCAGTGCCAAAAGAACCCACAAAAGATGTCCAAACCGTCCACCGTCCACCATCTACCCTCAACCGTATAAAAAATGTACAAACTCACACAATACTCCCACGGCGCCGGATGCGGCTGCAAAATATCACCGAAACTGCTGGATGATATCCTGAAAACCAGTGTGTTGAAACAGCCATTTCCGCTATTGCTTGTAGGCAATGAAGAGCGCGATGATGCTGCGGTATATGACCTTGGCGATGGCACTGCATTGGTGAGTACCACCGATTTTTTTATGCCCATTGTGGATGACCCGGAGGATTTCGGCCGCATAGCTTCCGTAAATGCCATCAGTGATGTGTATGCCATGGGTGGAAAACCCCTGATGGCCATTGCGATTCTAGGCTGGCCGATAAACGCCTTGCCGCCAGAGGTCGCAAATGCTGTGATCGAGGGCAGTCGCAAAGCCTGTGCCGAGGCAGGCATACCGCTCGCGGGTGGGCATAGCATTGATAGTCCGGAACCTATTTTTGGATTGGCGGTGACGGGCAGGGTGGACATTAAAAACTTAAAGAAAAATGGAGGCGCTACCCCCGGCGCCAAATTGTACCTGACCAAGGGGCTTGGCGTGGGCATACTTACCACAGCCCAAAAAAAGGAGCTTTTAAAGCCAGAACATGCCCATATTGCTCCAGACAGTATGAAAAAACTCAACAAAGTGGGGGAACGCTTTGGCAAATTGCCTTACGTGCAAGCCATGACGGATGTCACGGGCTTTGGTTTACTGGGTCACCTTTCTGAAATGTGCGAAGCCAGTGATGCCAGCGTGATTGTTCATTTTGATCAAGTGCCAACCATCGACCGCGCAATCCTCGATTACTACCTAGAGCACAAATGTGTGCCCGGCGGCACCAACCGCAACTGGGATAGTTACGGTCATAAAGTTGCCGGTGCGGAGGATGCTGTAAAACGGAATATTCTCGCTGATCCGCAAACCAGTGGTGGATTGCTTGTCGCGGTAGCGGCGGGGCATGAAGCTGATTTTCAGCAAGTAGCAGCGGAAGAAGGATTTAACGTGGAACCTTTTGGCTTTTTTATTGACCGGCAGGATGTCCTGATTACGGTGATTTGAGGGCAATTTCCCTAAAAATCAGGAATCGTTATAGTATCCACCCTAACCGAATAACCCGAAAAGTTTCCCAAGCCACCAATCATGTTGTTGTACACAGCATCCGGTTCACTCAACGGCAAGTTGCTGCCTTGCCGGGAAAGCGACAGATGGTAACGGTAGAATTCTTTTGACAAGGTGCGCCAGGTAATGTACAAAGTACGTGGGCGCTCTGTACCCAATTTGACCGGAATTCGCGCCGTGAGGTATAACGTTCGGCGGCCATCAGCCCAATAGTTTTCATTGATCAATACTACGGGCTCAGGGATGTTGTGCAACAGGGAAATAGTGCGTCCATCGGCCAGGAAATTGGTAGGGCGCTGTATGGTGTAGGTGTCCGAAGGATCGCTCGACTCGCTCACATCGGTATCGTCAGTGATGAAAAATGCAAAGTAGTGCTCCGCGCCAAGTGGTTCCTGTAAGTGCAATTCAAGCGGGATCCGTAACTCTTTGGATCCATCGCTCAGGGTTTCAAGGATGGCGTCTCCTTGTTTAAGTTTGATCGGATCAATCGAGCGATGTACGGGGATACTGCTGCTGGATTGTACGGTAGGATAGCCTGGCACGCGCACGACAAAGGAGTATTCTACTCCAGTACGTGGTATTTTTTGTAGGTGACTGCGCCAGTAATATCGATCACCATCACCTTTTTCCTTGTATAGCAGGTCATAATATGTGCCATCAATAGACAGGGAAGCATCTACCGCTGAAGGCTGGTTGGGATCATCGCCTTCATTTACGGGCTGACTCATGGTGATGTATACCCTAAAATGTTGTCCTTCTGTGAAATGGCAAATAGCGACTACTTTCGGCTCTTCTTCCGGCAGATCAATGATGACCTCTCGTGCGCAGCGCAGGAGCAGCAAGCAGGTCATACACAATATCAGTATTCGGAGATAGCGCATTTATCAGTTATTAAAAACTAATCTGGTATCGAAAAACGGGCAATAGCGGCAGCAAAGTAAACTGAATTGCTTTACCTTTTACACTACTCCCTGCATCAACATACAAAAAAAATGGGTTTGCACGGTTATAAGCATTGTAGGCACCTAATTGAATCTCATGTTTTATGCGCCCGGTTTTGAAATTTGCATTCAGCGCAACGTCGAGTCGGTGGTAATTGGGTAAGCGATATCCATTTACTTCCGTATAAAAAAACACATCACGTTCTACCTCTCCCTCTACGGATTCGTGGCGAAATTTCACCCCAGTCAAGGTGATCGGGTTTCCGGTTGCTAAACCCCAAACCACATCTGCCTCCAACCATTTGAACAATTTTTGCCGCAGGGCTATTTTAAAATCATGTGTGCGATCGTAACGCAGTGGGAATGGCCGACCAGAGTTGATATCCGGGAAAAGGCGCGTGCTGCGCGAAAGGGTGTACACGATGGAACCCGTGGTTTTTCCGCTCGTTTTTTCAAGCAAAAATTCTATTCCCCTGCTCTTGCCGCTCCCGATCGCGATCCGATCTTCCCATCCACTGGCATCCACAGCGCCACCCGTAAAAAGTGCATCGCCCGAGGATATAAACGTGAGCACACGCTCAAAGTTCTTGAGATAACCTTCTACTTGAAAGCCCCAATTGGCGTGCTGATAGCCAAAACCCGAAGACAATTGCCCTACTTTTTCAGGCGGCACCCTTCTGGTACTCGGTACCCAGAGCTCAAAAGGCAAACTAATGTTAAAGGAGCCAATTTGGTGCAAGTTTTGAGCAGTTCGGTGATAGCCCAGCCATTCACTCCAACCTTTTTTTCCTTGGTAGCGCAGGCGCATCCTAGGTTGTAAAATTCGATAATTGGCATTTTTTACTTGAAAAACGGTGCCATGCAAGCCGGCGTCCAAGCGCAAACCAGGGTATAAATCCCATTCTGCGTCAAAATAGCCTTCTGCCTCATCGGCATTGAGGCGCTCGTTGTTGAGCAGAATACTGGCTAAAGAATCCACATCTCCTTCTGTCTGACCTTGTTGCAGGAAGTTGGCCGACAACGCTCCGGGCTGAAAATTGTGGATGGTGTACGAAATGCCCCAGCGCAAGGTCAACGGTTTGGAGACATAAAAAGTAAAATCAGTTTTTCCCGACCAATCACTGATAAGGGTCTGGTACAATTGACCGTAATTGGCAATCTGAGATACCTTCCCACTCGGATATAAAATGTCGGAACGGAAGCCAAGGCGGCTCTGATAGAAAAACCGGCTGTAGCGGATGGTTGTGTTGGTAAACAAGTTGTCTCGGAGCAAATGATTCCAGCGAAGCGCTGCAATGGAATTGCCCCAATCAGTGGCCAAGGAAGAATTATCCGTGATGTAGCCTTTTTCATCAGAATAGGCTTGGCCAAAATTATTTTTGAAAAGATCGCCACCATAATATAAGCTGAAATAGAGCCTGTCTTTATCGCTCAAGGAGTAATTGAGTTTCAGGTTGGTGTCGTAAAAACGATAACGCACTTTATCACCGGAAAACGTGAGCAGATTGCCTTTTTTGCTGAAAAACTTCACCCACGGTTCAAAATAGGTAAATCGGGTGCCAACGAGAAAAGAGCCTTTCCCTTTTACGATAGGCCCTTCCACAACGGCGGATGTAGCAAACAAACCCGCCGAAACTTCCGCTTTGTACTCATTCAGATTCCCGTCCCGGGTGCGCACATCCAGCACCGATGAAGCCCTGCCGCCATACCTTGCCGGAAAATCGCCCTTCCAAAGCCGCACACTGCTTACTATGGAGGGATTAAAAATGGAAAACAAGCCAAGGGCGTGACTGGGGCTGTACACGGGTACATCATCGAGCAGGAACAGGTTTTGATCCGCGTTGCCACCCCTGACGTGCAAGCCGCCGAGTCCATCCGTACCCGTTTGGATTCCAGGCTGCAAGGCGGTTTGGCGCAATAAATCAGCTTCCCCGCCCGGCATTGGTAACATTCTCAAGTCATTGAGGTTGAGGTATTTGGGGCTTCCGCTTTTTCGATTTTTTTCTTCCTGAGCCGAAACTGCCGGGATAAGCACTTCCGAAAGTTTGGTATTGGGGCGCAATTTTAGGTGAATTATCCTGTCGTTGTTCAGTGGTAATATAAGACGTTCGTTGTTGTAGCCTACGTAAGAGCCAAGCAAGGTAATGTCGCCTTCGTCCAGTTTCAGGCTAAAAAAGCCGAATTCATTGCTGACAGCACCAAGTGTTTTCTCTGAAAGCACCCTAATGCTGGCACCGATAAGCCGTTCTCCTGTATCGTAATCCTCTATGTAGCCGCTCAGGGTCCTTTTTTGGGTTTTTCTGAAAAACACTACCTGATCGCCAACAAGTCTAAAACCAACTTTCGAACAAGCGCTCAATTGTTCCAATACCCGCTTGAGTGGCTCTGCTTTAAACTGCAAGGAAGCTGGCGGGCATGATTCAAAAAAACGGTCGCTAAATACGATGGTAATGCCCGTTTCCCGGCTTAAGCGCAACAATGCGTCAGCAGGTGTACACTTTTCGCAGCTGAAATCAATTTTTTGCGCTAACAGCGTTTGTGCCGACAGTCCATTGCTGGTCAGCACAAATAATATAATAAAGGGGACGAGTAAGCGCAAAATCATGAGCGGATGAAAAGGGAATGTGCAAGGTATAACGACTTTCCCGCTAATTCCGCTTAATTTTGCACCCGCAAACCAACAAGATGGTAAAAATAGGCAATGTAGAACTCGGTGAATTTCCACTCTTACTCGCTCCCATGGAGGATGTGAGTGATCCACCATTCCGAAAACTCTGCAAGGAACAGGGGGCGGATATGGTATACACGGAGTTTATCAGTGCTGATGGGCTGGTGTATGAGGCCAAGCAGACCTTCCAGAAGCTCGAAATATTTGATTATGAACGGCCCGTGGGCATCCAATACTTTGGTGGCCAACTAGAAAACATGATCCAAGCTGCGGGCATCATCGAAGCTAAAAACCCGGATGTTATAGACATAAATTTCGGCTGCCCTGTGGCAAAAGTCGCTTGCCGTATGGCTGGCGCAGGTTTGCTCCGCGATATTCCCCAAATGGTGAAACTCACGGAAGCTGTTGTAAAATCCACCAAATACCCGGTGACCGTCAAAACCCGCCTTGGCTGGGATGATTCCACCATCAATATTCTCGATGTGGCCGAGCGCTTACAGGATGTGGGCATACAAGCTCTGAGCATTCACGCCCGCACACGTGCCCAGATGTACAAGGGCGAAGCCAATTGGGAATGGATCGCCAAGGTGAAGAACAACCCGCGCATGCACATCCCAATCTTTGGCAACGGCGATGTGGATACCCCGCAAAAAGCACTGGAATACAAGAACCGCTACCATCCTGATGGCATTATGATCGGCCGCGCCAGCATCGGCTACCCATGGGTATTCCGGGAAATCAAACACTATTTTGCGACGGGAGAACTGCTCGCACCACCAGATGTGCATGAACGTGTGCGTGCCGCCCGTCAGCACCTAAAAGACAGCTTGGCCTGGAAAGGTATAAAATTGGGCGTGCTGGAAATGCGTCGGCATTATGCGCCTTACCTGCGCGATTTGCCGTACATCAAACCTTACCGTGCTCGTTTGGTCACTGAAATGGAGCCGGAGGTTTTATTTGGTATTTTGGATGAGGTGGAAGAGGTATATGGCAATATGCAGGAGTTGGTGTTGGCTTGAACTTCATCTCCAGATTATCTTTGCCTGTTCCGGATCACTGTTTTTGTGTTTCTGCCTTGTAGCGTTTAATTTGTGCCATTTGCTTGTGGCATGTATCCAGGGTGGATTGTGCATATTTTATCAAAGACCGTACCTCATCAACGTATCCGTCGTCAGTGCCCGTTGCGATTTTAAGAATATGCAGACTGCGCGTACTGTTCGTTTCCCACTGCTTCAAGATCATCTCTTGTTTTTCAAACCAAGGGTTTCCAGGGGCTGGACTATTGGGTTTTATGGCAATTAAGGCCCGATTGTGGTCGTTCCATAAATTGGTCGCCAGCCGATCATAGTACGTGCCCAGTGCCCAGCACCCATAATAGCTGTTTGGATTTATTTGCAAGGAGCGCTTGCCTGAACCCCGCATAAAGCTGGTGCTGTCGTAAGGGAAAAGGGCATTCAGACTATCACGAATGTGGGTATAGCCAGCGACTGTATCTCCAAGCATTTTTTGTTGAATGCTTGCTTGTAGTTTTGTGGAGGATTGAAAGAACTCTGCCAGTATCAAAGGAGTAGCCATGCACTGAAACAATGGATCATTTGGATAATGGTCTTCTAAAAGCAGGTCAGGGGCAGTAAAGAAATACTTTTCATCCAGTTTTTGACGATATTTTCCGGCCCTAACATCTTCATATCCAGCGCCCCAGGTCGCGTCCACCAAAGACCATTGGCCATCGGCGCAAATTATACTCCAGGCATGGCCACCGTTCGAGTTCTCTGATGTTTCATCTTTTGCCAAGCCTATCACCTTTAGGGCGCGTATCCCTGCTTTAGTACAAAGGGCATTGTATAGATTGGTATATCCATCGCATACTGCCTTTTTCCTTTTGAGAACTTCTTCTGGGGCTTGCATGGTATGCGCCTTTTCTGCGCTGATAGCCCCCATATCGCTAAACGTCTTCATGTCGTACCGAATATTTTCCGCCATCCAGACAAAAAAGCTACGGGCTTTTTCTTTTTCGTTTTGGCAGCCAGCGGTCAAGGCTTTAGAGAGTGCGGCAATATCATTGTTTTCGGGTGCCGCGACTTGTCGTGCTTGGGCATCTATTTTGGAAAAGTCCTGGGCTGGCGACTGGCTTGAAAAAAAGAGAAAAGACAGAAAAAGGGGGTAAAATTTCATGGAAAACAGGTTTAGTTGGATGATTTTTTTCAAAAAACAGGGATAGCTGCTTTACCAATTGATTCTAGCTTGGTTTTGACTTGAGTATAATGAATCAAACACCCAAGCACCTTTTTTAGTATTTACGTCCTCAAAAACGCCACAGTTTTCTCCATGTCCACGCTCAACACCCGATCCTCCTCCAAGCGCGGCACCACTTTTCGATACTTTTCCAACATTCCTTCTATCCCTTTCGCAGCGCGCAGAGGCCTTCGGAACTCCAGCGCTTGCATGGCAGTCATAAATTCAATAGCCAGCAACCGCTCCAGGTTCAGTACCACCCGCCGCGCTTTGGTGGCCGCATTAGCGGCCATGCTAACATGATCTTCTTGTCCGTTGCAGCTCACAATACTGTCGGCCGAGGCGGGCATACAATAGGTCTTGTTCTGGCTTACAATGGATGCTGCAGTGTATTGGGCAATCATTAGTCCGGAGTTGAGGCCGGGGTTGGTGGTCAGGAATGCCGGGAGGCCCCGTTGTCCACTGATCAATTGATACACCCGCCGTTCGGAGATACTGCCCAGCTCTGAAAGTGCCAGTGCCAGGTGGTCGAGGGGCAATGCGAGGGGCTGCGCGTGGAAGTTCCCACCCGATACAATCAGGTCGTCTTCCGGGAAAATATTGGGGTTGTCGGTGACGGAGTTCAACTCAGTTTCCACCATTTTTTCTATGTAAGCCAGTGCGTCGCGGCTGGCGCCATGCACTTGAGGCACACAGCGGAAGGCATAAGGGTCCTGTACGCTTGTTTTTTCGGCTGCAGCTATTTCGCTGCCTTGCAGCAGTTCCAGTATTTTTTTGGCCGTTGAAAGCTGACCTTCGTGCGGACGCACCTGGTGAATGTGCGCATCGAGCGGGGAAAGGCGGCAATTGAAAGCATCGTAGCCAATGGCAGCGTTCATATCGGCCTGATCGGCTAGACGGCGGCTTTCCAGGAGGCACCAGGTGGCATAAGCCAGTGAGAATTGGGTGCCGTTGAGCATGGCCAGGGCTTCTTTGGCCTTAAAAGTGAGGGGTTTCCAGCCTTTTTTTTGCAGTGCGTGTTCAGCCGGCACACGCTGTCCATCGAGCCACACTTCGCCCAATCCAATGATGGGCAAACTTAAATGGGCCAGCGGTGCCAGGTCGCCAGATGCGCCCAAAGAGCCCATTTCAAAAATGACAGGTAATATATCTGCGTTGTAAAAATCAATCAAACGATCTACGACCTCCTCCCGCACGGCGGAATTTCCGTAAGAAAGACTCTGCACTTTCAGCAGCAACATCAGCTTGATGATTTCTTGTGGCACGGTATCCCCCATGCCCGCTGCGTGGCTTTTTACCAAGTTGAGCTGTAGCCTTTCAATATCGTTTTCCGAAATTTGAATGTCGCACAAAGAGCCAAACCCAGTGTTGATACCATAATATAAGGTGTCTGAATGGCTTAGTTTTTGCTCTAAATATTCGCGGCAACGCCGAATACGCTGGCGACTGCTGTCAGAAAGCCTGATGAACATTCCCGAAGCCTGTATCTGGCCGATTTTTTCAAGGGATAGATGGTCGGGGCCAATTTCGTGGTGCTGATCTGTCATATTGTGGTGCATCAATTTGGGCGGCGAAAATACACTTTTGAAACGAAGGAAGCATAAGTTCGCGATTTTCAACGTTATAAGTGTTGTGCTGTTGTTAAACTTATGTAAACCAAAATGACAGCTCATTTTTCAGGCTAATTTTGCAGCCGATTCATTGCAATCTTAATAAAAACATCTTTCACCAATTCATAAAAAAACATGGAAAGGAATAAACAAATTCAAACCGGCTTGCTCGCATTGCTTGCTATCTTATTGATTGCCAACTTGTTTGGCGGCGGATTTAAAAGCTGGCTCGGCCAATCAGAAGGCGAACAAATTCGCGCTGCTGCCGTGGGAAGTTCTATGCAAGATCAAGGCAACGGCAACATTCCAGGTACCAACCTGAACGCCACCTCAATGCCACAAGGTGCATCTGACGTGCCAGCGGGCCCTACGACGACCATTCAATACGAAAACAACGAGTTCGACTTCCAAACTATTGACGAAGGCGAAATCGTAAAACACATCTACAAATTCAAAAACACGGGTGATGTGCCGCTTGTAATCAGCAACTGCAAAGGTTCTTGCGGCTGTACGGTTCCAACCTGGCCAAAAGAGCCAATCCAACCCGGTGCTGACGGCGAGATCAAAGTAGAGTTCAACTCAAAAGGCAAACCTGGTCCACAGCGCAAGCAAGTGACCGTTTTTGCCAATACCACGCCTACGGAGACGTTCCTCGTTATCAAGGGTGAGGTTCGTGGCAAGGAGCAGCCTGCTGCTAAAGGCCTATAATTTGGCTTGATTGACGATTGGCAAGTACATAATTGTATTTGCCAATCGTCAATTGCTTACCCTCCTTCTTTACAATACCGCTTCGCAGCACCCACCACTTTTTGGGTAAAATATATCTCCGGCTGTATGTGCTTGAATTCCGGCCTTTTGCTGCAATCAAGCAACGATGCTTCTACGGCATCAAAATCACCTTTGCTTAGGCTCAGTTCATACTCGAACAAATTCTCCCGTCGGAATTGATCAAAAGTAGCCACGTAATCTGGCTTTGGTTTCAGCTTGACGTACACAAAACAAAGTAGCAGCGCGGTCACAAACCCTCCCAATCCGGAAAGCATCAGCATCCTGAAACCAAATCCGCCTTTCTGAATGCGCAGGATTTCGTAGCCATGCTGGATTTTATGGTTCTCCTCCCGCAAGGTTTTGTTCTGGTCGAATAAAGCGGACCAGTCAGACTCAAAATTTAGGGCGCGTTTTTCGGTAGATTCCACCAGCTTCTCCAGTGCTTCGATGCGTTGCTGTGCAGCAATGAACGGTGAGGCATTTTCATTGTTTGAAGGGTCAGATTTCATAGCGTTTTACTTTTCGTGATTGCTCTCGACTGCAAAAGTATCTTTGCGGCCGAAGATTCACGATTTTTTTCACCGATACTCATGAAAATAGACATACTCGCCATTGGCATTCACCCGGATGATGTAGAATTGAGTGCTGCCGGCACCCTGTTGCGCCATGCGGCTGCAGGAAAAACATTTGGACTGCTCGACCTGAGCCTGGGAGAACTTGGCACACGAGGCACTCCGGAAATCCGCCGGGAGGAAGCCATGGTTTCCTCCAAGCTGCTCGGCAGCGCTTTCCGCCATCAATTGGATATTGAAGACGGGCTGTTTGAACACAAGCCAGAAACCTGGATGAAAATCGTCCGCGAAATCCGCGCATGCCAACCGGAGATTGTGCTGTGCAATGCCATTGACGATCGGCACCCCGATCATGGCCGCGCGGCGAAAATGGTGGCAGATGCCTGCTTTTACGCCGGTTTGGAGAAAATAGAAACCCTTGACGATATGGGAATGCCCCAGCAAAAATGGCGTCCAAAGGCTTTGTACCACTATATCCAGGATCGGCAATTAACCCCTGATTTTGTGGTAGACATCACCCCGTTTTTTGAAAAAAAGATGGAAGCAATCCTGTCTTTTCGCTCACAGTTCTATGATCCTACTAACCAGGCCCCAAACACACCCATCTCTGGCAAGGACTTCCTGGATTTTATGGAAGCCAAGGCACGGGTATTTGGCCGCCCGATTGGCGTACGGTACGCAGAAGGGTTTTTGTGTGACCGCACGCCTGGGGTAGGGGATTTATTTGATTTACAGTGATGTAGAGTAGCCCAAGTAGACTTTTCACGTATGCTGGCCTATTGAATCACGTGCGCAAACTTCTTGCTTCCCAAATATACGCCAGCGTCCCACAATTCCAGCCAAAACAAACCAGAAGGCAGCCCCTGTAGTTGTACTGAGAATGTGCTGCTCGCCACTTTTTCGCGCCGCACAACAGCCCCTTGTGCATTCCGCAACACAGCCCGCAATGCTTCCCCTTGCCCACAATCGGGACAAGCCACTTGAATGAGGTCTGTTGCCGGGTTCGGAAACATCGACCAGTTTGCTTTTTGTTGCGGGCCTCCTGTGCTTGCCCCCAACTTCACCAGTACTGTTTCTACCGTTTGGCAGCCCGCAGGGCTTGTCACGGTCACACTGTATTCTCCAGGTGCAGAAACGCTGATGGTCGGGCTGGTTTCTCCGGTCGACCATTGGAACATAGCCCCTGGGATGTTCATTCCAAGGGTTAGGGGATTGCCCAGGATTTCATGCACCACGCCCAGGTTTGGGGAAATCTCCAAAACGCCTTCATTCGACCAGGTTTTCAACTGCTGAACGGCGGGTTTAACCAAGCCAAATACATCAGGGCAGGGTAGGGGGATGTTGTGATGGGAGGTAAAGGCTACGCTAATTTTAAAGGTGTCGTTCGCGGCAAAAGTGAAAGGGCCGTGGGAGCCCATGGCTATCCGATCCGCGCTTGGGAGGTTTTCCACACACATCGACCACCCATTTGGGTCGGCTGGATTGGCGGGAAACACATGATCCACATAGTCGGTGCTGCTGGGATTGTAGCCTGTGCCACCCATGGTTGGGCGGGTGCCGTTGGACAAATTTCCCTGCAAATAGTTGTAAAATTCAAATGGCGCTGATGGATTAATGTAGGGCGGCATGTTTGAGCCACCAATTGAATTATTCCCATAAATAAAATGGTCCAAACTTCGATCCTGAAAGGTCACGGTTTGCACGGGCACTTCCGCGCCAAAACTTTGACCGCTTTGACAATCCAGGTCTTCTGCATTTTGATTGTAAACGTAATAACTGTTGGCATCTGGCATAGAGCCAAAGTAATCATCATAGAGACAGCCCAAGTCAAAATCTGTAAAAAAGCCCAAATAGCAACTGTCATACAATAACGCTGAACGATTGATACATTCAAAATCGACAAACAATGAGTTTTTGACAGATTCATTTTGCGGACAATCATATAGGTACGCTGAAATTGCCAGGTCAATTTTCATGGGCCTAGCGTAAGAATTAAGATGTATGCTGTCGTCGTTCAACATCCACCATGCCATTTGATCGCCTTTGATGCGTGGGTAGTCACCATCGAATACATTGTACTTACCATCGCCGTTGAGGTCTACAAATGGGGCCGACTGTAGCATCGGGTCTGTTTTAATTTTGGTAAAATCAATATTGTATTCATTTTGTTGATTGCCTTTTGCGGGCCAGGTGAGTAAATCGTATGGCACCGCTGCATTGAGCGTTTGATCTATCAAAAAATCGCGGCGCATGGCCATTATTTCAGATTTTTTGGCCAACCAAACCCGGTTGTAATCTCCATTGTGCCCGCCTAATGGGCCTGTATGGAAATCGCCGTAGCCAGGACTGTAATCCTCTGCTGCCAGATGCAACAATCCGTTCGAATCGAAACCGCCAATTTGTGGGGAAAAAGTGAAAATGCTGCTAGCTTCACCGTTTGCAGGGGAAATTAAGGTGCCATCAGTGCCACTAAAAAACAAGGACGCAGTAGGCTCGAACGTTGCCTTTACACCATCATTTTTTAGTGGCCTGTTTTGCGCAAAGAATTCGTCGATCAGTGGCGCTGTTGCTCCTGAGCCATCGGTTTTGATACCATAAACAGCGGATGGCGATGACGTGAAGGATATCAGGAAATAGCCGCCATCGGGCATGGCGACAACTTTTGTCCCGGTGCCTTTTTGGTAGGTTTTCGACCAAATTGGTTGTCCATTGCCATTGGTTTTTAGCAGCGCGATCTCCGAGCTGGCGGTAGTTCCAGTGGCGACAAACCCGCCATCCAAGGTGGCTGCAACATGGTTGTACCGCTTATCATCATATACCTGGGACCAAACAACATCGCCGTCAAAAGTCAGCTTTGTAAGCACTGCTTTTTGGTCAGTATTGGTGCCGCATGCGATGATGCCATCGGGCAATGCAGTGGCGCTGTAAAAGCTAAAGGGCAGGGTTTTGGAAAATAACTGCTGCCCATTGTTGTCGAACCCGAGGATGGAGCCGTCGATGCTCAAGGCCAAAAAGCCATTATTGGTGATAACAGCTGCATTGCAGGCCGTATTTGTTTGAAAACTTATCGGTTGCTGCCAAATTTGAGTGAAAGCACTGCTGCCATTTGCCCTTACCTTATAAGCGAATTTTCTGCCGAATACCACCACTGTGCTATCGTCCAATTCAGTAATAGCGCCCCCCAGCAGATTTGTGGTTCCAAGGCTGTCGGGCAGCTCTATGCTCGCTGAAATGCCTTCATTTGGTTTGAATATCTGCAGAGAATAACCAGTAGTTCCTGTAATCCTGCGCATGCCCGACAGGAAAAATAGCGCACCAGTTGAAGGATCGACTTTGCGCCGGACAAAATTGGAAAAAAGGATGTCTGATGAGAGGCTGGCTTTGCCTGTGCATGTGCCGAGCTGGTCAAATTCAACAATTTGTTCCCGACCGCAAACCAATATCCGCCCATTTTCATAGGAGGCATCCTGGTACGGGAAAATAAATGAGTTGAACAATGGAAGTTGTTGGTTCCAAGTGCTTTGAGCAAATGCACCACAAGAAAGCAGCACGAAAGCGAGTGTAAGGGTATTTTTCATGATTATCAAATTTTTGTAAAAATGTAGTGGTTGACCGTCAATTTACAAACCAAGTATTATTTAAAGTCAGGTTTCTAAGGGCGATAAAATGGCCCAAAGGCTTCATTAAATTTCCCTGAATTTTATCAAAATCCATTATTCCGTGTTAACAATTCCATAAAAGCACCATGTTCATACCGCACTTGCGGATATTTGCGCGTCTCAACGACAATTTCAGCTTTCACAAAAGACAGCCATAACAAATAACTTTACGGATGAAACGTATCATTGCCCTCTCTTTTTTCTGCATTCTTTCCCTCTCTACAATTCTCGCCAACGGCGGCCCAGGTTTCAACATCCGGGTCAAATTGGAAAACTACCCCGCCACAGAATTGGTGCTGGGCTTCCACTTCGGCGAAAAACAATACGTAAAAGATACCGTCACCATCGGCGCAGATGGCTGGTTCACCTTCAAAGCCGATACCCTGCTGCCGCCTGGAATTTACCTGATGGTGCTGCAGCCCGACAACAACTACCTGCAAGTACTGATTCCAGAAAATGATCAGGATTTCAGCTTCACCACCGACGTGAAAGATTCGGTGAATAAAATGAATTTCAAAGGTTCGACCGACAACGAAGCATTTTATGACTACCTGCGTTTCCTCAACAAACAACGCCCGGAAGCCGATTCC
>JBBRWA010000025.1:0-30703 GCA_038246345.1 Chitinophagales bacterium
TACATTGCCATCCAGCACGGCATGGGGCAAGTTGTATGCAAAGGAAGCAACAGCCGCAGCCGTGTAATCGCCCACACCTTTAAGTTCCCGGATACCTTCATAAGTCGTTGGAAAAACGCCGCCCAACTCCTGCGCAATATGTTTAGCCGCTGCATGCAGGTTTCGGGCCCTGGTATAATAGCCCAAGCCTTCCCATAGCTTTAGCACCGCATCTTCTGGCGCAACAGCCAAGTCTAGCACCGTCGGGTAGGTAGCCACAAACTTTTCGAAATATGGCAAACCCTGCTCCACGCGTGTCTGTTGCAAAATAATTTCAGAGAGCCAGATTTTATACGGATCCTTTTCACCTTTCCAGGGCATGGGGCGGGGATTGGCCGCCGCCCAGGCAAATAAGCTACTTCGGAAAAAATCTACGGTCATAAAAAAAAGAGGTTTCAAGTTTCAAGTTTCAAGGTTTCAAGTTTCAAGGTTTCAGGTTTCAGGGTTTCAGGGTTTCAAGTTTCAAGGTTTCAGGTTTCAAGGTTTCAGGTTGGCGTTGCGTTTGGCATTCTGTACTGATTGGCTTTTGGACAGTTTTATGCTTTGCTGCCGGGCGTCGGCGCTGCGCAGCACCTTTCATATAGCAACAAAATAACCCCTCGTATATTAAAATTGATGTATAAGCCCAATAGTAAGTGTGAAGCGCCGCAATATTAGCAATTTCAGCTGACGGTAATAACATTCCACCCCACCCCCCATATTCCAAGTGCAACGCCAACCTGAAACCTTGAAACCTTTTTCTTTTCCAGGCATCCTCACCCAGACTTTTCTCGTCATGTTGTACGTTTGCTGGTAAAATCTAACACAGCATGAAAAAAACTACTGCTTTTTCGATCCTCGGCTTCGCCTTTTTCCTTATTTTTCAAATCTCGTGCAAGGAAAACCCCGTTGAAACAGTGGCGGTTCGTGACGATGAAGGTCGTTTGGAACGATTTGAGCGGAATAAAAAGGATTTTGCCAAGGAAGGACTTTATCAAAAACTTTCTCCAGAAGGGAAATTACTGGAAGAAGCGCACTATCACCTAAATGTGCTGGAAGGCGAGAAAAAATATTTCTACCCCAATGGCAGCGTTGAAAGCGTTGAAATGTACAAAAATGGCCAATTTGATGGCAAATTCAAGAAGTTCTTCGAAAATGGCAAAATTCAACTGGAACAAGACTTCGTAAACGGCACCATGCAGGGGTTCAGCATACGATACTACCCCAACGGTACTGTGGAAGAGCGGGTTACCATGGTGGAAAATGAAGAAAAAGGACCATTCCAGGAGTATTATGACAATGGAAACCTGAAAACAGAAGGCTCTTATGCCCCTTCAGATAAAGAAAGTGCCCTGGAGCAAGGTGAACTGAAAGAATACGATCAAAACGGGGTGCTGGTAAGGACGGCAGATTGTGTGGATGGACGTTGCACGACTCGAAAATAGAGATGAGAGATGAGTGATGAGAGATGAGTATGCACGACATTGGGGTATTGGTTTGGCGCTGGTTTTTCAGCACCTTTCTTCCAAAACCAATGATAGAAGTTCCATCAATCAATAACCAGATGCTGAAACACCCCTGTATAATAAAAGTTAGATGTTGTGCCATCTCATAACTTATAACTCATAACTTATAACTCATAACTCATTAACTCATTAACTATGATTGTTTTGCTACGAAGATTTAGCCTGGTTTTGTTGGTCATAAGCCAGTTTCAGGTGCCGGAAGCTTTAGCTCAGATAACTGGAGGACAGCATGTGTTCCAGTTTTTGTCGCTGCCTGTATCGTCACGGGTAACGGGTTTGGGCGGCATGCAGGTGGCTGTAAAAGACGACGATCCGGTATTCGCAGCCAGCAATCCCGCAGCACTCAATCCCAAGATGAATGGGCATGTTGTGTTCAACCACAATTTTTTCTTGTCTGATATTCAGCACGGGTATGTGGCGTATGTGCATGATTTGGACAAATTGGGCTTCACCGTTCAAGGTGCCCTGCAATACATGAAATACGGCGACATCGACCGTGCCGATGAATTTGGCAACCTCGAGGGAAAGGTGCGGGCTGCTGAAACGGCATTTACATTGGGCGCTGCCCGACCATTGACAAATCGTATTTCAATGGGTCTTAACCTCCGAATGGCCGTTTCTACCCTCGATGTGTACCAGGCTTCGGCACTGTTGGCGGATGCTGGCGTGATGTATGCCGACACCGCCAAACGTGTCACCATAGGCCTTGTGCTGCGCAATGCCGGCACTCAAATGGCTACTTACACGGGCACGCGCGAGAATTTACCATTCGACCTGCAAATTGGCATCACCAAACGCCTGAAACACTTGCCTTTCCGCTTTGGCGTTGTCGCGCACCACCTGCACACCTGGGACATCCGATACAAGGATCCAAATGCGGAGAGCGACGACGTATTGCTTTTTGGTGGCGAAAAACCCGTCGAAAACAAGGCCAGTGCCGCGATTGACAACCTCTTTCGCCACCTGATTTTTAACGGTGAATTCTTATTGGGCCGCAACGAAGGCTTCCGCATGCGTTTCGGCTACAACCACCTGCGCAAACGAGAACTCAGCGTGCGCAATTATCGCAGTCTGGCGGGCTTCTCCGGTGGCATTGGCGTTAAAATCAGCCGGTTTAGGGTCGATTTTGGGTATTCTTCCTACCATTTGGCGGGTGGCGTGGTGCACTTGGGCATCGGTACCAACCTTAGAGATTTCTTTTAACTCCAAGGCTCGCCGCGTTTTTCCTCTATGAACCGCAGCACCCGGTAAAACGCCGCGCCGAATTCTTTTTCCACCTCGTGCTCCCAGATGCGCAGGCAGTGCCAGCCTGCTGCCGCAAGCAGTTCGTTTACTTCTTCGTCGCGCTGCATGTTCCGCTCGATTTTGGGTATCCAATACGCACGATTGCTTTTAATGGCATCTTTTTTTTGGGACCAATTATATCCGTGCCAGAAATCGCCGTCGATAAATATGGCGATGCGCCAGCGCACAAAGGCGATATCGGGCCGTCCTGGCGCTTTGCGGTAGTTGTGCCTGTACCGAAGTCCGGCATGCCACAGCAGCTTTCGAAAAGCCACTTCCGGCTTGGTATTGGCCGTGCGGACTTTCGACATCAGCTTCGACACCCTTTCGGAAGTGTAAAATCCGGCGGCCTCTTCGAAACGTGGGACCTTTATCTTTTCTGCTGACTTTTTGTAAGACATAATATGCGCGCAGCCTTGGATGATCAAAAATAAAAAATATCTTTGTGAGATAAATTGTTTTAAAAGCCGATTGTGATGCTAAGGTATTCTGAATTGAGAAAAAACATTGACTTTGATCAACTTACTGCTGACAGCGAGGGTTGGGCTTTTTTGACACATTACCTGCAAAACTCAAAAAATGGGGTTTCGCAGTTTTTCAAGCCTCACGCTGAATCTTATTACAAGCTTATAGAAGGCTCATTGCCAAAGGCAAATGATGATGGTATCCAAGGGCTGCTTCCATTAAAATGGGATGTACCCTTTCCGCCGCCTGAAAACCCAGAATTTACATTTATCGACCTATTTGCCGGAATTGGGGGCTTTCGTATAGCCATGCAAAATATTGGGGGCAAGTGTATTTTCTCTTCAGAATACAATCCACAAGCACAAAAATCTTATGAGCTGAACTTTGGCGAAATGCCATTCGGGGATATTACAAAATTTGACTTGGAAAAAATCCCGCCACACGATGTGTTGTGCGCCGGCTTCCCTTGCCAGCCTTTCAGCATTTCAGGAAAAATGAAGGGGTTTGAAGATACGCGCGGAACCTTGATTTATCATGTATTCAAACTCATAGAATTACGACAACCAAAAGTTGTTTTGTTGGAAAATGTAAAACATTTGGTTTACCATGATAAGAAAAAGACGTTGCAAACAATTGTCCGGCATTTAAAAGAGTTAGGCTACCATGTTAGCACTCAACTACTTAACGCTTCTGATTTTGGAGTGCCCCAAAACCGAGAACGAATCATATTGGTTTGCCATAAAGAGAAGATATTTGATTTTAATTCAATTCCCAAAACAGCGAAACCTATTCTTCGTGATTTTCTGGACAGCAATGGAGCATTTGAATTTATTGATGAACCCTACACAATTCTCGAGGAGCAACGCAAACAAGATTCCGGTTTGATTTTTTCTGGTTACAGAAATAAAAAAATTAGAAAGGCTGGTGTTCGTCCTGGCACGGAACACCTTTCTCGTGTTCACAAACAACCCAATCGGATTTACTCCAGTGAAGGCACCCATCCAGCACTCCCTTCTCAGGAATCCTCAGGAAGGTTTTGGATACTTCACGAAGGTAGGGTGCGAAAGCTTACCATTAATGAGTGCTACCGAATAATGGGATTCCCAGAAGAATTCAAATTCATCTACAGTAAATCAGAATTATATAAACAAATTGGAAACTCCGTCTGTGTTCCTATGATACAAGCCATTGGAGATCAGATAAAAAACCAGCTACTATGAAATCTGACGTTGCTGATTACCTCCACAGTTTCTATGATGATACGATGAAGTTTGTGGGAGCAGATGTTGAAATAAAATCTGCGCTTCCTGCGGATTTAAAAATATTACTTCGTGAAATCCTCCACAACTCCGAATCATCAAAAGGAGTGTTGACAGTAGTAATTACCAGCATTGTTTATAAATTGTTTCACTCGGAGCAGGATATTAGGAATCACCAGTCAGGGATTCCTAATGGTTACTCAGGAAGAACATTTGATTCTACATATATCACCCCCTTCCTAAAAAGTGTCCGATTCCCCGCAATGGCTGAAAGCGGTTGGCTTACTCGATCATTGGAGCAAAAAGTGCCGTATGATTCAAATTATACAGGAGCAATTCGCCCTGAATCTCTGAAGACAGCTTTTTTAGGAATTTTGCATCAAATCCAGGAGTTCACAGCTAAGGAGGCTATGCTAAGTTTCCTTTTTTAAGGCTTGATAATCCAACGAAACAAGCAAAAAATTGAATTGGCAAAGCCTGCAAACCTACCTATAGTAGCCATCATTGATCTCGTAAAGAACCACTTTTATTCTTCTTATAACTCTTTTGGAGCATCGAGGCTTCCTGTGCTCGCGCTTTACGCTGCTTATCAATGTCTTATCGACGAAGTAAAACGATTTGAAGGGAAAACGTTGGCTCCCATAGAAAGTCATACATCTGCCGACAGAAGAAGCGGTCGAATTGGCGACATCGAAATATCAAACCCCGATGGAAGACCATTCGAAGCTGTTGAGGTGAAACACGGAATTGCGCTCACTGCGCAGTTGGTAAAGGATGCATACGACAAGTTTTCTAAAACTCAAGTACTGCGATATTACCTGCTCTCTACCTATGACTATATCGAGGAATCCGAGCTTGAAAAAATAAAGGCTGAAGTAGACCGAATAAAGAACATACACGGATGTCAAGTTATCGTAAACGGATTGACTAAGACGCTTAATTATTACCTGCGGCTCCTCTCTGATCCTGCAATGTTTATCGATTGCTACGTGAATTTATTAGAAGAAGACACGGCGCTGAAATTTGAGCACAAACAACGCTGGAACGAGATATTGTCGCCTTCCAGCCATGACCTTTAAAATAATCAGGATTCTAGAACTCCATCCTGATCCTTACATTAA
Source organism: Chitinophagales bacterium (assembly GCA_038246345.1). Taxonomy (GTDB): domain Bacteria; phylum Bacteroidota; class Bacteroidia; order Chitinophagales; family Saprospiraceae; genus M3007. The sequence goes on from JBBRWA010000025.1 coordinate 5,674, forward strand.
GCCGCCTTCCCGTCAAATAATTCGGAATCGCATACTGCGTATTCTCAATCGTCTTGATCCATGTATTTGACGCTTCATTGGCCACTTTCAGCAAGTTGAACACTTCCAGGCTGGCCCAGGTGCTGCGCGTGAAACGCAGGAAATGCTTGGGTTTTGTGCGCCGCCATTGTTCTTTCCAGAGCTGAAACCCAAAACCAATATCGACCCGGTGATAGGGTGCAAAACGGTAGGGGTTGCGGTAAATGACGTTGTTGTCGAGCACCCCAAACGGTAGGCCAGAACCAACCGTGAAGTTGAGGTGCATCCGTATGTTTTTGTTTGACTTGAGGTAGTCCTGAAAAAAGGTGGAGAACGTGAACAGTCGATCCGTTGGGCGCGGCGCATCTTTTACCTCCCGGCCTTCCCGGTCGCCAATGTTTCGTGCCTTGTGCTGTATCCCATTGATGGATTCCCTGGTGCGCAGCATGGAGAAATTGACCCAGCTTTCGGCGCCTTTCACAAACTCACCGTTTAAGCGGATATCGAAGCCCGTTGCATAGCCTCGGGAATCATTTTCACCGGAATAGCGAATGCGCACGTTGTCAAGATCGAAGGAAACAAGGTCCCACATCTGCTTGTAGTAAACCTCCGTGATGAGGCGCATTTTCACCGGATTACGCCTGCCCCAAAGAAAATCCCAGGTAAAACCACCAACTACATGCGCCGATTTTTGGGCGGCCAAATTGGTATTCACCGTGCCATTCAAGCGCCGCATTTCCCGGTAAAAAGCGGGTTGGTAATACAACCCACTCGCCAGGCGGTACGACACATCCCGCTTGGTATTCAAGGGTTTATACAGTATCTGCGCCCGTGGCGACACAAACCAATCGTCGTTCAAGGTCCAGTATTGCCCCCTGAAACCAGCAATTGCCTGGAATTCCCGCACCCCGTCCTTGCGCCAGGTCCAGGTATCCTGAAAAGATGCGCTGAAGCGATCGCTTACCAAGGTGTTTTTAGTTTTAAGCACCTTGCGCACGAGCAACACGGTGGTATCGTAAGGCAGGGAGTATAATGCCGAATCGAGGCGTTCCCACTCGTTTATTTTGTCAAAAATGGCTTCGTTTTGCCATTTGGCCGACCATTGTAAAAAGTGGCTGCGGGTGAGGCCAACATCTCTCTGATCCTTTTGAAATTCGATACCGCCTTTGTATTCCACATTGCGCACATCGGCGCTAAAGTAGTTGCGCACCCAGGTATGCTGCGTACCCGAACCGAGGATGTTGACGATTTCACCAAAATTGTCGGAGCCAAGGTTTTCATCGAGCTCGCCCAGGATGTAATAGCCCAGGATGTCGAAACGCTCGTTTTCCTGGCTGCGCCAAACCGATGCTAAGAACTTGTGAAACAATGGATTGCGCTGTCGATCAGGCAAATACGTCAGGGAAACGCCGCCCATTGCCTGGGTAAAGTCATCCACTTCCTGTCCTTCGAAAGCGGTACGCAACTGCAGGGCGTAATCGATCAGTCCGAAAGCGCGGGCGAGGCTTTCTGGCTGAAAAGTATAGGTGGAGCGGTTGAAGTTGCCGATCATTCCAACCTGCCAGTCGCGGTTCAGGTCGTAGGTGAGGTAAGTTTGTACGTCGGTGAAATTGGGTATGTACTCCCCTTTCACGTCCAGACTGCCAAGCAAGGTTTTGGTGGTTTTGTAGCGGGCGCCCACGAGGTAGCGAAAGGCGTTGAACCCTTCTTTTCGGGGTCTCCAGCTGCCTTCGATGTGTCCGGTGTAGCCCAGTAAGCTCCCGCTGGCACTGGCCCGCAGGCTGTCGGGGCGCTTGTATTTGATGTCGAGCACCGACGACATTTTATCGCCGTATTTTGCTTGAAAACCACCGCTGGAGAACGAGAGGTCGCGCATCAGGTCGATGTTGGGGAAAGTGAGGCCCTCTTGTTGCCCGGCGCGGATGAGCTGCGGGCGGTATATTTCAAAATCGTTGACGTACACGAGATTTTCGTCGTAGTTGCCGCCGCGCACCTGGTATTGCGAGCTGAGTTCGCCGCCCGTGCCGGAGTTGGTGCCGAGGGCGATATGGGGCAGCACACTTTCCAGGTTGCCCGTGGTGGAAGGCAGCATTCTCAGCTCCGCCATGTTTTTTTCTTTCACCATGCCGCCTTCATCGAGCCGCCGCTCGCTGATGACGACCTCCATGTTGGATTGGTTGGGGGCTAGGGCAATGTCGAGGGCGTAACGGGCGCCGGGTTTTAGCTGGAGAATATCCGCGCTGGCATCTTTGTAGCCCACGCGGCGGAAGCCCAGGGTAAGCCGTTGACCAGCAGGCACTTGTATGGCAAACTTTCCCAGTTCGTTGGTGGCTACACCCTTGCCCACATCTTTGATGAATACGCTGACGAATTCTACCGGTTGTTCGTCGGAGGCATCGGTGACGCGGCCGTAGACGGTGGCGGTTTCCTGGGCGGTGGCGATGCCTGCGGCGAGGACTAAGAGGCAGAGCAGGAGGAGTGTTTTGGACATGGATGATGATTTGCTGGAATTCCGGCTAAGTCGCGGAATTTATCTTTGACCTGCAAATGTAGGCTTTACTGTCATTACCTTAGAATACGTTGCTTGAGCTAATTTGATTAGTTATTGAGCCTATCTGTAAAATGGATTACTAGCTCAACCCTGACCTTTGTCCCAACATTTAAAAACAAAATCATGAAGCAATTAGCAACCATTTTCACTTTATTGGTAACAACATTACCCTTGTGGGCACAATCTAGTCCAAAACTGGGCAAAGCGCCTACCGAAACCACCGTAGAAGTCATTATTGATGCTCCTATTGAAAAGGTTTGGGCCGAATTCAAAAACTTAGGAGGTATTTACTTGAGCAGTCCAACGGTTGACACGTCCTACCTTTCTTCTACCTTAAAAACAGGGGTCGGGGCCACAAGACACATGATTCTTTCTCCATTGATCAAAAAAGGGGCCATGCTCGATGAACGGGTATTAGAATGGGAAGAAGGAACTTATCAAAAGTTAGAAGTGTATAAGGTTTACAAGGTTTCTGGAATCCAAACCATGGGCGGTGATTTTCGTTTGACCGCGCAAGGGAATAAAACCATCTTGAGGTCGACCTTAAACTACTCCATGAAAAATGGCATGTGGGGCATGATGAATAGAATGATGGGAAAGAAAAAATTCGCAACAGTGTGGAGAAAAATAATGGCAAACTACAAACACCATATTGAAACGGGTGAAAGGGTAACCCATAAAACGAAGCTGGACATAAAGCCCGTTAAACTCATTGGAATTAAGGTTAAATAGTAACTATCCAGCCGCCTTCTCAATCACCTGCTTCCTTTACCCTGAGTTGTCTAAATGCTCTAAATCATCCAAATCCTTTGGGCGGCCTGCTGATTTTTTAGCTTCCAACAAATCCGAAAGCCTGAGTGAGCGTACCGACAATGATTCGTTGATTTCAAACCATTCAGCACGTTCAAAAGCAGCCTCGAATTCTCCCCCCTTCATTTGTGTCAGGATGTCTATACTAACGGGCGGCCGCCCAAATGTGAAAACATCATAATGCTCAGCAGCCAGAAAGCGCTCTATATTCATATCAAATACAGACATTCCAAATCGTGAAAAGGCATTTTGCAAGCGTTTATAATTCTCAACTGTGGGCTGAACCCAAATATCCATATCGCCTGTGGTGCGGAAATAGCCATGCAAGATGACAGAATACCCTCCAACAAGGATATATGCCACTTCACACACATTGAGTTCCCTTATAAAATCCTGAAAATCAGTATTAAATATGTTCTGGCGCATGTTCCTTTCGAGTTCGTATTGAAAAACAACTCCTATCCAAGCGTTGCTCCACCGAGGCATCCAAATTCCAGGCCGTACACGTCAAGTACCAAGCCGCTGCCAACCGTTCCCCTGGCGTTTTCGAAAGCCAATATGCCCGCTGATCTGCAGCAGATTCAAAAGTTTGGATGGTGAATGCGTTTCGGTCTAACTTATACATAACTGGCTGATTTGTAGCAAAAATACGGAGCCTATTCGTCTTTCCCCCCTCCCCCCAACACTTTTTTCGCATTCAAAGCACTCACCACCTTTTTCCCAGTTTTTGATTCCAATTCTTTCAGCGCCACTTTAGCAACATTTCCACCTTGAAACGCCACTTTTTTACTTTCTTCAAAATCTTTCGGGTCAGTGGCTGCTGAGATCTCTTTGGTAGAAGCTTCCGCCAACATATTCAATATGAGCTCTGTATTCGTCATGTTGTCGCGCAGGTTTTCTTTTTTCAAACCCTTGAATACCTTGTATTCTTTGGTGGTTTTCCCCGCCCATGCCTTGGTGATAATATCCGTAAGCGTCGCAAATTGCTGTCCTGCTTTCAGTCCGCGTGTTTTCCATTCATCGGTCAGCTCTTTGCGGATTTCAATGCTTTTCAGGCGTTGGTTTATCCAACTTTCCGAGTAGCCAAGTTTTAGGTATTGTTCCAAAGCGCGGTCAATGCTCAACTCGGGGTCTTGCATTTCGTCCAAGCGTTCGCTGGCTACCTGTGCCAGCCAAAGTTTAAAAGGTTCTGCTTTTGGTGATGGGATGGATTGGATGAGCCTAAAAAGCTGCTCGGTATCGGCGACATCTGTCATCCGCATTTTGCCATCTTCTGCTTGCAATTTCAACTGGTTACAATTTGTAACCGTTTCATTGCCTTCCTTTGAAAGCCTATGTTTTAAAACTTTCCAATAATTTCTCGCACCTTGATAATCAAGTTGGTCAGTAAGTATGGCAACGATATCAATAATAGAGAAGTACCATTTCTCTTGTTCCTCCTCCCAAAGTGTTCGGACTTTTTTGTCTTCAAATACTTGTATTGCGTTTTGATGTTTCATTTAGCTAAAATCTTTAGTGTTTACATAAATTCGGCAGGCCGATTCAACTTTCAAATGTAACAGATTTTAGCGGATTTAACAAGGCATTCGAGGGGGCAAAAAGATTTTATTTACCAAGCCCAAGTTTGCCGCGTCTCCAAATGATTCAAAGGATTTCCCTTAGTTCAAACAGGCCTGCCATCACCAATCGCTCTACTTATCCCTTATTCAAAAGCACCAGTTTTTCTTCAACAACTTTAATCTTACCAAACCAATAACTTTTCGCTTCCGCATTCGAAACCGCACCTTCTTTCATCCTTGATTCATACGGAACTTGTCCAATATAGTCCCAATGCTTACTGTTTTCCCGCATGATTTCCCGCTCATTTGTTGGTTCTGCCCGTTCTCTCCAAAAGGTCAACTGCTTTTGGTATGCGTCCAATAAATCCTGGAAATACGCTGCGAGTTTGTCAGGTGTGTTTGGAATATAGCCCGGGCCAGTACAACCGCAAGAATGAAAGGTTACACCAACAGAATACAAGCTTTTAATATGCTCCCATTTTTTCAGATCAGCTTTTTTAGGGGAAGCAAAGTCAAGGCCCATGTTGGCCATCAAGTTTCCACATTGCGGGCATTTTGCGGCTACCTCGGTTTTGTCGTCTCTATCAATATCCCGCATCAACCTTCTTTTGAACGTTTTTCTACAGGTAAAACAAGCGTAGTGCGGCTTATATGGTGTCATGGCATATCTACACATGCTTATTTCCTTCTAAACGTATTAATAGCGACCTTCAAATCATTCAAACTTGCTTCAGTCTCATCATTTGTAATGCCCACAAGAATATAATATAGGCCGTCAATAAATAATATTACCTGGTACACATTTTTGGGCTCTTCAGTATGTTCATCTTTCCCTTTGGCAAATATTTCATATCCTGATAATCCGCCAATCGTTATTTCATTTGTGTATTCAACATGGTCTATATCTATCGGCAATTGCTTTAATCTAATGATAGAAAACAGCTTTGGGTTATCGGATTCAACCTTTGAAAATGATTTGGTTGCTATAAGAAAAGTTTTGTCGCTTGTTAAAGGTGGTAACTGTCCATCAACAGTGTACATTAAAGATCCCCCCATGTTTTTTGCAAATTGCAGTTTTGTTGCCGAAACGTCAATTGTAAAGTCGAGCGCTTCAAAAGGGTCTATCATTTTGTCGGCGTGATAGTACGCAGTCAAGAGTGGCTTTTTGATTCCAGCGCCAATTTTTTTGAGGTTCGCTGAACACGCCCCATTAATCATAATGGTTTCTTCCGCTGCGCCAAACACAATTATGTATTTCGAATAAAGTTTTCCATTAGCTTTTTGATTAGCTGTTACAAAAGTTGCTGGGAGCCCATTGATCACATAATGCTTAATTTTCTTAACCTCAACACCTTTACTTAAAAATTTGGCTTTGGTTAGTCCTTTGGAAACTTCTGAATAAGGCCCAGGAATGTTTAAAACCATAATACTTGAGCCCGATTCCAACTCTTGGAGCCCTAGAAAATCCGCCGCCGCTGTAAATCTTTCGGGTGGAACCAAACTGATTTTGGTTCCTAAAACATTTTGATATTCCGGGGTAAGTTTGTTCTCGATTTTTTTTTGGCCAAAGGACATTGTCCAGACTAACAGCAATAGTGCCGTAATAATTGATGGTTTCATAGAGACTTTTTTTTAGTTTGTAATTACCCCAACCCCTCACGCCGCCATCCGCACCTCCACCTCAAACGCCTCATGCAACAAATCATACAACAAATCATGGTACAGCGGGAATTCTGGCAAGTTGTTATGCCCCCCCTTTTCAATGGTGTGCAGCGTCACTTTCTCCGGCACCAGGTTCTTTAGCATTTCGCCCTGGCGGTACGGAATCAAACGATCGCGGCGACCGTGGATGATGTGGATGGGACACGCTACCTTTTTGATAAAGCGGTCGGTGCGAATTTGGTAGTTCAGCAGCCAGCGCAAGGGCAGGATGAAGGCATAGCGCGAGATATGGTGCAAAAAAGAGTAGTAGGGGCTGTCGAGAATGAGCAGTTTTGGGTGGTTCCAGGAAGCAATGCGGGTGGCCAGGCCGCTGCCGAGCGAGCGACCGTACAGCACAATATGGTCTTCGCCATACATTTCCGCGAGCCATTTGTACACTTGTTGCAAGTCGGAGTACAGGATTTGTTCCGTCCGCTTGCCGGTGCTTTTGCCAAATCCGCGGTAGTCGAGGATGAAAAAATCGAAGCCTTTGCCTACAAAATCTTTGGCAAACTTGCCCCAACCTTTGATGCTCCGCGAATTGCCTTTGATGTAAAATACAACGCCCCGACTGTTGGGCACCTTGAAATGCAAGGCATTTACGCTGCCGCCGTCTTCCATGTCGAAATTGACCTCGGTAAAGGGAAACGGGTACTTATAAGTAAATGTCTTAGCCAAGCGCTCTGGACGGAAAAAAAACAGCGGTTGCCCAAAGTAAAAGAAGAGGCATAGCCCGGCGTATACGATGGCCAAAACAGAGAGTATGCTGATCCAAAATGCCATAAGCATGGTGTATTTAGGCCGAAAAATAAGGTTTTAATTTGACAATTACGGTAGACGGTGGACGGTGGACGGTTTGCACAGCAGTGTATTATGATTTGGCGATTATGTTTCAGCACCCTTGAATAAAAAAATGATCGTTGGCTCCTGAACCTGAGAAACAAATACCAATAGAAATTTGCAATGTTGTGTCCCGTCCACCGTCTACCGTCCACCGTCTACCGTAATTATCTCATTATCAAATTATCAATTTTTTTCCACCTAATCCGCACTAAGCCAGTATACCCATCGTTCTACCACCCAAATAATATTACCACCATGAATGTAAAAAAAACCCTATTCGGCATCTTGTGCATTGCCAGCTTAAGCGCCTGCGCCGTGCGCCCAAAAGGCCAATTCGATGCCCGCAACATCCCTCCTGCGCCCGACTATTCCAACCTCGCCAACTGGGCCGCGCATCCCGATAAAGAAGACATGGCCGACCGAACGCCGCTGCCAGGAATGAAAGACGGGCAAGCAGATGCCGAGGTCGATGTGCTGTATTTCTACCCCACAACCTATACTGGCGCTAAACGCTACGAAAACCAATGGAATGCCGATGTGAACGATGACCGCGTCAATAAAACGACCGATGAAGGCGCGGTACTGTTCCAGGCTTCTATTTTCAATGGCACGGGCCGTGTATATGCGCCTCGGTATCGACAGGCACATTTGAATGTATTTTACAACAAAAAGAAAGTGGATTCTGACAAAGAAGCGCTCGCATTGGCCTACACGGACATTGAAGCGGCCTTCGATTATTACATGAAGCATTGGAATAATGGCCGACCATTTATCATCGCAGCACATAGTCAGGGGGCGCTCCATGCCATGAACCTGATCAAGAAAAAGATTGAAGGCACACCCTTGCAAAGCGATTTGGTGACAGCCTATATCGTCGGTTGGCCTGTAAACAAGACTTTTTATAAGAACTTCCAGCCCTGTGAAAAACCCGACCAAATCAACTGCTACTGCTCCTGGCGCACCTGGAACCGGGAATATGTGCTGGATCACAACGCCGATTCCCGTTTGAACAGCGAAATCGTTTGTACCAATCCTCTTTGCTGGACGACAACGGAAGGGCAATACGCACCTAAATCAAGCAATCTTGGTGGCGTAGTGCGGCCATTCGAAAAAGTATACCCCGCCATCACAGATGCTGAAGTGTACCAGGGAGTCCTACTGGCCAGGAAACCAAAGTTCAAGGGGAGTATCCTTTTCCGCCGGAAAAACTACCATATCGGGGATTTGAACCTTTTTTACATGAATGTGCGGCAGAATGCACAAACGCGGACAGAAGCCTATTTTAGAGAATAATGTGATAATTCGATAATGAGACAATTTGATAATAGGCTTCGCGCCTGGCTGCTGTTCGTATTGCTGGCAATACCACTAGTGCCGAGAACAACGCGCCCATTATCAAATTATCACATTATCGAATTATCACATTAAAAAATTTAGCGTGCGATTACCAGGCGCTTGGTCTCGCTGGCGTTGTCGAATTGAACGTTCAGGAAATACACACCGGGTACCAAATGCTGTAAGTCAATTTGTTGGGTAGCTGCAATGCCTTGGTATTCTTGTTGAAAAACCACCTTGCCCTGGCTGTCGACGATGTTGACTTTTACTGGGCTGTCTATAGTATTTTCTGCTCCAATCGTGGTAAACCCAGCAGCCGGATTGGGGCTTAGCTCAAGCATTGTTTTCCCGGCGACGGGTGTCTGAACGGACACCATGATTTGTACACCAAGTAAGCCCAGGTAGCCAGCATTGCTGGAATATGAATTTATTTGGAAGTCATCAAACTCCATCCTGTCTATAAATGTGCCAGCACAAATCATGCTGTTGTGGTCATGCACAGCCATAGCCGTTGGGAATCCAGCTGCTTCAGGGCCTCCAGACATTACTTTGGCCCAATCAAGGCTGCCATTGCTGTTATTGAAGCGGGCAATAAAGAAGTTGCGAGCGAAGGGTGTCCCCTGGCGGGACAGCGCATTGTTTTCGATGAACATAGAGTCGCGCAATTGACTGGCATAATAGGCATTTCCCTGCTCGTCGATGTCCATTTCATAATAATTGAACACAAATCGCTTGCTCCTGATCGGGCTAACCCATTGCGGTATGCCGTCTGCGTTGAATTTCGCAACAAAGTGGTTTACAGAATAAGGGCTTGTAATGGTTATGCTCCCAAATTCATTGGACTGCCCGTAATATCCCCCCATGTACGTATTACCGGCAGGGTCTGTTTTCAACCCCGTAGCAAAGCTGGAATATTCATCATTGGCACTTTTTCCATAAATTTTCACCCAGGAAACATCGCCATCGGGCGTTAATTTTCCGAACATAATATTCCCATCGCCATCTGCCGTGCTGAGCGACCAGCTGTCGTTAAAGTCTAAATCGTAAGAATAGGTTTCGGCGACGAAATAAATATTGTTTTGGGCATCTGTAGACGTAATGGAAGAAAACTCTGTATCATTACCACCGCCCCTTTTTGCCCAAAGTTCGTCGCCATTTTTATCCAATTTCAGGACAAAAAAGTCGCCCCCGCCTTTTTCTGTCAGGGCAACATTGCCAAAAGTTGCAGTATTGGAAAAAGTGCCGCCCAGGATGATATTCCCGGCATTGTCGGTTGTTACACTCAGCAAGTTTTCAATACTCGAAAATACTTTCAGCCACCCTGCGGAACCACCAGGGCCCGTTTGCAGGAGGAAATAACTGTTCCCGTTTGCATTTGGATTTGTGTAGGTTTGTCCATTGTACGTGAATGTCGTGGAAAAGACCCCGCTGCAATAAAAGTTGCCGGATGTTTTGTCCAAATAGCTGACGGAGCCGCCCCAGGAAAAATATACCCCTGAAACACCTTCCGCCACTTTATACCACAACAGTTGAGTCCCATCCAGGCTGAACTTCGCAACAAGCATGGATGATGTCGGGAAGTCCAATGTCTGGGCCCCAAATTTTATTTTCCCAAAAACGGATGCCATGACATAGATGCCCGTACCATCAGATTCTACTGAAGAGACCTGACAAAAGCCTCCATTATTTTCAAATGCTATATTGTAAACAGGCAGTCCAGCACTGCTTGATTTCTTCAAATAGCCGCCTGTGCCTTTAAAGCCAGTTTCATAAACATTGTTCGCGCCATCAAGCACCAGGCTAATTGTAAATTCGCTACTGCCCTTCAAATCTATAACACTGCCCGTAGCTACATCGATCTTGGCCAAAAAGCCATTCGACCCAGCGGGCAGGTTCAAATTCCCAAATGTAATGGCTGCTGTGTTGGTGTTGCCACAACCATATAAATTACCATTGGCATCGAGGGCGATTTTATAGACAGCGTTCTCGCCTAAATTTGATGTGGTTTCTCCAACCAGCCACTGGCAACCAGCACTGCCCATTTTTGCAATAAAGCCTTTTGGAAGGAAAGCAGACGTGACAGAGCATGTCCCAGCTGAAATTTCTTCCTGGTATTGCCCTGCTAAATAAATTTCATCCGGCCCTTTTACAATCATGGATTTTAGAAGCAGGTATCCACCAAAAAAATAGGAACTTTCCAGCATTTTCGCAGGACTGAAAAAGGAACCTATCTGAGGGTCTACTGCACACATATAAATGGCATCTTCTTGAGAGCTTAATAAGGTGCCATCAATAACTATTTCACTGTTAAAAGTGCCTCCGAGAGACAGCCTCCCGTTATTCCAATATATAGCGCCGCTGTTGAGCGCTGAAAAATAGATCGTCTGCCAAAGGATAATCCCTGTGGGATTGAGCTTAAATAGCTGGGTACTCCCCAGGCAATAGATATTATCAGCGTCATCAATGGCCAAACTCTGCGCTGTAATATTATTGTTCAATACGCCAAAAGTCCAATCCCAAATAATATCCCCACTGCTGTTAAATTTCGCCACAAAAATATCCGTGTTGCCAATCCGTTGCTTGACAAATACACCCAGCAGCAAATCGCCATATTGAAAATGCCCCGAGACAACAACATTCCCGGCATTATCAAGGGCTACATTTTGGCAAAAAACCTTGCCGTCGGCATTGTTTGTATGAAGATTTTTCACCCAAAGCGCTGTGCCATCTGGCGAGAATTTTGCCAAAAAACCATCGTTAATACCAAAACTGTTGATTTGAATTCCACCGATTTTTGTAATGCCATTAAAAACGCCAACAACGTAAACATTACCGCTGGCATCCACCGCGACATCTGTGCCGTTATCACCCCCCGAACCACCAATAGATCTTATCCATTTCCAGTCGGGCGCATTGCCGATGTCCTGAGCATTTGAAAAGAAGACAGAAAAAAGAAAAAAGAAGACAGAAAGGACGGTGGAAAAAGTAGTTTTTTTCATGCTTACGTAGTAGTTGTGTGAATGATAAGAACCCCTGCCCCTAAAGCAAGGAAAGCAAATCTTAGAAAAATAAAATTAAAAATCTCTGGAAATGGATACTAAATTAATTTGATAATGGGCTTCTGGCTAGGCTGTTGTTCAAAAGACTGGCAATAACCACCAAAAGCAACGCGTCAATTATCACATTATCACATTAAATCACCCACGTTTCTCCTTTAGCTTCTGAAAGAAAGTGTTCAACTCATCCATCGAGTAGAACAACACCTCACGCGGCTTGGAACCTTCAGCAGGGCCAACGATACCCAAACCTTCAAGCTGGTCCATAATACGACCTGCGCGGTTGTAGCCGAGTTTCATGCGGCGCTGGATCATGCTGGTGGAGCCGTGCTGGGTTTCCACAACCAAACGGCCTGCATCTTCCAGCATTTCGTCCATTTCGGACAGACTGAATTGTTTGCTGTTGCCACCACTACCGGACTCGCCGTCCGGGTGGAATTCGGGCAGAAAGAACGGCTCGGCGAAGCCTTGCTGGTTGGCAATAAACTCAATGACACGCTCCACTTCCGGGGTATCCACGAAAGCACATTGCAAGCGGATAATGTCACCGCCAACGGACAGCAGCATGTCGCCACGACCCGTTAGCTGCTCCGCGCCACCAGCATCGAGAATGGTACGGGAGTCCACTTTGGAAGCTACTTTAAAGGCGATGCGCGCCGGGAAGTTGGCCTTGATAACCCCTGTAATGATGTTTACTGACGGTCGCTGCGTAGCGATAATCAGGTGAATACCCACGGCACGCGCCAATTGCGCCAATCGGCCAATGGGCAATTCTATTTCTTTGCCTGCCGTCATGATAAGGTCGGCAAACTCGTCGATGATGAGCACGATATAGGGCAGGAACCGGTGCCCTTTGTTGGGGTTGAGGCGGCGGCCAACAAATTTGTCGTTGTATTCGGAGATGTTGCGGGTTTCAGCTGTTTTCAGCAGGTCGTAACGCGTTTCCATCTCAATGATGAGTGAGTTGAGCGTGTGCACCACCTTCGTTGTGTCGGTCACAATGGGCTCCGTCTGGTCTGGCAGGAAGCCCAGGAAGTGGTTTTCAAGGTGAGCGTATGGGAAAAGCTCCACCTTCTTGGGGTCAATAAGGATGAGTTTAACTTGGGAAGGGTGCTTTTTGTACAGCAGCGACATCAGTGCCACATTGATGCCCACAGACTTGCCCTGACCCGTAGCGCCCGCCACGAGCAAGTGGGGCATTTTGGCCAAATCAGCTACAAATACTTCATTTTGGATGGTTTTTCCCAAGGCAATGGGCAACTCCATTTTGGCGCGTTTGAAGCGCTCATCCATCAATACCTCCCGCATGCCAACGGTTTGGCGCTTTTTATTGGGCACCTCAATACCGATGGTACCTTTACCCGGAATCGGCGCGATGATACGAATGCCAAGCGCAGAAAGGTTGAGCGCAATGTCGTCTTCCAAGTTTTTGATTTTCGAAATACGAACGCCTCTCGCCGGAATGATCTCATACAGCGTCACCGTCGGCCCGATGGTCGCCTTAATTTTTTCGATCTCGATCTTGAAGTACAACAAGGTCTGAATGATCTGATTTTTATTGGCCTCCAGCTCCTCGCGGTCAATTTCAAGCACGGAATTCTCATGGTCTACCAGCAATTGCAGGTGTGGGTATTCGTAGTGTGAAAGTTCCAGCGTTGGGTCATACGGCTCAGAAAAATCGGGTGTATCCTCTTGGATGGCTACTGTGGGAGGCTTGTAAACATCTGCGTCATCGGGCGTGCTTGGTGGGGGCACGTTGACAATAATTTCCATATCGTCATCAACGCCTGGCCGCAGGGTTTCCCGGCGCGCAAGTTCCTGCTTCGGCGGATCGGAGAAAAGCGCGGAGCGTTGGCTGAGGTCTAGTGCCGTTTGAACGCCTATTTCCTCCGTGACTGGCGTGTCGATCGCAGCGCGAACTGGCTCCGCATCAATGGTTCCTGTCTCACCATCGAATGCCGCGCTGGCACTCGCACGCGATGCCCGGGCTGCTGGCCGCCGTTTCCCGAAATTTCCGCTGAGCAGGTCATTCCACGCTTGTTTGGTTTCATCCCAAAGTTTTTGCCAGGTAAATTCTGTCAAGTCCGGATTGTTCGACCATACAAAAGTGGCTACCAGCGCAAACAACATCAAGGCCAATGTGCCCACGATACCCAGCATGTTCTGGATATACTCGCTGATAGACTGTCCGAACACCCCACCCCAGGGAAACTCCAATGTTTGAAAAAAGAAGGAACTGACAACGGAAACAAGTACCATGTAAATGATCGTCCGTTGGAAAGTAAAAAACAAAAAGCCGCTGGGTGAATTGCGGATAAACGCCAAGCCTGATTTATACAGCAGGTAAACCAGCCCAAAAGACGCTACCCCAAATCCCCAGTAAATGATCGAATCGGCGGTAAAAGCACCCAAACGACCAAGCCAGTTGTCTACCGGCACATCGGCCAGAAACATCTCCCAGGAAAAGCGGAACACGATGTCGTGGTCGTTTTCCCAGGTAAAAAAGTAGGAAGTAAATGCAATCAAAAAGTAGAATGACAGGAACAGGCAAAAGACTCCAAAAAGTTTGGATACCCTTTCGCTGTCGAAATTCATACTCAATTGTCCGCCTTTTCGCTTAGCCATGCAGGAATGTCTCGGGGTGGAATAATGTTGTTTAGCTGTCCGGCAAAAGTAGCTTGATAGATTGAAAAACACGGTGTTTTATAGCGGAAAGCATAAAATCAGGCTATCTATTCTCAAAAAAGACTTTTTTTGTAGTGAAATTATTTTAGAAAATGGACTACAAATCAATTATTACGATAGAACCAGGGAAACGGAGTGGTCAACCTTGCATCCGAGGGTTACGCATCACCGTTTTTGATGTGGTAAGCTATTTGGCTTCCGGCATGACTCCCGAGGAAATATTGGAGGATTTCCCCATGCTTACAAAGTAGGATATAAGCGCCTGTCTTGCTTGTGGGCTTCCTCCCAAGTCAGACGCATGAATATTTGAAGTTAAAAAATTAACAATTTGATTGCCAATTGGCAAGTACATGATTGACGATTGTTGAAGTAAGCGTTGCACTTGGTATTTGTGGTTCTAACGCAAAACCGACGAAAAAGAGTTCAGTCTTGTCTTAATTGACCACAAAGACCAAGCGGGATGATACTTCAACAATCGTCAATCATGTAATCGGCATTCGTCAATAAAAATTAGCGAACCAGCTTCCCAACCATCAACTTCCCACCTTTCTTCCTTGCCTTCACCACATACACTCCCTTGGCCAAATCCCCCGTCCAAACGGGCTCATTGCCCATAATAGTGGTGTCCCGAATAACTTTCCCAGCAGCATTGTAAATTTTCAGGTAGATCGTTTCATCGGTGTTGATGCCCGAAAAATGCACCCATGAGCCGGCAGGGTTGGGGTATATCTCCAATTGCTGGTTGGTACTGGCTTCCTGACTGCCAGACACAGCACCTGCGAAAAGCCAAACATAGGCATCAGGAAATTCCCGCGCCCAAAACCACTCCGAATGTTGCCCATCAGCAGGTATTTTTGTCAGTTTCTCTCCACTTGAAAAACCTGCAGTGCTCATGGCATTGGATACGGCATTCATATCATTCACCACGTAATTGGATTGATTGCCATCGCTTTCTTCGTCGGCACCGCACATGAAATATACACGGGCAGCGCCCTGTTTTGAATGACTTGCCGTATGGTTGACAGGATTATTGCCTGCAAACCAAAATGCAGGGCTAAAGATCCCCGCCTTCGAAAAAACATCCTGGCGCTCCGAAAAAGCATACATGGAAATCAAGCCACCCATACTGCTGCCCGCGATGCCTGTGGTCAAACGACCTGGCAAGGTGCGGTAGTTAAAGTCAATGTAAGGCTTGAGGGTGTTGACCAAAAAATCGACGTATTCATCGCCCTGCCCCCCTGCATTGTACTGGGTATTGACCCAGGGAGAATACTCATCCAGGCGGTACTGTCCACCATTGTCGATGCCGACGACGATGCAGCCATAATCGCCTTGTGCAGATAGTTGGTTGAGCGATTCGTCTACTTTCCATTCGCCAGAAAAGGAGGTTTGGACGTCAAACAAGTTCTGGCCATCGTGCATGTACAAGACGGGGTAGCTTTTGGTGGTGGTGGCGTAATCCGGTGGCAAATACAGCCAAACCCGCCGCGTGCGGTTCAATTCCGGTATAGAAAAGGCGTTGCTAATTATTTGCACATTAGAGGCCGCAGTGCCGGTACCACCACCTTGTCCTTCCCAGGACAAGATCGTGAGGTTTACCGTAGTGGCCTGGCCATTGTAATTGAGCACGCGATCGGGTAAAAAGCCACCATTGGCATTGCCCTCCACGGTTGCCCAGGAGCCTCGGGTAAATTTGAATTTTACCTCACCCACAGGAGGGTTTAGCACAATTTGGAATTGGCCGCCACCCAGTGGGGTAAGGATTTTGGTGGCATCACCGGGTGCCCAGTTGTTAAATGTACCGACTGCGTAAATGCTCGAGCCCGGAGGTGTATTTGCCGGGATTGCCGTGACTTTGATTGTAAGTTGGGAAAAGGCTGTCCCAAACTGGCTCAACACAAAAAGCAGCACGATGGCCGCTCGGGTAAGTAATTGTTGCATATAAATCGGTTGATGAATTTTGAAAATTAACGCGTAAAAACAAGTGCGAAGCACCGCAAAAGGTGTAGGCTACCAATCGCCACCTGCACCGCCGCCGCCGAAAGAACCGCCGCCAAAACTGCCGCCACCGCCGCCAAAACCACCGCCGCCACCCCAGCCGCTTCCACCGCCACCGCCATTACCACCGATCCACCAGCCACCACCAAAGCTATCGCGTTTGCTGCCAACGGGTTTAGTGCCGTCGTGGGTGATCAAATGGGAAAACTTGCGCAAGCGATAAACAATGCCACCCAATATGACAAAAAATAAAATGGCGATAAACAAGACGATAAACAGCGCCTTTGCCGTGCTCATGGGTTTTGATGGTTCGGTTTTAAATTCACCAGATAATGCCTGAATGATGTCGTCAACGCCAGCATTGATTCCCTGGGCATATTGTTCCTGGCGAAAATACGGCCCCATAGTGTTTCGAATAATGCGCCCCGCCAGGATATCCGGCAATGCACCTTCCGTACCATAACCGGTGGCAATAAAAATACCCCGGTCGGGTGCCACCGTTTTGATCAACATGACCACACCGTTGTCTTTGTCAGCACGGCCAATGCCCCAGCGATTCCCAAGTTCAAAAGCATACGATGATTTGTCATAATCCCCAATATCTGGCCGAATCATAACGACAATCTGGGTGGTTGTGGAGTCGTGGTAAGCCCGGAGCTTTTGTTCCAGCGCCCCTTTTTCCTGTGGCCCCAGCCAGCCTGCATAATCGTGGACATACACGGCAGGGTCGGGCTTTTTGGGGAACAGCTCGGTATCGCTTTGCGCCAACATAAAAAACGGCAGCAGCAGCAATAAGACGGTTGACGGTAGACGGTAGACGGTTGACCGTCCACCGTCAACCGTCAACCGTTTACCCATAAATAATCTCATCGGGAAGCTCATTCGCGTTATCATTTTCATCTGCTGGAAAAAATTCGTGCAACTTGTCACTTATGAGGCCAATTGCCTTGCAAATACCTTCGGCAGCTTCATCGTGTTGCAAGTGTTCGCGCATTAGCTGCTTTTCTTGTTCCCAAAATTGGAAGCCTACACGCTCGTGGATGCCGGAATCGCCCCAAATAGCAAAGTGCCGGCTTTTTTCAGCGAGGTAAATCAGCACCCCATTCCGTTCCTTGGTGTTGAACATGCCAAAAAGTTGGAAGACTTCTTCTGCGCGTTGCACCGGCTGATCGAGCATGCAGAACTCTTCTACGAACAGGCGGATCTCGCCGCTGGTTCCCAGTTCAGCCTCCCGGATGGCCGATGTGATGCGGGATTCTTCTTCTTTTGTAAAAAGCATGGTGAAAAGGCTGTTGGCTGTTGGCTATTGGCTGTTGGCTGTTGGCTGTTGGCTGTTGGCTGTTGGCTGTTGGCTGCACAGCATAGTTTATCTTGTTTGGCATTGAGTTTCAGCATTATTTTGTAATGGACTAGATAATTTGCTTTAGGTGCTGAAAAGCAATGCCAAACTAAGGTGCCAGCAATGTGCAGCCAACGGCCAACGGCTAAGAGCCAAAAGCCAATAACTAGAATTTAACTTCTGGAGCTTTCTCGCTACCTGGTTGCGCCTGGAAGTATCCCTTTGGGGAGAATCCAAGTATGCCCACAAACAAATTGGTGGGGAAACGGCGGATAGACATATTGAAACCCTGCACGGCTTCGTTGAATTTTCTGCGTTCCTCGGTAATCCGGTTTTCGGTGCCTTCCAGTTGTTGTTGTAAGGAAAGAAAACCTTCGTTGGCTTTAAGGTTGGGGTAATTTTCTGTTATCATCAGGAGTTTGCCCAGCGCGCCGGACAGGCCTTGTTGGGCTTGCTCAAATCGTTGAATATTTTCCGGTGTTAGTTCATTTGGATCAACCTTTACCTGTGTGGCAGAAGCACGGGCCTGCACGACAGCTTCTAGCGTCGATTTTTCAAAATCGGCGTAACCTCTTACGGTGTTCACCAGGTTGGGAATCAGATCGGATCGGCGCTGGTATTGGTTTTCTACCTGCGACCAGGCGGCTTTGACCCCTTCGTCATTTCTCACGGTAGAATTGTAGGTGCCGCACATGCCAAAAAGTAGGAGTGCGCCAAGCGCAAGAAGGATCAGTGGGAGGTATTTGCGAAAATCAGTCATGGTTGCAAAAGTTGTTGTTTGTTAATGTTTCGGTGCAAAAGTACATTGAAAGTGGGGGTTTACCCCCATATTTCATCGACGCAATTGGGCAGTTGAACGACTAGCAGCAAACATAGCCACTAAAATGCCCGCAGCGACCCCCGCATTCAGCGATTCTGCGCCACCAGCAGGATGTCGGGGAATGGTGAGTCGGTGGGTAAGTGAGCGCTCCGTTTCCGGGGAAATACCCCGCCCCTCATTGCCAATCACAAGCAAACCGTGACTGGGCAAACTAATCTCAAATACATTTTCACCACCCAAAACAGCGCCGGAAATGGGCAAGTCTGCCTGGTTTTCCAACAATACTTCCAATGAAATCTCCCAACTTTTCACCCTAAACATGGCACCCATGCTGGCTTGCACCACCTTGGAATTATACACATCCACCGTATCGGTCGAACAATACACAGCAGGCAGTCCAAACCAATCGGCGATGCGCAGCATGGTGCCCAAATTACCGGGATCCTGGATGCCATCGAGGTAAAAACACAGGTCTTGTTTGGGCAGCTCAATATCTACAGGAGTATCTGGAATTGCTGCAATGGCCAGCACTGCATTGGGTGTTGTCAGCGAGGATATTTTCTGTAATTCAGCCTCCGTGACGGCATTGAATTTTTCTAAAAATGGTTGAAGCAGCGTGGCATTTGCCTTCGCCCAGCGCTCCAGGCCAAAAATGGCCGATACGCTAATACGCGACTGCGCGAGTAGTTCGCCTACCATCTTTTCCCCTTCCACGACGAATTTCTGGTGTTGCTGGCGGTATTTTTTTACGCTGAGGGAGGAGAGGAGTTTGGTCTGGTTGTGTGATAGCATAGTATAGGCGCGCGCAACTTTGGGTTGGTGGCAACTGCTGCAAATGTATAGGTTTTGTAAGGGACGCGTGCCTCAACCAAACATTGTTAATTATACGGTTAAGATAATTTGATTCAGCAAAACCCAAACGCCAAAAACAAAAAACAAAAATTTTTATAAATTTAACACAGACTTAAAGAAAGTAAAAATCAATTATTAAAATTAAAATTCTTAATAAAGCTAAATATTTAAATTAATATTCCGAATATTGGATCAATAGTATTTTTTATAAAAAATCAATCGCTGAAAAAATTTCACCTGATTTCAAACAACCTTTACTTTGATCCTTTAAAAAATGAGATTCTCTTGCAAGGGTACCATTTTTAGAAAAACCTGTACTGCACAAACAAGATAAACGGCCTTTACACTGGTTGAAATAAAATGAAAAAAAACTCATCCACAGCGCACAATCATGGGACGATCGCAATGATCGCTACCCCGCGTGGTGTTTTTACCGCTCCGGCATTTAGGGCGTTTTTGTTGATTTCCTTTCCACGTCCCCTTGGGGTGCGACGATAATTTCTGGTTGATTT
Organism: Chitinophagales bacterium; assembly: GCA_038246345.1. GTDB lineage: Bacteria > Bacteroidota > Bacteroidia > Chitinophagales > Saprospiraceae > M3007. Next base: position 25,753 of record JBBRWA010000025.1, read on the forward strand.
TTTGATCTTGAAAACACGGCTTTTGCCGAGCATGTGTAGGCATAGGTTCATTCTTTTTTTGGTTCCAGTGGTCAAGGAAAAGGAAAAGCTATACAATATCTATTTGCTGCCCGAAATAGACCATTACAGTTGCTGGCAGGAAAGCTCACCGACTTCACGATTTTTCAACAATGGAATATCAATTTTTCAAAGTCATTATTGCTTCAGCGGAGCATTTCGATTACGCGCCGCTCATATGTGCAGAAATGGAAGCGTCTGCTAGAGCGCGGGGCACAGGCATCGCCAAACGCTCACCGGAGTATTTGATGAAAAAAATGGCAGAAGGCAAGGCCGTGATCGCTTTTACAAAGGAAGGCGAATGGGCTGGCTTTTGCTATATTGAAACCTGGAGCCACGACAAATACGTCGCCAATTCCGGGCTCATCGTATCACCAAGCTTCCGTAAAGGCGGGGCTGCCCGACAAATCAAACAACGGATTTTTGAGCTCAGCCGAGCACGATACCCCGATGCCAAAATTTTTGGCCTGACCACTGGCCTGGCCGTAATGAAGATAAACTCAGAGTTGGGCTACGAACCCGTAACCTACTCCGAGCTCACGACCGACGAGGCCTTCTGGGCTGGCTGCCAAAGCTGTGTCAATTACGACATTCTGATGAGCAAACAGCGTCAGAACTGCCTCTGTACCGCCATGCTGTACGACCCAGCTGAAAACCTGCAATCCGTGAAACAAGTCAGCGAATTGCCGAAAAAGAAAAATATCCCAACTTTCCTCAGTGAAAAATGGCAGAAAATGCGGGTCAGGGCGTTGCGCCTTTTCCGGACGGAAACTGAAGAAAATCAATCCCTAAAGCCTACGCATTACAATCCTGTTTAAGGCCAAATTTTCGGCAATCAAACCTCCATCTGTCACAAAGTCAACGCCTTAGATCATGTCAAAAACCATTTAAGCGGACACTTTAGGTGTGGCATATCCCACCTGAGGGGAACTGCCAAAAATTCTGGTGCATGGCGGTGGTAAAGGGCAGTTGCTGAATACCAATGCAGATAACATTGCACAGGAGATAGCACGAGCTCAGAGCATCCACAATGAGCACGAGCACGGAAAAAGCGTTTGATAAAACGGGCAACTGCAAAAACTTCCAAAAGAAGCAATTACCCTGTTGCAAAAACTGTTCGCCTCGCCATCAATCAATGAAGAAGCATGGGGAATTTGTGCTCGGCGGAAATTAGGGCGGAGATGGGATGGTGCTGGATCGGCAGACGCATGAACAAAGAGCAGCATCTAGGCCTTTTTGAAGCATTTCGTTGGCTGTTTTTGAGTGACGAGTGGCGATTACATGATTGTCGATTGTTGAGGTGTCATCCCGCTTGGTATTGGTGATCAAATAAGACAAGAATTATCTCCATTTCGTCGGTTTTTCGCTAAATCAATAACTGCTTTTTGGAGCAACGTCTACTTCACCAATTGTCAATCATGTAATCGCCAATCGTCAATCAAATATAATTTGTTTTTTTATTGTTTTGCATCGCAATATTCATGCGTCTGCCCTGGTGGGGGTGCTAGAGCGGCATGGAACAATAGAATCCCCTACTCTGCCCTAGCCTTGCCACAACGCACCATTTGAGGATATCATCCTTAAAGCTCCGATCTTCACGGGCGTAAATGATGAAAACTTTAATTGGCGAGTTGGGTTCCATGATTTGTACAGCCATTTCTATCTAGTGGAGCAGCAGCAAATATATAGATTTTGGCAATAGCATGGCAATTATTGCACAAAAGTGGTCGAAACGAGTCAAGCTAATTCTCCACTTAATCCCCCACTTTCCCCTACCTTTACCCCCGAATTCACAAACATGAAATTTCGGGAAATCATTCGCATACCCCAACGCACCGTTTGGGCATTTGTCATGGAAAGTGTGGACATCACAAAAATGATCCACGTATTCGGTCGGCACGGCACAGGGAAGCTGCACCTTACCCCGGCGCACCGCCACCCTACCCCAGCCGAATTGCAGGAAGCGATGGAACAGCTAAAAGACATTCCCCGCTTCCTGCCTTTTTTCGTCGTGGTGCTGGTGCCTGTGCCGGGCGTGACCGAAGGCTATGCGCTGGTCGCCCTTACTTTGGAAAAATGGCTGGGGCATAAGTTCAAGTTCCTGCCCAGTCGTTTTCGGGATATTTGGAAATAAGTTCATCGTTTATTGCCAAGCTCCAAACTTTTAAAAACCACCGTTTGCCGAAAAAAATGTTTTACTGGTGCATCTTTGGCGACTTTTGAAACTCCGCACACCATTTTATGAATCATCGATTCACCAAATCAATCAATACATGATCCTTTCTGTACAAAACGTCACGAAATCCTATGGCGATTACCGTGCTGTGAACGACGTAAGCCTGGAGGTGCCAAAAGGCTGCGTTTTTGGAATGCTGGGCCCCAACGGTGCCGGCAAAACTTCGCTGATCCGCATGATAACCACCATCACAGGGCCCGATGAAGGCACCATTCTGCTCGATGGCAAAAAACTGAACTCCCGCTCTCCTGAAAAAATCGGGTACATGCCCGAAGAACGTGGGCTGTACAAAAAAATGAAGGTTGGCGAACACCTCCTTTACCTCGCACAACTTAAGGGCCTTACCAAGCAGCAAGCCAAAGCAGCGATTGACCATTGGCTTGAAAAATTCCAGATTACAGATTGGTACCCCAAGAAAATTGAAGACCTCTCGAAAGGGATGCAGCAGAAAATCCAGTTTATCGCCACCATCATCCACCGGCCACAACTGCTGATTCTTGACGAACCTTTCACAGGCCTCGATCCCATTAATACCAACCTTATCAAGGAAGAAATCCGAGAACTCAACGAATCGGGCATCAGCATCATTTTTAGCACGCACCGCATGGAGCAGGTAGAAGAAATGTGCGACCATATTGTATTGATAAACAAAGGTAAAAATGTGCTGTATGGGGAAGTGCAAGCCATCAAAAATCAGTACAAACAAAACCTGTTCCGGGTAGAAACCCAAGAGGCGATTCAAATGGATTCCTCTGACCGCTTTCCAATTGTAAGCCGGGATAAAAATGCCATCACCTTCCAGCTGGAGGACGAAAACCACAGCAATGAGTTGCTACAATCGTTCCTGCAAAAAGGCACCCGCATTACGCGCTTTGAGGAGATTTTGCCGACGTTTAATGAGATATTTATTCAGCGGGTAGCGGAGACCGAAGATTAATTTGATAATTTGAAAATGTGATAATTGGCGGAGCTCTTGGGATTGTTAAAAATACAAAGGGCAAGGGGCAGGGGGCAAGAAGCAAATGCACTAGTTTTCAAATCAAGCTTTTTAAAGTTCAATAAAAATTACAACCCGCCTACGCCAAGGCTTCGGCGGGTAAACCAACCTAAAAATGTCAAAACTTACACTCATCATACGGCGCGAATACCTGACGCGCGTTCGCAAGAAATCATTCATCATTGGCACCTTGCTGGCTCCGGTAGGCTTGTTGGTGTACATGCTTGTCATCATTGGCTTGTCGAGCTATCAGGGAAGCGGCGAGATAAAGGTCGCTGTGATCGATGAAGCAAAAATGCTACAACAATTGCCCGATGAGCCTGGCGTGCGCTTCATTGCTTCAGCCAATAAAACCCTGGAGCAGCTTAAGGCCGAAGTGACGGACAAAAAACTGGATGGCGTGCTGCGCATCCCGCCGCTGGGCAATTTTCAGCAAAAGGAACACACTGTCTTTTACTATTCCGATGAAAAACTGGCACCGGAAAAAAGCAGCATGATAGAAAAAAGGATCGCTTCCAAGATAAAAGAGTTCAAAATGGACTCCCTCAAGCTCGATGCAGCCCAGCTAAAACTGCTGGATTCGGATGTCTCCATCGACCCGGAAAGCATCAATGGCGATGAAAAAGACGATCAAAGCAAATACACCGCAGGCGTAGGGCTTGCCGTGGGCGGTATCATGACCTTCCTCTTGTTTTTTATGGTGCTGATGTACGGTCAAATGGTGCTGCGCTCCGTGATGGAGGAAAAAACCAACCGCATTGTGGAAGTGATGATGTCGTCCGTCAAACCTTTTGATTTGATGATGGGCAAGATTATCGGCGCCGGACTGGTTGGCTTGACGCAGGTAGTAGCCTGGATTGTTTTGAGCGGTGCCGTGGCCATTGTAGTGCCACTGGTTATGGGTATTGATGCCAGCCAGATGCAATCGCCCGCCATGGCTGGGACAGAATCCATCGACCCGGAATTGATGCAAGACACGGGTATGCGCATCATGGCGGAACTAAGCCGGCAGAATTGGCCACTCCTTATTTCCGCTTTCATCATCTTCTTCCTCGGCGGGTACTTCATTTACTCTTCCATGTTTGCAGCCGTAGGCTCGGCTATGGGCGACGATATGGGTGAAGGCCAGTCCCTTACCTTGCCCGCGACCATTCCTTTAATTTTGGCCTTCTACATTGTTTCCATGGCGGGCTGGCGGAATCCCGACAGTGGGCTGATGGTGTTCGCATCCATATTCCCCCTGTTTTCCCCCATCGCTATGCCTTTCCGCCTGGCGTTTAATCCACCTTGGTGGCAAGTAGCGCTCTCGCTGGCATTGGTGATCGCTACGGCGGTACTTTTCGTCTGGTTGGCTGGACGTATTTACCGGGTGGGTATTTTGATGTATGGGAAAAAGGTGACGTTGAAGGAGTTGTGGAAATGGATATTTTATAAAGGGTAATGAGGAATGTGATAATTTGATAATGCGATAATTTGATAATGGGGGCGTTGTTCAAGACTTTACTTCTATTTTTTGGACCACAACCTGTTTCTCATTCCACAGCTTGAGAACATATACCCCAGGCATAAGTGGTGCTGAAAGCCAGCACTTACTTGTCCCAGGCAATGGCGCTTTCCCGGTTGAAACCTCACTACCCTGTATATCCCACATTGCCCAATGA
>JBBRWA010000026.1:0-30476 GCA_038246345.1 Chitinophagales bacterium
GAAGTGGCTGAAACCCAACGCATGGGCCGCCGTTTGGTACATTTAAAACTGGCTGCTCCCGGCCGTTTTGGTCAGGTTGTTTCGATGTTGGTTGGTTCGCAGTATGAGGAGGTGATGGCCCAGTGGAATTTGAAAAAAGTGGGGTAAAACAGGGGTTAGTCCTTATTTTGTTGGAAGGAAAACCTGGGTAAATTTGGGTGTTTGTTTATCCTTATTGGTCGGACGATGAAAAATCGTCAGACCAAATCGCCCTCGTCCGACCACTTTTCGTGGTCTGACGAATAAGTTGTAACAAATTCAGCTCCACCTCGTGCCATCTGACTAAAAATGCGAACAATTCCTGAAAATTCGGGATGGCCTTGTTTGAGCAGCGTTTGGTTCGGAATTGATATCTTAGTGCGATATTTCACACATATTAAGCCACCACTTTGCTATCATGAAACTACTTGAACATTCTTTCCGCAGTACCTGTGTGCTTTTTGCACTGATTTTACTGAATAGCAACCTATTTGCCCAAAAACACCTGGACATCGGCCTCGCACACAACTGGAACTTTCTGGATCGCGACATCGAAGTTTCAATTGAACGTTTTAAAGGCAAAATTGGCATAAAAGCTGGACTCAATTATTTCCAATTCACGGCGCCTGAATCAGTGTCCTATGAAAGAAACTATGCCGCTTACCTTGATCAGAAAATAGGATTCCATGTAGCCATCCTTTATCGTGGCGTTTTACCTGACTCTGAGGTAGAACTTGCTCCATTCTTGAAATTGTCCGGGTTTTATGTAGGAGATAAGGTTCAGGTGGACAACTTAACTGTTGGGACATACGCACCATATAACAAATTAAACACTGCTTTCGGATTGCAGGTGAAAACGAAACTTACTGGAAAGGTTATGCTTTTTGGAAATTTAGAATCCGGTGCCAGATGGGATTTGTTTGGACCAAGATATTCCCAGCAAAACCAGCCTGTGTCCTTTAATGGCTTGACAGCAGGTGGGTCAGTTGGCCTCGCATGGCGGCTAACGTAGGAGCTATTCAATAGGCAGCGTTTGTTTCAGATTTGGTTTCTTAGTGTGATATTTCACACATATTAAACTACCACTTTGCTATCATGAAACTACTTGAACTTTCTTACCGCTGCACCTGCGTGCTTTTTGCACTGTTTTTACTGACCAGCAACCTCTTTGCCCAAAAACACCTGGACATCAACCTTGCGCACAACTGGAATTTTCTGGATCGCGACATTGAACTTTCCGTTGAAAATTTTTCCGGAAAACTTGGTTTCAATGCAGGGCTTAACCTATTCCAACATACGGCACAGGATGTGCTCAATTGGGAGCGTCCTTATGCCGCTAACTTTGGCCAGCGCATAGGATTCCATGCTGCTTTATTGTATCGCATTCCCCTGCGCGACTCAGATGTAGAACTGGCTCCTTTTTTTAAGGCAGGTTTTTTTTATTTGAGTGAAAAGCGGCAAATAGGAGAAAACAATGCCGAGACAAGCCCGGCTTTTTTTAGGCCCATTTCGTCGCTAGGTATCCAGGCAAAGGTGAAGCTTTCTGGCAGGTTCATGCTTTTTGCCCGTGCAGATGTCGGCATAGTTTGGGATTTCAACGGTACCCAGGAATTCCGGTTGGGTAACAGGGCTATGCCCATCTATGGATTTGGGTCAGGGGCTACTTTGGGCCTGGCTTGGCGGCTAAAAAAGTAGTTCTAATACCTTCTTGCCGGATTAGTTTGTAAGTTTAGAAACTTTGAAACTATCTTTCGGCCATCGAAAACATTTACCAACTACTATTTCCTTATGGCAAATCTTTGGGTACGAAAACCTCTCTCTCAACTTTTAGAACAAGCGGGCGACTCCGAAGGGGGGCTTAAACGGACGCTGGGCGCAGGAAACCTGATTGCGCTGGGCATCGGTGCCATCATCGGCGCTGGCTTATTTGTGCGCACAGCTGCTGCTGCTGCTGAAGCTGCGGGCCCTGCTGTCACCCTGTCTTTTATTGTTGCTGCCATCGGCTGTGCGTTTGCAGGCCTTTGTTATGCAGAATTTGCAGCCATGATCCCCATCGCGGGTAGCGCTTACACGTACGCCTACGCGACGATGGGCGAGCTTGTGGCCTGGATCATTGGTTGGGCCCTGATTATGGAATACGCCCTTGGCGCTGCCACGGTTTCCATCGCTTGGTCAGAATATTTAAATAAGCTGCTGGGGGGCGCTATCCCCTTTGAATGGTGTCACGGCCCTATGGAGGACGGCATTATGAACCTACCTGCCTGTTTGATCCTGCTGCTGCTAACCTCCGTTTTGGTACGGGGTACACAGGAATCTGCACGCCTGAACGCCATTATTGTCTTTGTCAAAGTGGCCATCGTGTTGGTATTTATCGCAGTAGGTTTCCAGTTTATCGACCCTGCCAACCACACGCCATTATTGATCCCGGAAGGTACGCCTGGTCATGAAGGCATGTTTAAATACGGGTGGGGGGGCGTCCTGGGTGGCGCGGCCATCGTGTTCTTTGCCTTCATTGGCTTTGATGCGGTGTCGACAGCCGCACAGGAGACTAAAAATCCGGGGCGCGACATGCCGATCGGCATTCTCGGTTCGCTGGTGATCTGTACGGTACTGTACATCCTGTTCTCTTATGTATTGACGGGTGTTGCCAACTGGACAGAATTCAAAACAGCAGGCAAAGAAGCTTCCGTGGCTTATGCCATTACCGAGCACATGCCTGGATATGGCTGGCTGGCCACGGCGGTCACGATTGCGATCCTGGCGGGTTTCTCCTCCGTTATCCTAGTGATGCTGCTCGGCCAAAGCCGGGTATTCTATTCCATGGCCAACGACGGACTTATCCCGAAGGTATTTGCTGAAATTCACCCAAAATACCGCACGCCGTACAAATCGAACTGGTTGTTGTTCCTCTTTGTTGGCGGTTTTGCAGCGTTCATCCCCGGCAATGTAGCGGGTGATCTTACTTCCTTTGGTACGCTGCTGGCCTTTGTGCTGGTGAGTATCGGGGTGTGGTTGATGCGGCGCTCCGACCCAGACCAGCACCGGCCGTTCCGAACACCTTGGGTGCCATTGGTGCCAATTCTTGGAGCCGTTATTTGTGGCGGCATGATTATCGCGATTGATCCATTTACCCTGAAAGCCGCAGCGGCTTGGATGGTGTTTGGCTTGCTGGTGTACTTTGGGTACAGCCAGCGCCATAGCAAATTGAACAAATAAGGCATCTGATTTTCCAGCCTTCTTTTCTAATGGGCTGATTTTTATCAAATTAAACATGAGCCATCTCGAACTTTCGGGGTGGCTCATATTTTTTTTCATATTTGGTCAGACGATGAAAAATCGTCATGCCAAATGGCTCTCGGGGTTTTGTCAAAAGTCAAATGCCTGGGTTACTAATATGTGTCATCCCTTATTTTCGTGAATCTTTGGTGTTTTTAGATGGACGGGCTAGGTGAATCGGTTGCATTCGTTTTTACTTATTCGTCAGACCACGAAAAGTGGTCGGACGAGGGCCATTTGGTCTGACGAATTTTCTTCGTCCGACCAATAAGTAAACACAAACGCCCAAATTTACACCTATTTTTTCTCCAAAAAAATAAGGGACGGCTCTTGTCTCGCTTCGCTCAATCCAATAATTATTTGGTGGACTCGGCGCCAGTGCTCTGAGGTACTTTTGACATATCCGGTTTAAAACGAAAGCCGTTTGCCTTGAGCAGCTGTTTCAATTGCGGGCAAAATCTCGCAATTATCCCACAAGCCGCTCCGTAAAGTCCCTGAATACTCGCTTGGCAGGCGGTTCTGCTCCATGAGCTCCGCGGCGCGTTCGTGGTCGTATTGGAAAGGTATATGCTGGAATTTGAGGTTATCATCTACAGCGTCTAAAAGCATGTACCAAACCCGAGGTGTACCATCGTTGGCCGGCATGCCGATAACCCCTGCGTTCAGCCACAAAAGGCCATTTTGCGCATGGCTGAAAGGCAAGCCGCAATGCCCAGCCAGGATAATATCGGCCTTTGCTGCCTGAAAACTGTTTTGTTTTTGTGCCCAGGGACTTGACTGGAATACAAATTCAGATTCGTTGTCGTAAGCGCCGTGCAGCACATACACGCGCGATGGGCCATAATGAAAGCGCAGGTGCAGCGGCAATTGCTTCATCCATTCGATGGATTTTTCACTCAGTTTGGATTGGGCAAAAGGATACCATTTCCTGGAAAAAGTATCACAACGGGAGCCCTCGTCAAAATTACAGCCGCAGTCGGCCTCGCCGTTCCGCAATTGGATTTCTACGTTGCCCGCAATGCTGTGGATGCCCCATTGAAGGATGCACTGCACACATGCTTCCGGTTGGGCGCAATAGCCTACGATATCGCCCGTACAAATGATGTTGGAGGCTGGAATACACAGATTGTCTGCTATTTCCAGCAGCTTTTCCAGCGCAGGCAGGTTGCTGTAAACGCCGCCAAATACCAGCACTTTTCCGGTAATTGTGCCAATGTCGAGTACCTTTTGTTCCGGGTTCATGTTTTAATGTATTTGGTCAAAAAGAACAACGTGAAACAAAGCAAAGTGCCAATAAGGTTCACCGAAAACAAATCGCCGTATTTGCCGGGAAAAAACACCATGCTGGCCGGGAACCAGCCAAGGGTAAACAGCAAGCCAATAAAAACCCCGGCACCCACTGACAGATAAAAAGCCACTGGAGGCACTTTAAGGTTCCAAAATAAAAAAATGGGGGCAAAACCAATCACCATGGTGCCACTGATGGTGGTTGCTGAAAGTATTTCCGGATTGAAAAACACAGGCAGGGTGCCAGCAACCGCCACAACGATCATGGCAATTCTTCCCCTGAATACACTGGCTTTTTCAGGACGGCCCAGGTCTACCACGGCCAATTTTGAAAAAGAAGCAAAAGCCGAATCTATGCAAGATGAAGCTGAGGTGACCATGATAAAGTTCATCAACAGCATCATGCCGGCGCCCAGGGAGCGGCTCACGGCCACCGGAACCTCGCCTTCCAACTGGTTGAAACGGGCGTATATGCCGACAAAGCTGAACAGTAGGATGCACGTAAAGCCGAAAAAAGTAGCCAGGAAATAACTTTTTAAGGTTGTTTTTGGCGTGCTGATGAACCCGCGGTCGGTCAGCACCGGGTCATGGAAAGGGTAGCTGAAAATTTGTATCAGGGCTACGAACAAAAGATTCAATCCTTGAGATAACTTCCATTCACCGGAAGCAACGAATTTGCCGATATCGCCCTGCTCCCTGGGCAGCAGAATGCCCAAAATGATGATCAGCAAAAGGCTGAACAAGCCCATTTGAACCAGGTCGGTCATTAAGGCACTGCGCATGCCGCCTTTAAGGGTGTAAGCCAAGGTCAGGCTGGTGAATACCACAATGGCGGCGTAGTATGAGTTGCTTCCCTGATCGCCAAAATAGGAGCCGATCACCATTGTATTGGACCACACTTCGTTGAAGAGCCTGAATCCTATCAGCAGCGAAAAAATAACGATGGCTTTTTGGCCATATTTACTGCTGATGAAATGGTGGATGCTGTTGTAACCGCCTTTCGTCCGCATTTGGTAAATCACCAAGCCGGCGACTAAAAAAGACAGGTAATAGGTGGCGTAAGCCAAGCCACCGACAAAACCATAGGCACTCCCCAGGTTGGCAGCATTGGTGATAGATTTGGCAAAAATCCAGGAAATAACCATACTGCTGGTCAACAAAAAAACGCCCGGCGCCTGGTTTTTGTCGGAATTAGCCTTAAAAAATGTCTCGTTCGTTTTGGCAAATGGCGAAATGAGGAACATCAAAATGCTCGATCCAATTACGATAGCCCACTGCCAAAAAGTGATGTCAATATTCATGTATAAAATTCGAGCGCCTAGTTATTGTCCCACCACACCTTGGCATTGATGCTGTTGTTGTTTGTCATTGCCGCCGCAGCGCTAAAATTGACATGGTTGAGTGCATCCTCATCGGTCGGGTAAGGCATACGCACTGGAATGAGGTTGTTGTTCAGGCTCGCGGCAACGGTTTTTAGCGCCGGGAAGCCAGTGCGCCGGTATTCTATCCAACCTTCATAGCCATTGATACAATTCGCAATCCATTTTTGGGTGACGATCTGTTCAATTTTATTCGAGCCATTGTTGCCATAAGCCGCTGGCCCATTGCTCAGATAGGTCGCGGGCAATGGCGTTTGCCAATATTCAAAAGCAAGCTGCACGCCAGTTTCGTACAATGCCTCTGCATCGGCCGTGATTAGTCCTCTTTCCGCCGCTTCTGCCAGACAAAGCTGCGTTTCCCAGGCACATAAAAAGTTGGCATCAAGGGCACCCGTGTGCTCCCGAAAAATAGTGCCTGTCAGGGAGTAATCTGCCACTGAAATGGAAGTGGTGGAAGCATTGGGGCCATTCAAAAAGCCCTTGTATTGCGTCATGCCCGGGTCGTTGCCGATGGGTCGGAAAAAAGTGGATATGCGCGGATCAGCAAGTCCTTTCAAAATTTCTTCACTGGTTTGGGACATGATAAACAGCCGGAAGTCGCCCGCCCGAAGCGTTGCCATCCGAAAGTTGTTGGGTGCGCCGTCTGTAAAGTCAAATGTTGCATTTTGGGCGTTGGTTTTCATAAAATCGCCGCTGTTGTAAATGGCTTGCAACTGCGCGGCAACATCCACTTTTTCCGATATCCGCATCAAATACTTTATTTTCAAGGAATTGGCAAAGGTTTTCCAGGCTTGCAGATTTGTTTCAAACAAGATATCGCCGCGTAAAACTTGTGCACCCTGGTAATTGTCGATCGCGGCAATGCCTTTGTCAAGGTTGTCCAAAATACCTCCTGCGGCCTGGTAAATGTCCTCCTGCTTGTCGTATTTCGGTGTTACGTTGCCTGTTTTTCCGTTTAAAGCTTCACTGTAAGGAACATCGCCGTAAATATCGGTCAACGCTGCGGTCATGTAAGCTTTTAAGATCAGCGCTGGCCCTTCATATACAGCAAAGGATGGATTACTGCGCGACTGATTCAGGATGATTTCGTTGTCGCGGAGGTTTATGTACAGCACCGGCCAGGGGGCACCACCCAATTGAGGTTCTGTGAGGCTGTGCCGGTCGAACAGGTTAAAGTCTATGGCCGTGAAGTATTGTCCCAGCAAGTTGCCGGCGACAAAGCCTTCGTAGGACATTTGTTCGCCGTAGTCGTAGATCACCTTGCGGAGCAAGAGGTCAGGGTTTGCGGTAATGGGCGCATTGGGATTGGTATTGATGGTATCCAGGTCTTTGGTGCAGGCGCTGACTAGCAGTATGGCGAGTGCAAACAATAAACCTTTGCGATTTTTATAGTGCGTCATGGTGTGTCGTGTTGATGGGTTAAAAATCGAAACCTAGTTTGAGGCCAAAGCTTCGCGTAGTAGCATAAGACATGTTTTCAACGCCACTGATAAATTTTTGCCCTTGCACCGCCAGTTGTTCCGGGTCGAAATGCGGTATGGCGCTGAAGGCAAACAAGTTGCGTCCGATCAGGGCTACCGACAGCTGGCGGTCGTTCCGAAAAAGGCCGTTGTCCTTAAAAACATACCCGATAGAAAATTCGCGCAATTTCAGGTACGAGGCATTGTACGTGTTGTTCTCCTCGTGGTTGCGGTCGTAATACTGACGGTAGTACGTTTCAGCGGGAAGGGCTGTGGTGTTCGGGGTATATATGGGTTGTTCGGCTGTTCCGGTGTTGATAACGCCCTGAGCGATGATGCCTGCTGCCGGACGGTTTTCTGTTTCCCGGAGTTGTCCGCCAACAGCGGCAAGGGCGAGGGTGCGCGAAACGAGTATGCCGCCTTGGCGCCAATCGAACAGAAAGCTCAAATTCCAGTTTTTGTATTGAAACTTGTTTTGGAACCCGAGGATAAAATCAGGGTTGTAATTGCCCAGTTTTTTTAAAGTGTTGTCTACGATATAGCTGCCGTTTGCGCTCAACACAAAATCGCCGTTTTCGTTCTTTTTGTATCCTGTACCGTACAAATCGCCAATTCTGCCACCAGATTCTACCTGGTGCCACACTGTCTGGTTGACATTGTCGTAAATGCTGGAGTAAGCCAAGGTAAGCCGCCCAATGCCATCGGGAAGAGCGCCTACGGTGGCGACATTTCGGCTGAAGTTGAACTGTGCATCCCATTGGAAATTCTTTTTGGCAAAAGGTGTCACGCCAACCATCAGCTCAACGCCGCGCGAACGAACGGAACCGCCATTCACCACCTGCTGCCGATAGCCAGAGGAAATGGCAATGGGCAGGGAAATAATCTGGTTCTCGGTGAGCTCGTCATAATAAGCGATGTCAAAATTGAGGCGGTCATGGAAGAAACGAACATCCGCACCAAATTCGTAAGAACGGTTGCGCTCCGGCAGCAAATTGGCGTTGGCAATCGTATTTTGCTCGCTCAGTGTGGGCTGGCTGCCGTAGGGAACACCCGCCACGAAAACACCCGCCGTTTGGTATGGGCCGGTATCGTTGCCTACCTGGGCAGCACTGGCCCTTACTCTGACCAGGGACACGGATTTTGGCAAATCAATCACGTTTGAAACGATAAAGCTGCCCGAAACGGAAGGATAGAAAAATGCGGTATTGCCGGTAGCGGTTGGGGTGGCAAGCGCAGAAGACCAGTCGTTGCGGCCTGTGATGTCAACGAAAAGGAAGTTCTTGTAGCTGAACTTTGCCATAGCGTACACGCTGTTGATGCGTTTGCGGGCATCATAGGAGAATATTTCCAGTGGGGAAGCGGCGTTCGATAAATTGAAAACCCCTGCTTGCGCCAAAGAGGATGTTTGGGTTTGCACGTTGCTGGCATGTTGATCCATGCGGTTGCCACCTAGGGATAGATCAAACCCAATTGTCTTGAATTTTTGGTGAAAATTCAGCAGCAGGTCGGTATTGTTTTCCCTGAAAAACACGTCTTGCTCAGCATACGCGCCATTTTTAAAGCGGTTGGAGCTGAATGCACGGCGGAACTGCCGCCCTTCATTGGAATAGTCCATGCCACTGCGCAAGGTAAGGCTCAGGTAGTCGCTGAATTCATAAGCAGCTGCGATGTTGCCGAACAAACGGTCACGCTCAAAGGAGTTTCTGTTTTCCAACAAGGTGAAGTAGGGGTTGTCGAAAAACGTATAGTTAAAGGAGTATTGTTGCAGTTGTTCCAAACCAGGCTGCCAGTAATCCTTCATAGCTTCAATATCCAAGGATCGTGGGCCCCAGGCGACGATACCGTAGTTGATGTTTTCAGAGCCATATCCGCCGCCCGGCCGATTGGCACTGTTGGCATTGGTGTAATTCAGGCTTGAACTCACTTTCAATCGGGCAATCGGCTGGAAAGTCAGCCTCGCCGCTGCAGTTTTTCGCTTGAAGTCCACGCCTGGGATGATGGATTCCGAGCGCAGGTCGCCAAAAGAAAACCGCAAACTGCCTTTGTCAAAACCGGATGAAATGGAGATGTTGTTGATGCTCGTCACGCCGGTTTGATAAAAGTCCTTTAAATTATTGGGGTAGTTAACAAAAGGCGTTGGTGTGATTGGCGCGCCACCATGCACGGCCACATCGCCACCGCGCACCACGCGGCCATCTGGTGCGGTAACGGGGCTGTCGAACTGCGGAATTAGCAGGTTTTGGTCGAAAGCGGGTCCCCAACTGTACGAGATGTTGTCGTTGATACCGCCACCCAAGCCATTTTTGAATTCAAACTTACCGGAGTTGCCCTGTCCGTATTTGTTTTGAAAATGCGGGAGTTGGAAAGGCTGCTCCACGAAAGTGCTGGAGTTGAAACTGATGCCCAGACCTTTGCCGCCGGCCCCGCTTTTAGTCGACACGAGTATCACCCCATTTGAAGCCCTGGTACCGTACAGCGCCGCAGCGCTTGGTCCTTTCAGCACCGTGACGGACGCAATGTCGTCGGGATTGATTTCCATGGCACCGTTGCCAAAATCTACTTCCTGATATCCGGCAGCATCGTCGTTGGTAAAATTGATGATGGAATTGTTGTTGATCGGGATACCATCCACTACGAACAAGGGATTGTTGTTGGAAAAGGAACCTTCGCCACGGATCGTTATTTTTGAGGTGGAGCCGACACCGGTTGCGCCTTGGCTGATGGTTACGCCCGCCAGTTTTCCGGCCAGGTTGTCTAAGAAGTTGGCTGATTTTACCGCTGAAATATCCGTTCCGTCGAGTTGTTGTACAGCATAGCCCAAGTCTTTTGATTCCCGTTCAAGGCCCAGGGCGGTGACGACAAATTCATGTAGACCGACTGATTGAGGCATTAAACCGATTTCAAAATTATTTTGTTTGCCCACCGGCATCTCCAGCGGTTTGTAGCCGACAAAGTTGAAAACCAAGATGGCAGAATCCATTGCGACGTTTAACTGGAATTGTCCATTAATGTCGGTGACCGCCCCATTTTTTGTCCCTTTTTCAAGCACCGTTACCCCGGGGATAGGTTCGTTTGCCTGGTTGTCGCGCACCGTGCCGCGCAGCCGAACGGTTTGCGCGGATGCCCAAAAGAGGCAAAAACAGCTCAAAATGAGTAAAGTAGTTTTTTTCATGGAATGTTGTTTTAATCGAAACCCGAACCAGTATTGATCGGAAAGGGGCGGGAACAGAGGCGAAAATAGTTTTGATAATCTTTTGTTGTGCTGCGGAAATGCCCTAATGACGGTTAGTGTCCGTGCGCGGACTATGCCAGCAGGAATATTTTTTCACGGCGGGCAAAAGTACGTTAATGATGTCGCGTGTTGGCATAGCAAAATAATAGTTATTCCTTCCATGCGCCACGAATAGAAACGGGTGATTTAAGGCTATGGGGAGTATTTACGACAGAATGAATGTTCTGGATTTAGAAGCATACTGGATAACCAAGGGCAACATCTGGTGCCCATTGTCAAATTATAACATTGCCTAATCATCAAATTCCCTTTATTTGGAATTATTTTTGCAGTGCATTAATCTTGAGATGTTTGCATTGACCTGAATTTTCCAATAATTCAGTGGAGAATGTCTCCTACTAGTGCTTAAATATATTTCCATGAATCGATTATTACTACTCTTTTTGCTTTTTGCAATACAAACTACGCGGGCCCAACCCATATCCTGGCTTTCAGATTGCAGCAACAAAACAATTTGCCTCAATCAAGGAAATTGTGCAACGGCTAATGTGCTGCTCGTGGCACAGGCGACCACCAATTGTGGCAGCACGACCATTTACTACACGTACAAGGTAGACTTGTTCAACAATGGCGGTATAGAGGTTCAAGGATCCACGGATACCTTGTCGGGTAATTTTCCGGTCGGAGAGCACAAAGTAACCTGGCGCGCCTCCGACAATTGCGGGCAATTGATCCAATGTACCTATTTGATTATCGTAAAAGACTGCAACCCGCCCACGCTTATTTGTATCGCTGGACTGACCCAAACCCTTGATCCACCAACCTGTGAGATTTCATTTTCTGCCGATAATTTCATCCTGAATTTGTCGGACAATTGTACCCCCAACAACCTCATCCAGCGCGGGCTTCGATTAAAAGACTCCGGCACAGGATTTCCCACTGAATCAACCTTAAGTTTTGCCCTCTGCGACAATGGCGTGAATTTTGTCGAAGTGTGGGTGCGCGATGCCAATGGCCTCACCAATATGTGCAGCAATTACGTATTGGTGCAAAGTGGTGGCCCGGCTTGCGATTGCATCATGGACGCGGACTTGACCCTTTCGGGATGCGCCCGCACTGCTAACAACAAGCGCTTGCCCAATTACCGCGCCATGACGACCGTGAAATCTACAGCCGGGGTGACGCCGCCTTTCAGCAAGGTAAAAACGATCGCCACCACGGACTCCTGCTTCTCGCTCCAGGTATTAGAGCTGCCGATCGGCGGTGATTTCCAGGCTGTCGTACGGGCCGACAAACCCGATGTCACCCTCAACGGTGTGACTACTTTCGACCTGGTGCTGATCTCCAAACATATCCTGGGCATAGAGTCACTTACCAGCGCCTATCAAATGGAAGCTGCTGATGTGAACAACAGCAATTCCGTCACTACTTTCGACATTGTTGAAACCCGGAAGTTGATTCTCGGCATCTCCGATACTTTCCAGCACGTACCAGCCTGGCGTTTTGTGCAGCCACTGGGCAATCCAGCACTGTTGGGCGGTTATACGGCCCTGGTGGATACATACCAGATGAACCTGACCAACATGCAGGTGGATATAGGCTTTCAGGGATATAATTTTGTGGGGATAAAATACGGAGACGTAAATTATACGGCGGCTTTGACGGGCGAGCCCGATGACCGTACGGAGGCAACGCCTTTACAACTCGAATTGAAGGATAAATGGTTGGAAGCTGGAGAAACCGCGGAAATCGCCCTGAACATATCGGATGCTTACACGCTTGACGGTTGGCAAATGGCGCTTGCCGCTGATCCAACTACCTTGGAGTTGCTATCTGTCACTGGCGTAGAACAGGGGGATTACACCTTATTTGACAATGAATTGCGCGCCATATTTTACGACGGGGTAGGGCGCCATTACGCCGTCGGAGCATCCATTATGGTATTAAAAGTGAAAGCATTGCAATCGGTGCAGCTTTCGCAGGCACTCGGCTTGCAGAAGGCGCGTTTGAAGCCGGAGGCCTACATTCAAGGCGATGACCCAAAAGCATCGGCTCATCCTATTGAACTGCGGTTTGATGCAGAGGGCACAAACTTGGTTAAGTCATTCAGTTTGTCACCCAATCCATTCAGCACGCAGGTAGATTTTAATATTTTGCTGGACAGTCCGGCAGCAGCTTTGCTGGAGGTATTCACCTTGGATGGCCGCCGGGTTTATGCGGAAAATTTTGAGCTGGAAAAAGGTCAGCAGTCCATTCGTGTTGCGGGGGAGTTCTTGCCGAGCAATACCGTGTTTTTGTACCGCTGTTGGGTGAACGGAGCGGTATTTTCGGGGAAGTTGGCGCGGATGTAGGGGTAACGTTTGGTAGCGCGGCATTTATTCTACCAGTACAAGGCCATTTATGGCCGTTCCTAAAATATCACTTCGGTATTTGGACTACCCTGCTGTACTTGTTGGAACACGGATTGAACGGATTTGACGGATTGAAACGGATTAAGGGTTCGCGCTTGTAGATCTGTTGTAATTCGTCAAATCCGTTGGATCCGTGTTCCAATCCGTCATTTATGCGCTTGTTTTTTAGCTAAAAACGGCTTAATATTGTGTTTTAATTCAAACACTTTGTGCGCATGTCGATCGAAACACTCAAAGCAGAGTCGACTAAACTCTCAAAATTGGAAAAACTGGAATTCTTGCAATTCCTGGCAGAAACGCTTTCGGACGAAGAACGGGCCACCGTCTTAACTCCAGAGCAGGAAAAGCTTATTTTCCGGCGGCGGGATGAGCTGAAGTCGGGATTGGTCAAAACGATTCCCGCAAAAAAAGCAAAAGCCAAACTCGTGGAGAAATATGGCTTACAGGCTTGAATTTCATCCATCAGCGGAAGCCGAACTTGAGGAAGCCGTTTCCTGGTACCAAAACAGCAATCTGGTTTAGAGCAGGAATTCTTTGATGAATATTTGGAGGTTGAGCGCCGCCTCGAAGAAAACGCTCAGCAGTTTCCGGCGATACTTGAAAATATCCGTAGAGCAACCTTCCACCGATTTCCTTATTCTATTTTTTTCTTAGTCGAAGGTGATATGGTTTTCATACTTGCCGTTTTTCATCAAAGCCGGAATCCGGGAGAATGGGAGAAGCGGATTTGACGGATTGAAACGGATCAAGGGTGCGCGCTTGTAGATCTGTTATTATCCGTCAAATCATGTATATTTGTATCAAATTATCCATTTTTGCCATGACCAATATTCTTCGTTACCCCTTGCGCAACATCAGTCCGGAAAAAATTTCCGATTTGCAGGCGAAATACCCGAATGCATCGGTACAGATCGAGTTGCACGAAACACCCGTGGCGGGCGGGCTGAGCGAAGCTGATTTTTGGGCATTGATTGACTTGCTCAACTGGGATCAATCCGGCAATGACGATGCGGTAATTGAGCCCGTGGTGGCCACCTTGGGCAAAGCACCAATGAGGCATATATACGATTTCAAAGACATGCTGTCGCAAAAGCTATATTGGCTTGACACCGCAGACCATGCCCAACAAATAGGAGAAGGTGCCTTCGATAAAGGGCAGGATGATTTTTCAGCAGATGGCTTTCTTTTTGCACGCTGCTGCGCGGTCGCAAATGGAAAGCAAGCGTATGAAGCTATCCTCCAAAATTCCTTGCTCATGCCTAAAGACAAACTGTTTCCACCTTTATTGCGCATCGCCAACGAAGCACACCGCCGTGCCAATGGAGGGGTGTTGCGCTATGTCTCCGTGTATTCTGTGGAGACTTTTAGCAACAGGAAGGGATGGGAATCCTATCCTGAATTTTTGAACTGAGCGGGACGTCGATATGCATGGTAATTCTAAGCACAATTCAAACCTGCATCATCTTTACAACATTTTCAAGCGTTCTGACCTGGATACGTTTAAATATGGTATTTCAGACGATCTTATTGACGAAGATGACGGACTCTCTGCACGGGTGCCAGATCAGGTAGAAGAGTGGAATTTAACTGCGGAGTACAACAAATTTGATGCGGAGATTCTGGAAAAAGGAATTCTTGGGCGCGATGCTGCTTTGCAAGTGGAACGTGCTTACATTGATGCCTACTATACCCAACAAGGACGGAATCCGAGAGGAGATAAATTTCCAAAGCGTAAATAAGCCTGCATAAAGACACTGAAAGAGTCAAAATGCCACGCGAAGCGAAAAAAGGCACGTCATCCGTTGGATAAGCCTGATGTATTTGTTCCGCCTTGCATGGTGTTCGCAGCAGCAGTCACAGAGATCATCATGGGGCTTTTGAAAAATCCCTGATTCTTCCCATGTCCGCCAGCGGCAGAACGGTAATGTTTTTTTCCAACGCATACGTTTTGTCGCCAGGGTAAATCACCCACAGGTGGTCAAGCGACAAATCTTCCATGGCCTGGCGCATGGATTTCGTGGTTCGCGGGGCATCCATATACTTGAACTCCGCCCCTATGTGCATGCTGTTTTCCTGCCAATAGAGATCCAGTTCCACCCCGCCGTGAGTGCCGTAAAAGAACACCTCATTGTCACGTTTGGATAAAAATGAAACCATCTCTTCTATAGCAAACCCTTCCCAGGAGGCTCCGATTTTAGGGTTCGTTTTTAAGGCTTGAAACGTTGGTATGGATTGGAGTGCGTGGAAAATTCCGGAATCCCGGAGGTATAATTTGGGGCTTTTTACCAATCGTTTGCTGATGTTGACATGCCACGGTGGAAGCAAACGGATCATAAACGTGTCTTCCAGGATAGAAAGATATTGCTTTACTGTTTTGTCTGTCACGCCGAAGGCGCGTGCGAGTTCGCTGTAGTTCAAGGTTTGTCCATGATAGTGGCTGAGCATCAGCCAAAACCGGTACATAACTGGGGCTGCAATGTTGATGCCAAGCGCGCGCAGGTCTTTTTCCAGAAATGTGGCGATAAAATTACTGCGCCATAGCATGCTCAGTTGATCATCGGGAGCCAGGAAAGAGCGCGGAAATCCCCCTCGGAGCCATAAATCAGGAAGGCTGCCCTTCCCAGTTTCGGACAGGTTCAGTCCAGTGAGGTAATAATAACCAATCCTGCCGGCGAGCGATTCGCCACTTTGCTGCCTAAGATTGGAGGCGGCACTGCCCAGGATAAGGTACCGTTGTTTCGGATGGTGATCTACCAGGTATCGGATCAGGGGAAAGAGTTCTGGCTTTCGCTGCACCTCATCAAGCATGATCAAGCCCTCAAGTCCCTCCAAAGCGAGCTGGGGTTGCTCTAACAGCGCTAAGTCTCTGGGGTTTTCCAGGTCGAAAGCATAATCTGGCCGAAATGTCTTCGCCAAAGTGGTTTTGCCCGCCTGCCGGGGGCCTAAGATCGCTGTAACGGGGAAAATACGGAGCAAGTTGCGGATACCTTCTTCATCTTTTGCGCGGTCGATCGTGGTTGCTAACATGGAAAATTTTTTCCAAAGGCACTGTTTATGCTTGAAATCTCGGATTATAAATCCGAATTTTCAAGGATAAATAAAGCGCGAATTGAACGGATAACAACAGATTCGCCACATTATGTGCCATTACATCCTGCTAGGGCTTAACTAGAGGATAAAATACCATTTTCACGGACGTAATTCAGGTCAAGGAGCATTGTGGTATACGTTTTCTGCGTGGTGAAAAGACAACAACGCAGGGCGCTTGACAGAGAGGCAGCTTTGGAAAAGGAGGAAAACACCTGGCGAGGCGGAACGGCATTGCGCCTATTCCGGTTCGGTTTGCTGCGGATTATGCCTATATTTGCTGTACCGTTTCGGTCAAAAAACGAACCCAAAATCATGCTTTATAGGGCTTCCTACCTGACTTTTAGTATCTCCTTGTTGTGCGCATCCGCGCTCTTTGGGCAGCATTTTAGCGGCAAGTTTGCGGATAGAAGGATAATTGGCTTGCACCTGGGCTATTTTGCGAGTGAAATTAGGGGAGATTTTGAACTTGAATGCCACAGCAGCCTGCGCCTAGGCGTGTCATTGAATGATAAATGGTACACGGGCGTGCGTACACAGGTTATCTGGGCTCGTAATTTTGAAACGCCAATGGGAACGTTTTATAGTATAGGCCCTTGGGTGCGGTATTACCAATGGGAGTATTCCAATCATCATCGCCCTTGGGACTTGAATATATTTTATGAATCAGGGCTTTTCGTCAGCAATTTTGCTTTTGAATATGGCGCATCGGCGACCTATTATTTTCCCAAAAATGGCACGCTCTACCTTCCTTTCTCCTCCGGAGCGGATTTATGGTTGACGCAGAATCTAAGCCTGGAAGTAGGCCTTCAGTTTTACTATAACATAGGAAAGCCTTGGAGTTCGCATGGGTTTGGGTACATTAGTTTTGGGGTGAATTGGTTTTTATTGGACTGATTTTGGCTTCTTGGTGTTCGCCGCCGCCCGCATGCGCCATCGGAAGATCCCACGTCACGAGAAACCCCTGCTGTACTTGTTGGGATACGGATTGAACGGATTTGACGGATTAGGGGTGCGTTCTTGTAAATCTGTTATTATCTGCCAAATCCGTGTTCCAGCACATCATTCTAATGTTTGCTTTTAGGGTAAGGGACGTTGCGCCTTAGCGATATTTTTTGCTTAGGGTGCATCGTGGTATACGTTTCCTGCGCGGTGAAAAAACACCAACGCAGGGCGCTTGGCGGGGAGGTGAGCCTTGGAAAAGGCGGAATTTATGAAGCTTTAATTTTTAGTGAAGATAATGAAATCAGTATATTGCCCATCATGGTACATGCTATCATTGAATATGACCTGTAATCTTTCGTAACAGATTACATTTTCTGTTTTTTTGAAACGATACTTAAAAGTAATGGTATCGGTATCAGCTTTTGGATGTCCTTGTATGTCGGGAAGATATAATAAGAACTGCCGCATGACTTGTGAATCTAATGCTTCAACATAATCATCAGGAATGAAAAAACCAATATTTCCATCGGGAAGTATTCCTAGTTGATTAGGAAGTGTCCCATCAATTTTGGTAACATAAACTGAATCCGAAAGATATCTTGATCCCCACTTGGCAATTTGATTTACGCCAAACTTGTCAACAAGTCTGAAAGTAAATGTAGCATCTTGAACAAGAAATCTGCATACTTCCTTTTTATTACAGGAAAAATGAAGCAAAGAGCAGGAAACGCTCAACAGAAGAGACGAGATAAAAATGTACATTTTCACGTTTGAATGGTTTTAAAATGAATACTTACTTGTTTGAAGGCTTAGCAGGTTGGTATTTTCTCCTTTTGCACCCAACGTTTGCTTCCCTTCCATAACGCTGCGTTTAGCGAGCGGTTGGCAGAGAAGCCCAGGGTCTTTAGGGCGATTGAATTTCCGCCTTGCTTGATTTTCATCCAGCAGCAGAAGCTGAACTTGATGAAGCAGTTTCCTGGCACCAAAAACCAGACCTTTATTCAAATAGTTTCCGCTATGCCAGGTGTTCGCCACCCGCCGCCGCAGCAGTTGTTGTCACCTGCTGCACATGCACAGCACGATTCCAAGCCACAAGAAACCTCTGCTGTACTTGTTGGAACACGAATTGAACGGATTAAAACAGATTTTTAAGAACGAACCCTTAATCCGTTTCAATCCGTCAAATCCGTTCAATCCGTGTTCCAACAAGTCCTGCCAATACTTGCCCAAAGCACAAAAAAAAATGAGCCTCCCCAGCATCCCAGAAAGGCTCACCCCTTGAAAAAACTACAAGCTATTACTGCACATCACTCTTATTCCGCAAAATCACCTGCTTACCATTAAAGTCACTCACAATGGCCGTAACTGAAACCACACCCGTAGGAATCGGGAAGTTGGCGAAAGAAGCGCTCGATTGTGTAAACATGGCTATCGTACCCGAAGCATCGGTGAGCGTTTTGTTACCGGAGTAAACGGACGTGCTGCCGGAGATGGTGACACCACTCATTTTCACCAACGTACTTTCCCAGGCATCAAAATTGCTGTTTATCTGTGCGATGGTAGCGGTACGCACCACGGGGATGTTGGCACGGCTTACCAGTGCTGCATTGCCAATCGGCACCTTGTTTACCTGTAAGAGGCTTTGGAACACACTCAGTTCCTGGCCAGAAACAACTACTTCAATCTCATCGCCCATTTCAAAGCAATGCGAGGCAGTGAAACGCACCACGATGCCCGCGCTGCCGTCCTTTTCCTGAAGGAAAATGTTCAGGCTGCTGAGGTTGTTGGCCACCCGGTCAGAGATCACATGGCCCCTGATTTTGCGGCTGGCAGGCGCCGAAGTGGTGCTACCAACGAATATAGCACGCAGGTCGGAAATCTTCATTTCAGTTTCGGTGCCAGTGCCAGGGCCAGAACTGGCACAACGAGCGCCCGTCATTCCAGCGACGTCTTTCAGGTCGCGGATGTATAGTTGACGATCGCTGTTGTATACGCTGAATACTGCTGTGAGCGGTCCTTTGCCCGTTGGGGTAAGGGCTGCCGCAAAATCAGCAAAGCCGCTGGAACGCACCAATACTTTGGCACCGGAGCAGTTTTCCAGTTCCCGGTTCAGGCTGCTGTTGGTGAGCACATTGGCATAAGCGCGTCCTGCGTCGCATTGAGTAAACTGCACATCTTCCAGCGTAATGAGGGTGCTGATAAGTTCGACGTACGCGCCGCTGTTGAGTTCGTTCATCGTGACCACTCTTGGCGTAATGGGCACGTTGTTGCATCCGCGTACAATATTGAGGCGCTCCTGTGCCTCGGTAAGGCCAAAAGTTTCCAGGAAACTGCCTTGTTGTGCCACAGAGCCGATGAGTTGGATGACACCATTGTAATCACTCAGCAGCAAGCCTTTGCAACGCACATATATTTCACGGCCCACCGGGTAGGATTGATACAGGAAACCATTGTCGATCTTCATTTCAATGCCCGCAGTGCCATCTTGGATGACCATGGTTTTGTAAAAATTGCCCAATCGGTCGTCTGAAATAACGGAGCCTTTGATGATGATATCTTCCGTAATAGCATCCGGCACCCCGACAGAAAGGCGCATGGCCTTCAATGCTTTGATGGTGGTATTGGCCGTGAGGTTCACGTTGCAGTCGCCTACTGGCGGCTCGTCAAATTCGGTTTTTACACAGGAAAACAGGCCCAGTGCGATCAGCAGCACGGAGGCGGAGAGGAGCAGGTTGTTTTTTAAAAATGCCATATTGTTAGCGATTTAATTTCTTTGAAAATGAGTGGAGAACCTGGAAATGGTGAACTGCTTATATTCTAAAAGTGAGGCTTGCGAAATAATTTAGCCCGAAAGCGTAGATCAATTCATCGGCATAAAACCGTGGATCGGTCACATCGTTGCGGAAGGCATTCCGATACACCTCGCGACCAGAAAGCAGGATGTTTTGGTTGTTCAGGAGGTTGTTGACACCTAGGTTAAAATTGAGGAAATAGCGTTTCCCGCCGCGTTGAATCATAAATGATTTTCCACCAAAAAAGTCCAGCGTGTAATTGGCCGGCATTTCCTGCTGGTCAATAATGGTGCGGTACACTTCGGTATTACGGTCAATATCCGTCACAAATTGCTGGGTGCGGCGCACGCGGTCGAATTCGTAGTAGGAATTGCCCGCATAGTTCATCGTTAAAGAAGCAAACCAGAATTGTTTGCCCTCGTATTTAATGCCGAGAGAAGCAGCTGTTTGTGGCGTGCGTGGCACATAAAAATCCTTCTGGTACACAATGCCTGGATTGATGATGGGCGCGCCGGAATTGTCGAGTGAAATGAGGAGATTAGGACGGTTGGTGTACACATATTTGCCCACGGATGCAGCAGCCGTAAATACCCAGCTTGGTACAGGCTTGGCCTCAATAGCGGCCTCAATGCCTGCATGGCGGCGATCCATTCCTTGCAGCACCGTAGATCCGAAGAACAGCGGCTGCTCTACAATGGCAGCCAATGCAGCCGGGTCGGTACCAAGATCCAAGGAAGTTAGGTCAAGTGCCTCAATGAGGCGCAATACTGACCATTGGCTGGTAAAAACATTATCTGTCTCGTTTTTAAAATCAGTCAAATAGCCTGTTATCCGCGCCCGGTATTTGGGGTTGCGCAACAGGTAACCGCCTTCAAAACTTTGCGTTTGTGACACTTCGATGCCCGGAACCGTGAAATCGCGGCTACGGGGCTGAAAGAACGCATTCTGGAACAATGGTGCCTGCGTGCCAGTATAAGCGTTGGCGTATAGGTAGTTGCGGCCGTTCATTTTAAACGTAGCGCCGCCTTTTACCCCGTACGTATTAAAGCTCAGGGTTTTTGAATCGCCGAGGGAATTGTTCGGGAAACGGCCGCTTTGCATGTAGCCGGTGCGCCACATTTGGGTATTGCCTATTTCACCGGAAACAAAAAACTGGAAGTGGTTCAAGGAGAGCTGTGCCTGACCCCAGGCACCGCTTTTGCGAATATTTTCGTCGTAATTCCATCCAAATACTTCGCCTTCCCCGATGACATTGTTTGGGTGCAGCAAGTCGTTGTTGCGGGAAAGTTGGTCCGTAGGGTTGTCAAAATTGCCCAGGAAATCCCAATCCACAAAGAACTCAGCGCCAAGCAGGTCATCCACGAGCTTGTAGTTTTCACCCTTGTAGTACGCGTAATTTGCGCCGCCAGTTAAAGCGACACGGGAGTTGAGGCTGTGGTTAATGAGGAGGTTCAAACCAGCTTCTGTATTGGCGGAGCGTTGGTTTTCAAGGATGTAGGTGGCGTTTCTTCCGGTAATACTTTGTCCGCTGTTGTCGGCGTTGTCAATGGTAACCGTATTCAATAAGTTGGCATCGTAAATGGAAGCCCAGTTGACTTGACGAAAAGACTCATCACTGCTCAACAAACTTGCTTGCAAAGCACCTGTTTCCGGGTTTTCAAAACTGCTGGGCAAGCGGCGGTTGAAATCAGGGTTCGGGTTTTTTCCACTGATAAAATTCAGGCGCCCAAAGTCGTTTGTGCCTTTCTGGCCGAACAAGGAAGCCATGGCTTTGGTTTTGACAGATGGCGTCCAATCATAGCGAAGAATGGCAGTAGGCTGGTGGGCTTGCACCACCGAAGCGTTGCGTTTTTTGTTGTTCCAATAGCCCCAAAGCGGGTTGTAATAATTGCTACCGGCCAGGTCAAACAATTCCTGAAAGCTGTCGGCGCTGCGCCCGCGTTTGGTTGGTGCGCCAAAAGCTGTTAAACTCAAGCTGTGTTTGTCGTTTATTTTTTTGTCTACACCAATAAAGTAAGACCAGGCATCCATGGAAGTGCCTTCCACGTAGCCCTCTTGTGCCCAGCGGCGGCTGACAGACAAGCTGACAGCCCAACCGTCGGGCATAAGGCCCGTATTCATGGTCGCCATCAATCGGTTGCGGTAGGTGCGGTTGGCGCTGGCATAGCTGACCCGGAATTGTTTGCGCTGGTTGCTGGCCCTAGTATCAATCAGGGTAGCGCCGCCCGTGCCGCCAAAAGCGAAGCTGGAAGCATCCAGGCCGACACTGGTGTTGCGCAAACGCAGCACATCATTCAGGCCGCCAAACTCGCTGAAAGAGGTAAAACCCGTTTCCAGGTCATTGAAAGGCATGCCATTGATGTAGGTCTGAAACATGCCGCCGTCGTAGCCGCGTTCCCGGAACCGGAAAGTACTCCAGTTATAGCCCGAAGCTTGTTGGAAAACGTCGCGACTGGCACTCAGCAAGTTGGATACGCCGCCGGCGCCTTCTGTTTCTGCGTCAGCCTCTTCCAGGGTGATAGTAGGAATATCAGCAACGTTGTTCGAATAATTTGGGTCGCGCTTGAGCTTGATGTCCAGGCGATTGTTCTTCGAGGCGCGTACCTTAACAGGAACCTCCTGTGGAAGATAGCCAACCCGAGACACCACGATGGTTTGTTCGCCAATGGGTACATTTAGAATCGTAAAGCCTCCACGGAAATCGGTGGCTGCAAACTGGCCAGTTCCGCTGGCTACAACCGAAACATCGGCCAGCGAAACGTTGTTGTCAGCGTCTTTCACCGTGCCGCTCAGTGAAGCGGTTTGTGCACTGGCAGTCGCCAGGGCGAAAAGTAGTGCCAGACAAATGGAAAGTAATTTTTGAAACATTCAGGTAAGTTGAAAAGAGAATTAATGTGGTGTAAGGCAAGCGATTGGGAGTAGGAAAAACGTTGATATTTGGCATGCCTTGGTTTTACGTCCCGGTTGTCTGCAGGGCTCAGGGAGTTTTAAGTTGTTCTAGCGCCCGCCTTCGCTGAAGCTACGGCGGGTAAACGTGTAAACGGGTACACAAATAATCGCTCAAAGGTAGCAAACGAATCTTCGCCAGTTAGCTTGTATGCGTGTTAAATTTCTGCAAAGCGGGCGGCCTTTGCCGCTTTTTTGGCGTTTCTTTGTCGCTACATCAAACCTTTATCTGATGTTGTACATAAAACAGGCCGAAAAAAAATAACATAATCGCTTGTATTTCAAACACTTTGCTCTATCCATGAAAAAATTCAACCTCCTCCTCCTCCTCTTCCTCCTCCCCATATTGGCTATTTGTCAAAAAGGCGACGACTATAAGGTAGCCTCTATAGGTTTTTACAACCTTGAAAATCTGTTCGATACCATTGACTCACCCACAACCAACGATGCTGATTTCTTGCCCCAGGGTCGCTTGAGCTGGAACACGGAAAAATACATATCAAAACAGTTCAACATGGCCAAAGTCATCTCCCTGCTGGCGGAGGAACTTACACCCGACGGCCTCGCTATGTTGGGCGTGTCGGAAGTTGAAAACCGCGAAGTTTTGGAAGACCTGGTAGCCGAGCCACAACTAAAAAGCCGAAATTACCAGATCGTGCATTTCGATTCTCCAGATGAACGCGGCATCGACGTGGGGCTTTTGTATCAGGCGAAATATTTCACGGTGTTGGGCAGCCGCGCAGTACCGGTAGTGCTCAAAGACCCAAAAACGGGCGAGCCGGATTTTACCCGCGATATTCTGTATGTGGCCGGCACGTTCGACGGCGACCCCATGCATATTATGGTAGGGCACTGGCCTTCCCGCCGCGGCGGAGAATCCGGTTCTGCCTGGGCGCGTGCAGCAGCAGCGACCGTGTGCAAAATATTGGCCGATAGTATCCGTACCGCCGACCCAAATGCAAAAATTATCATCATGGGCGACCTCAATGACGACCCGGATAACAAGAGTGTCGCCCAGGTATTGAAAGCCAAGCGCAATGCCGACAAAATAGTGGGTATGGACCTGTACAATCCCATGTTCGACATCTTCAAATCAGGTTCTGGCACCCTGGCCTATAGAGATTCTTGGAACCTGTTCGATCAGATGATCGTTTCACAGGGCCTGGTCGATAAAAAAATTGGGGGGTGGCAACTCTACAAAGCCCAGGTGTTCCGCCAGCCCTGGATGTTCCAAACCGATGGCGCTTTCCGGGGCTATCCGCTCCGCACTTTTGTCGGCGATATTTTCCTCAATGGCTACAGCGATCACTTGCCGGTTTTCTTGTATTTGTTGAAGAAGAAAGAGACGCGCAGCTAACTGCGGGGTTTCAGGTTTCAGGTTTCAAGGTTTCAGGTTTACGCGATTGGTTGTCAAATTTGAAATACATTTTCAAAGCCACTACATATCGTGTAAACCTGAAACCTTGAAACCTGAAACCTGAAACCTTGTCAACCTGAAACCTATTTTTTCGCTACACGCGCCCCCGTTTTCAACAAATGCAATGCCTTCTCCACCGCCGGGTCATCGTCATTCATCACCTTGTACATGCCCACATCGCCAAAGAGAATTTTAGCGATACGGCTTTTTAATTGGAGTTTTATTTCACTGCGGCAATTGGCCAGTTGTTTTGGGTCATTTTTTACGCCTTGTTTTCCCGAATATGCGAGCAATTCTTCTACCATTGATTCCGGTGCGAACCAGGATTTGGCAAAGTTGTTCATGTCTGTTGGTATGGCGCTGCGGTCGGCGGTTTCCATCCAGCGGGTGGCGAATTGAATGAGGTGCTGGCGCAGTGCAAAATAGAGGTCGTTTGAAAAGGAAGTATCCAATGGAATGAAGACATCGGGCGTAATGCCGCCGCCGCCGTACACAATGCGGCCATATCCGGTGTAAAACTTAGTGCTGTCTGCCAATTTTCCCTTTGAAGCATCCAGTAGTTCCCCGTTTTTCAACCGCCGTTCAGCATCACGGGAATAGTCGTCGTCATGCTTGTAATCGCGCTGGATGCAGCGGCCGCTGGGGGTGTAGTACCGTGCAATGGTGAGACGAAGGCCACCGCCATTGCTGAGTGGATACTGTTCCTGCACCAATCCCTTGCCATAAGAACGCCGACCGATTACCCAGCCTCGATCCCAGTCCTGAATAGCGCCTGCCATGATTTCACTGGCAGAAGCCGTACCTTCATCAATCAGCACGGCCACGTTTTGTATGTTGAAGTGGGCGCGGCCATTGCTTTTATACTCTTTTTTATCATCCGTGCGGCCTTTGGTGTACACGAGCAGTTTCCCTTCGGTAAAAATTTGGCCTAAAATTTCCGTTGCTTCTTCCAGGTATCCTCCTGGGTTGCCACGCAGGTCGATCACAAGGTTTTGAAGCCCATGTTCTTCTACCAGCGGGCCCAAACCTTCCATAAACTCCTGGTAGGTTTTATCCGTAAATTTGTTGATTTTAAGGTATCCTGTTTGTTCATCCAGCATGTACGCCACGTCTACGCTGTGCACAGGGATCAAGGCACGTTGGATGTTAAAGTAGCGCAGGTTTCCACCCCGCAGTATGCCGAGCTTGACACTGGAACCCTTTTCACCCCGCAACTTTTTGTATATCAAGCCATTGTCGATTTTAACCCCGGCAATAGTCGTGTCATTGATGCTTACAATCTTATCGCCCGCCAATATGCCCGCAGCTTCGGATGGTCCGCCGGACAGGGGTGCCACCACTTGCATGGTATCGTCGACCATCAGAAACTCAATGCCCACACCCTCAAAATCGCCGCTCATATCGTCCTCAACAGCTTTTAGCTCATCGGGAGAAATGTACACGGAATGCGGGTCAAGTTTGGACAGCAAGTGGTCGAGGACTTCATGGCGCAAGTCTTCAACGTTTACAGTATCCACATACTTTGATTGCACGTAGCGCAGTATTTCGTCCAGGGTGCCAGCACCTTTAGTTGTGCCGCCCAACATCCGTATGTTTTGGTCGTAATGTGGCAACTTTTGCCCAATAAACATTCCAATTGCCAGCGTAACAGCCAGCATCAGCGGCAATCTTATTTCGAATTTATTCATATTCTTTGCGGTAAACGGTGGACGGTAGATGGTGGACGGTGGACGGTGGACGGTGGACGGTTTGCACAACATTGGAGACTTTACTTTAGTTTTTGTTTTTCAACATTTTGGTCAACAAGCTCTTCGCCAACCGTGTTGGAAAACATAAGCCAAGCCCATATCTCCATGATGTCCAAACCGTCCACCGTCCGCCGTCTACCGTCCACCGTCTACCGTACCAACTTCATTTCTTGTAACAAATACCCCGCTCCGCCAAACTTATCCACGATAAACAATACATAGCGGGCATCCACCATGATGTTGCGGCAGATGGCAGGGTCGTAGTTCAGGTCGCTCATGGTGCCTTCCCAAACCCGGTCGAAGTTTAGGCCTACGAGGTTGCCACGGGCATCCAGGGCCGGGCTTCCGGAGTTGCCGCCGGTGGTATGGTTGGTGCCGAGGAAACAAACGGGTAAACGACCATCTTTTGTGGCATATTGGCCGTAGTCTTTGGCTTTCCACAAGTCGATGAGTTTTTTAGGCACATCGAATTCGTAATCACCGGGGACGTATTTTTCCATGACACCGTCAAGGTCGGTTTGAAACTCATATTGTATGGCATCGCGGGGACTGAAACCGCGTACTTTTCCGTAGGTCAGTCGCAAGGTGCTATTGGCATCCGGGAAAAAGCGTTTTTCTTTAAACACCACCATTTGAGCGGCCATGTACTGGCGTTGCAGCAGGTTGATTTGCGGTTGCAGCTCCTGCATTTTGGGTTGGATATTGTCTTGGTAGGCATCGTTCAAGGTTTTCCAGAACAAGTAGGCTGGATCGTTGCGCAGTGTTTCGACGACCTTGATGGGGCGTTCCGCAAACAAGGCTTTTAGCTTTTCGCGGTTGTTTATCACGCTGTTTTGGAACAAATAGGTAGCCAAACCCGCGTAGCCACCACGTTTGGCAGCTTCTGCGGTAACATAATTGCCGCCCCACTCAGGTTTGGCGTTTGCTGCAAACAATTCCATCAGCCCGGCGAAAACAGCTTCGTCTACTTCAGGGCGATAATTTTTAAAGAAATCCTCCAATGCAGGGGCAATATCCCGTTGTTTCTGGGCCATAAACGCTTCACCATTTTTATCGAATAGCTCAACGAGGCTATTCAGCGAAGCTGCCTGGGAAAGGAATTCATTGTTGCGGACACAGGCCTCAAAATAGTATTCTCTGCCTAAGGTATACGGTTCAATATTGCTGTATAGCTCCCGCAGGCGCGGCAGCAAATTGCCGTATTTGTACTTTAAATCAGGGTTTAGCTCCACGCGTTTGCTAAACTCAGCTTCGTATTCAGCTTTCTTTTCCAACGCATTGTAGGTTTTTAAGCCCTGAATTTCGCCGATCCATTTTTTCCAACCATTGGCAATGCTGGCGTAGCGGGAAACATAAGCGATTTTCACACCGGGGTCTTTGCGCATGAACCCATCCATAATTTTCAGGGCCCGGTCGCGGACAGCTACACGGGCGGGATCCACCACTTCGGCTACTTGTTGCACCGCAGCGCCAGTCAGGTATTCATCGGTACGGCCAGGGAAACCATACACCATGGTAAAATCGCCTGGTTCAACACCTTTTAAGGAGATGGGCAGGAAGTGGCGTGGCACGTAAGCAATGTTGTCGGCGGCATAATCGGCCGGGTGGCCCGCCTTGTCGCTGTAAATGCGGAACATGGAGAAATCGCCCGTATGTCGAGGCCATACCCAGTTGTCGGTATCGGCGCCAAACTTGCCGATGCTGCTCGGCGGGGCACCCACAAAGCGCAGGTCGCGGAAAGTTTGGGTGACAAATAGGTAGTACTGATTGCCATTGTAAAACGGGCGAATCATCACCTCCTCCCATTTTTCTGCCTTGGTATTTTTCTTGATCTGCGCCAGGTTTTTATCAATTTGGGATTGGCGGTCGCGTTCAGCCAAATTGTCTGACACGTTTTGCAGCGCCAGCGCCGTAACATCATCCATGCGGATAACAAACATGGCAGTGACACCCGGCGCGGGAAGTTCCGTCTCCCGGTCTTTGGCCCAATATCCGTCTTCAATATAGTTGTGTTCCAGGCTGCTCAGCTGCTGAATGGCACCAAAGCCGCAGTGGTGGTTGGTGAGTAGCAGGCCTTCAGCGGAAATGACTTCCCCGGTGCAGCCGCCGCCAAACATACAAATTGCATCTTTTACACTGGCTTTGGCGACATTGTACAAGTCGTCGGCACTGATTTTCATGCCTTGTGCCTTCATGTCCTTTTCATTCTGTTTTTCCAGCATGGAGGGCAGCCACATACCCTGAGCGCTAAGCAGGGTAGGGATGATGAAGAGCAGATAGGCAAGTAATTTTTTCATATTCAATAATTTGACGGCAAAAATAGGCAAACCCTGCTGTGCTGCGGCAAGGAGATAGCTTTCATGCTAAAGTTTGTGGGCAAATGACCTGATTGAGGCGACAAACAGCAGGGAAACGGCCACATTAACGCAGCCCAATGACCCGAAACTTGGCACCATCGGCTCGGTTTTCAGTTTTTTCAGCATCGCGCAGCACATCGTAAGCGGCATTTCGCTTTTCTGCTTTTTCTTTTGACAGGAAAAATTCCGCGTTGTGAATGAGCAATACAATGTCTTGTTTTCCCACGACTTCCAACGAGCAAAGGCAATCAAACAAAGCATCCAGGTTTTTTCCAAAATAGTCTGGAAAGAACAATGCTTTAGAGACGCGGGGGTAAAAACCGCGCAGCGTTCGCGCCTTGTTGCCGTCAATTTCAGCAACAAAGACATCGGAAGAAAAGGCAGGAAGCTTGTCAATAAGTTTCATGGTAGATTTTTAGCAGAAGAACTCATAACTCATAACTCATAACTCCTCACTCATTATTCTATTTTTTCAAAGCTCTTGTAGTGGTCTTTGGTGTACCAGGCGCTGTGGTCCGAGCCTGTAATCAGGCGTTCAGCGCCCCTGTTTTTGCCCTGCACTTTAGGCTGTACATCCCATTCCGAATATTGGATGCGTTTGTTATCGCTGGATTTGGCGGGCAGCTTTTTTTCCCGGTTCTGGAATTCCCTGCCACCAACATAGCTCTCGGGTGCCTGCCCATTGCGGCGCACGTATTCTAGCACGTCCAAGGCGTATTTGGGTACGCCGTTTTGAGGTCGGGTGTCCTGTTGCGCGGAAGTTTTCCCAGGTGTAGATGGCGCTGGAATCTGAGGTGTTGCCTGTTGCCTGTTTCTTACAAGCCAAACAATTCCAAACAGCACTGCCAACAGGATCAGTCGTGCGATGAGGCGTTTTTGTGTGGAGGCAGTGGCCATTTGAATTAATGTGATAATTAGGGAATGTGATAATGTGATAATTGGGGTATTGAGGTTATCGTTGGCGTGACCAATAAAGCTTGGCTATCTAATCTGGAAATTTTCGACTTTTCTGAGTCAAGCAAGTGGTACTGAGCGTGCAAAACTAAGCAAATCGCCCCGCTTGTCTATCTCTACAAGCGGGGCGATATAGAAATTTCACGTTTAGACTTATAACACCTTCAACAACTCTTGCTCCAGATTATCGCGTGGATCCAAGGCCACGATCTTTCCATCTTTGCCGATCAGGAATGTTTTTGGAATGGAGCGTACACCATAGACTCCCGCTGGTGCAGAGTCCCAAAATTTAAGATCGCTCACGTGGTTGTCCCATACCAGTCCATCTTGTTTGATGGCTTCGATCCATTTGTCTTTGCCATCGGGGCGGTCGAGCGATACGCTGAACACTTCAAATCCTTTAGACTTGTATTTTTTGTATACCTCCACCACGTGCGGGTTTGCACGGCGGCAAGGGCCACACCAGGATGCCCAAAAATCGAGCAATACCACCTTTCCGCGCAGGTCAGACAAGGAGCGTGTTTTTCCATTTGGGCTGGGCAAGCTGATATCGGGCGCCAACATCCCAATCTGGATGGGGCCGCTGTTTGGCTCGGCTCCAGGTTGTGGTTGCGTCAATTGTTGTTGCAATTGAACGATCAAATTGCTGAAATCAGACGCGTATTTGGTGCCGGGCATCGCTGCTGCAAGCTCCTTTTCCCGGGCTTTAAACTCATCCATAAACTGGCCTGCACCCTGTCCCAACAATTGAGTGGTAAGGAATGCCCGCATCAAGGGCGTACAGCCTTTTTGGACTGCGGCTTTCGCTTCCTCGGCACTTTTGAGCTGGTTTTGAATCAGGCCTTTGATGAGGTTTGCGTAGCAGGTAAATGATTCTGAACCTGTTACGGCTACATCCATACGGTCTATTGTGTTGAGATCGCCTTTGATGTCGACTACGGTTTCTTTGCCGTCAAGGATGAAGTACAACTTTTTTGCACCGATGCTGAGGCTGTAAAGTCCTTCGTCGAACGGTTTTTCCAGTTTGATTTCAAAGTTGCCATTGGCATCACAAGTACCTTTGCCCAGCGCTACAGTGGAGCGGTCGAAATGCGCCTGATCGAGGGAAACTTGCAAGTTCGCCGCATTGGAAATGGTGCCTTTAATGGCATGTGATTGGCCGTTGCA
>JBBRWA010000027.1:0-30309 GCA_038246345.1 Chitinophagales bacterium
CCTGTGCTGCTCGCACAGTCTCGATTCGTCGGGAGCAAGGGGGGTAGGCAGCGCAGATCCCGATTCGTCGGGACCAGATAAATGACAAAGACCCTGGCTTGCTGGGGGACAGAATCCGGCTTATAGGTCTGTGGCTTTTTTCTTGTTCGACAGCTTCTCCAACAATTCCGTTTGGTAGTGCTGAATCTCCATCAGCGTTTTAAATTGCTCTTCCATCAGCAGGTTTACTTTTTGGTGCAGGTTGCGCACCTCGATTTCTGCTTTTAAGTTTACCAGGTAATCGTTTTCTGCCCGCTTGCGGTCTTTTTCTTCTTGGCGGTTTTGCGACATCATGATTACAGGAGCCTGGAGGGCGGCCAGACAGGACAATACAAGGTTTAGCAAAATAAATGGATAGGGGTCAAATGCCTTGGTTACCATGATGACATTCATGATTATCCAACAAACAATAACGACCCCGAAGGAAATGATGAAGGTCCAGCTTCCCCCAAAGGTCGCCACTTTATCTGCTACAAATTGCCCGCGGGTAAACGTTTCATCGGGAGGGTTCAGTAATTTCTCTACAATGAGTTCTTCCTCCTTCATCGCATCCGCCACGAGTTGGTGGAGCTTATGCAAATGTTTGTCCTCCGTAGAGAGTATTTTTTCGAGGTACTGGTGTTGGAACTGCTGCTTGCTTTTCATAAAAGTATTGCTTGAAGGTTACGATCGAAACGCGTAACACAAATAGATGTTTTGAAATGGCGACTTGAGGCATTGGTACTTCACGCTTATAGTAAAGTTGCTGCTGCTTTATCCAAAAACCAATGCAATTCGGCTGTTTCTGGCTGAATCAATTGTGCCGGAAATTGATCTGGATTTTTTACGCCCTTAATTACCTCCTGCACAGCTTTTGCCTTGCTGTCGCCAAAAACAAGAAAGGCAACGTTTTTCGCCTGATTAATAAGCGGCGCTGTCAAGGTAATTCGATAGGCATCGTCTTCCTTTAAATAAACGGCTTGAACGCCAGGCGTTTTTTCATGCAAAACAGCCGTAAATGGAAATAGGGAAGCGGTATGCGCATTGTCGCCCAAGCCCAATAAGATTAAATCGAAATGAATGGGCTCGCCCCGAAAATGAGCGCGAATCGAATCCATGTAATGACTAGCCGTTGCTTCCGGTGGCAAAGCGGTGTCCATTTTAAAAACATGGTCATCCGCAATATGCAATGGCTGAAACAGTGCTTTTTCGACCATCAGCGCGTTGTTGCGGTCGTCATCGGCTGGAACGTGCCGCTCATCACCAAAGAAAAAATAAACATGCTCCCAATCGACGCCATTCCGAAAAGCAGGCGACGCTAATAATTCATACACCCGCTTGGGCGAACTGCCACCCGACAATACCACATTGAACTGGCCCTGTTCCTTAATATATCGTTGGGCCATGTCACTGAAATATTGGGCATATGCTGCCAATAACTTCGCTTCCGTGTCAAAAACATGCAGCGTCATGGTTTGCTTTTTTTGCTGTGCGCAGGTAGTGCAAACCAATGAAATCCATCGCGGGCAATAAGCGCTTCAGCGATTTCAGGGCCCCAGGAATCTGCACTGTAATTTGGGAAGTCGAGACTGGGCTTCGATTCCCAGGAGCGCAGCACGGGCATCAACAATTCCCAGGCAGCTTCTACCTGATCGCCGCGCATGAACAAGGTCTGGTCGCCCTCCATCACGTCAAGCAACAGTGTTTCGTATGCCTCTGGGGTTTCCTCGCCGTAGGAGTCGTCGTAATTAAAAACCATGTCAACGGTATTGAGCACCATTTCCAGTCCTGGACGTTTTGCCTGCAACTGGAGGCGAATGCTCATTTCAGGCTGTAGGCTGATGACGAGCCGATTCTGCCGCCAGTTGTCAATGGCTTCTTCTGGAAAGACCTTGTGTGGCACATCCCGAAATTGTATGGAAATGACTGAGGCAGACTGGTGCAGCCGTTTGCCGGTACGCACATAAAAAGGAACGCCATCCCAGCGCCAATTGTCCACAAAAAATTTCAGCGCAGCAAAGGTTTCAGTATTCGAGTTTGGGTCTATATTAGCCTCTTCCCTATAGCCTGGCACCTTTTCACCTTCCAGCCAACCGTCGCTGTACTGGCCCCGCACGGCGTTTCTTTTGATGTCTTCCGGTTTAAAAGGGCGCATGGAGCGCAGTACATCCACCTTCCGGTTGCGGACTTCATCGGCCTTAAAATTGATGGGTGTTTCCATGGCAATAAGGCAAAGCAACTGCAGTACGTGGTTCTGTACCATGTCCCGCAGTGCGCCGGAACCTTCATAATATTCTCCACGGCTGCCGACACCCATCTGTTCGGTCACTGAAATTTGCACATGTTGGATATAATTGCGGTTCCATAATGGTTCTAAAATAGAGTTGGCAAAACGGAAAGCCATGATGTTTTGCACCGTCTCTTTGCCCAAATAGTGGTCGATGCGGTATATCTGCTTTTCGTCAAAAATTTCGCACAAAAGCTTGTTCAAGGCTTTGGCAGTATCCAAGTCGGTGCCAAAAGGCTTTTCAATAACGATCCGTGCCTTGTCGGGATGCTGGGCAAGTTTGTTTTTTTTCAGGTTTTCGGCAATCATGGGAAAAAATTCGGACGCAACGGCCATGTAGAAAATAACTACAGGTTCTGTTTCCCATTCCTTTTTCAGGGCATTTACTTTCTCCGCCAAAAGCTTGAATGCTTTTCCGTCATTAACATCGACCGATTGGTAGGTTATTTTTTGGGAAAACGCCTCCCATTCAGGTTTTTTCGCCGCGCCTTTTCGGGAGAATTTATTGACACCACCCAACAGTTTGCTCCTAAAATCTTCGTCCTTGATTTCACGGCGTCCGGTGCCAATGATGGCAAACTGTTCGGGCATCCATTTGTCTAAAAATAAATTGTAGAGTGCCGGGTTTACCTTTCTCCAGTTTAAATCGCCAGTGGCGCCAAAAATCACAAAAATGACGGGTTGAGATTTTAAGTCTTGCATAATGCTGTTGTTAATCGTTCGATGTCCAATGGGTGTGAAATACGCCTTCTTTGCCGCTCAACTCGTAGGTATGTGCGCCAAAATAATCCCGCTGCGCCTGAATCAAGTTGGTGGGCATTCTTTGTGACCGCAGCGCATCAAAATAATTCAAGGAGCTCGCGTATACTGGTACCGAAAAACCGCTGGCCATGGCTCCCGTAACGACGGATCGGGCATCCGATACACTGCCTTGTATCAAGGATTGGATATTGCTGTCCAAAAACAAATGCGCCAGGTCTTTATTCCCCTTGAAAACCGCATAGATATCATCCAAAAACCGGGAGCGAATGATGCAACCACCGCGCCATATTTTGGCAATTTCTGCTAATTTCAGATCGTATTTGTATTCCGCGGATGCAAGGTACAGCAAGTGCATGCCTTGGGCATAAATCACGATCGTGTTGAAAAAAACTGCCTGTTCCAGTTTTACCAGGTATGCGGCAGTGTCATTGGTCAGCGGGTGGGGGATTGGGGGGTAAACTTCCGCCAATTGGGTGCGCAGTGCCTTAAATTTTGATACATCACGCATGGAAACAGCCACATCAATGGCCGGAATCGGTGCTTGCAAATCCATGGCAAATTGCGAGGTCCATTTGCCGGTGCCCTTGGATTTTGCCGCGTCTTTTATGTCATCCAATAGTAAATGGTCGGCACCGGGGTTTTTGAAAGCGAATATATCCCGGGTAATTTCCATCAGGAACGATTGCAACCTGCCATCGTTCCATTGTTTGAAAACCTCGTGGATGGCTTCGTTTTTTAATTCCAGCCCGTTTTTCAAAAGGTCGTAG
This sequence comes from Chitinophagales bacterium, assembly GCA_038246345.1. Taxonomy (GTDB): domain Bacteria; phylum Bacteroidota; class Bacteroidia; order Chitinophagales; family Saprospiraceae; genus M3007. Next base: position 3,835 of record JBBRWA010000027.1, read on the forward strand.
GTCTCCGCGATCATTTGCATGAGCGCGTATTCAATACCGTTGTGTACCATCTTCACAAAATGCCCCGAGGCGCCGGGACCGATATAGGTTACGCAAGGCTCTTGGTTAACCTGTGCAGCTATTTTTTCAAAAATTGGCTTGACATGCTGATAGGCTACCTTGTCGCCGCCCGGCATCATACTTGGCCCGCGCCGTGCGCCTTCTTCGCCCCCAGAAATGCCCATCCCGAAAAAGTGCAGGCCCTTTGATTCCAAGGCAGTAGCCCGGGTTTCGGTATCGGTGAACTTGGAATTACCGCCGTCAATGATGATGTCGCCCGTTTCAAGCAGCGGCAACAACTCCGCGATGACGCTGTCCACGATGGGCCCCGCAGGTACCAGCAGCATCACAGCCCGTGGGGCCTTTAGGTTTTTGATGAAATCACCCAAGTGGGTAAAGCCTTTTACCTGCTTGCCATTGGCTTCTTTTTCCAGCACGGCGATCTGATCGGCGTTTTTATCATATCCCGCTACGGCATATCCGTGGTCAGCCATGTTGAGCAAGAGGTTGCGGCCCATGGTGCCGAGGCCGATCATGCCAAATTCAAATTGGGCGCTTTGGTTGTTATCCATTTTCTTGTAAAATCTTTTCAATGATGTTTTTAGTACTCAAAAATCCCTCGTGATGGTATGCCTGGATACCCAATTGTTGGGCGGCATGTACCAGCATGGGGCGGTCATCAAAATACACGCAATCTTTCGGGTCGGCTTGCGCAATACCCAATGCCAGCTTGAAAATCGCCGGGTCGGGTTTGCGCATTTTCACCTCGCAGGAAGAGATGAAGGCATCGAAAAAATCGTGCAGCTCAAATTTTTTGATGCGGTAATCGTTCAGCTCCTTTCCTTCATTGTTGATGGAAATGACAGCGTGCTTGGCGTTTTCTCGCTTCCATTGTTTCAGCCATTGAAGGGTGTCTGGCAGTTCTGTTGACTGGGCGAACATGAAATCCTTGAAATCTTTTTTTGAAAAATTTCGAGATTCAACGAAAACCGTCCGGTCAAGATATTCATCCAATGTAATGCTGCCGATTTCATACACGTTGAAAATGAAATTGTGCAGCAAGTCTGTTTTTTCATAATCGTAGCCGAAATGCGCTGCTGCTGCCTGGCGGGATTCGTGCCCCCAACCATTTGAAAGGAGCACGCCGCCTACGTCAAAAAAGAAGATTTTAGAAGATTTTGATGTCATCGGTCGATTCGTTTATGCGGGCCCATAGTTTTGCCCCGCCTTTTATTCCGTCCTCGTTGCTGACGAGTTTGATGTTTGCGGACATTACCGCCCCCAATATACAACTGGTCGTAATTGAAAAAGGTTTTTAACATTTCAATGACATGCGTCATGCGTTTGTTCCACTTTTTGGTTCAAAATGGTGCCTTTGACATGGCGACCCTAAATATGGAAGGTAAGGGTTTTGAAATGGGATGACAGTTTTTCCATGGTTCAATGATATTGGAAATGATGTAGCTTACGATTGTGGCATAATTTAGGCGCAATTTTTTTGTCGCGCACCTAGTAAATAAAATAGCGGTGGTTTATCACTCCATTCTTTCTCAATCTCAAACCCGAAAATGTTTTATTGGATACATTTACGCCTGGAAACCTGAAAACGCCGTTAACATCTACTTTTGCCGCAACACCATTTACTTTTGCAGTCAATCAATGTCGTAAATTATGAAACACCTTTTATACCTCTGTGCCGTGGCTACCATACTATCTTCTTTTGCCTTCATGAAAAAAACTACCCGTGTCGTATTCTTTGGCGACTCCATCACCGAAGCCGGGGTGTATCCAGGCGGCTACATCACCCAAATGCGCGACGCGCTGGTCGCCCAAAAAATGAACAAGCAGTATGAGTTGATTGGGGCGGGCGTCAGCGGCAACAAAGTGTACGATCTTTACTTGAGGCTGGAAGAAGATGTGCTGGCACGAAAACCCAAAATTGTGGTGATCTACGTAGGTGTAAATGATGTATGGCACAAACAAACGCTGGGCACTGGCACGGATGCGGATAAGTTTGTAAAATTCTACAAGGCCATAATTGCCAAGTTTCAACAAAAGAAAATAGCCGTCATCCTGTGTACGCCTGCTTGCGTTGGCGAATGCAAAGGCGGTATTAATCCGCTCGACAGCGATCTGGATGTGTATTCCCAAATGATCCGCGACATGGCCAAAGAAAAAGCCTGTGGACTGGTCGACCTTAGAAAAGCTTTCACCGACTACAATTTTGGCCACAACGAAACAGATTGTTATAGCTCCATTCTGACGACAGATGGCGTGCACCTCAACCAAAAAGGGAATAAAATGGTGGCAGATATGCTGCTACTTGAGATTGAGGGGAAAAGGTAATCGCCTGGCACCTGTTTTAATCAACAGCCAACCTAATACGTTGGATCTTCCAGGAATTCACATCGATCAATTCATCGGCACTCCGCATTCCGCACTCCCCTCAAGCTGGGTGCTTGGACAATGGTGGCGCGCCTGAAGTATTGGGTGTGAACCATCGATTTAGGATTACATTGCTTACCTGAAATCCAGAAACACACGCTGCTTATTAAAAACGCGGATCGAACGGATTAAACGAACACAACAGATTTGCAAGAGCGCACCCTTCATCCGTTTTAATCCGTCAAATCCGTTCGATCCGCGTTCCATAACGACCTTGCGATACTTGGGCAAAGCGTAAAGGAACTTACATTGCTAAATGTAAAATAAGCGCTACCTACCGCGCCACCGCCAACTTCCCAACCCTGCGCACACCATCCACCAAAATCTCCACCGCATACATCCCAGGGCTCAAATGGCTGACATCCAATTGAATGCTGTCCTGACCCGCGCTAATATCGCGTTCCAGTACCAAGCGCCCAGCAATGTCCCAAAGGCGTACGATGCCATTGCCCATGTTGTCATCAAGCCCAATTAAAGCAATGCCTGATGCGGGATTTGGGCTTATTTCCAGGGTTTGATTTCCGGTGTTTTGCGTGCTGACCAGGCAATCGAACTGGGGATCATTTACCACCAGATTAGCATAAGTACTGCTGCAGCCTGTCGCTACATCAGTGACCACCAAGCCATAATTGCCACTTACTTTGGAACAATACCAGATGTCGGTTGCGCCAGGGATAGCGTTGGTGCCCAGGTACCACTGCAAGGAATACTGCGCTGGCAAGGCCGCTGTGTCATACACGCGCAAGGAGTTCTTGTAGTTATACCAAACGGGTTCTGCAGGCAAAGTGTAATATTCAATATGCTTGGGCTCGGACGTCGCCACGCAGCCGTATTGCGATATAATTTGTGCCTGATATTCACCGCTAACGGTCGGGGAGTAAATAAAATCAGTCGCACCGGGGATATTGTCGCTGTTGAGCAACCACTGGTTGCCGCTACCATAAGAGGACATAAGTACCAGGTCGGTTTCTCCTGCGCAAGCGCTCAGGCCATTGACGGCGTTCAATACCGGCAAAATAGGTTGCGGATACACATAAATGGTGTCTTTCGAATAAATGTCTTCCATTGGGTTCACAATGATGAACTCAACCTTTAGACCCCCAGCTGTTGCCTCCCCGTTACTGAGTTTGTTGAAAGAGATCGTACCGCAATCATCATCAGCACCCTTTATTCCGCTGTCTTCATCAATAACTTTGAGGGTGTAGTTGCCTGCACCCAGCTTAATGTTCATCGGGAAGAGGTAAGGCAAGGTCGTGTTGTTGATATGTGGGGAGGAATCAAAAACTTTAGGGCCGTTGTTTGGCGCGAAAATTTGCATGTACAAATCGGGCTTGCCAAGACCCAGCTCATCAACGCACTCCACGGTATATACCCGAATACCTTTCAAGATAAAACCCGCAGTATCCACGTTTGCGTGGTAGGAAACGGTGTACTCGCCCACCTGATTATAGGTGTGCGGGGGTGGGTTTTCGCCCGTGAAAATGGGAGAGCCGTCGCCAAAGTCCCAGGAATACGTAAATCCGTTGGCACCGCCAGAGGGAATATTATTGGTAAAGGTCGCCGTAGTGCTGCCACAGCCCTCCGGGTCTGTTACGGCAAAACCGGCGGTGTTGCTCACCTTTGGCGCGATGTACAGTGTCATTGGGAAGGTTGCGGTTTGCGCCAAAAACAACACCGTAGCTTTGAGGGTGACCGTTAGGTGAAAAGTATCGGAACCACTGGGAACTCCGCATATTTTAATACAGCCGTCGGTCTCCGTCGCAACATTAAAATTGAATTTGTTCGGCTGCCAATACATGCCGGGCGGCAGGCCTGTAATAGAAACGATTTCGAACTTGGAAATGGTGAGCCCCGGTGGGGTAGTGCTGTCAATCGCGTTTACGGGTGTGGTGGTTTTGGGTAATCGGAAGGAAATGTCCTGGTCGTAGGCGGTGCCGGAAATTCCATCGGGCAAATTGGGAAGGTAAACAGTGTCGGCGGGCAATCCGGCGGGAACACCAACGGCGCAACCGGGGCATCCAGATTGGGCCTGGAGCAAAAATGCGCATAGCGCTGTAATCCAAATGGTTAGGGAAAGCTTTAACATATAAATTCGGTTTTAAAATGAAAAATGCGTTGCAAAAGGTAGGCACTAAACGCGGCAATTGATTAAACCGGGGGCGGCAACGGATTCATTCCATGAGCGGGAAGGGGGGCAAACATAATAAAGCCCAACGAATCTAAGGTTAGAAGAATTGTTAAAAATATCCTTTTGGCTCAAAACAGAGCAGCAGTATGTGCGTTCTCTTCTGAGAATTTACCTGTAATTCATGAAATACCTCATTCTACTCCTAAAATTCGCCGTTTTTACCATGTTGCTGCTCATTCGACTCAACGAATGGGACATCACCTGGCTGTATGCGAACTCAAAAAACTACGACACCTTTAATTACTATAAAGACACCCTCGCCGGTATTGTCATTTTCCTGATGTTCCTGGATTTTGTCCAGTTCGGCACCACCTGGTTTTATCGCCGCCGGAACAAACTTCAAGCTGACGACAACTTTATTATTGGGGTGGGGCAGATTTATTCGCTTCTGTTGGTTGTTGGCGTGGTTGTAAGTATATTGTCCCTGTTCAAAATTGATGGTCGGCAATTGTTTACATCCCTGTCCATCGTTTTTGCCGGTTTTGCCATCCTGACCAAAGACTATATCTCCAATATGATCAATGGTATGATCATTACCTTTTCCGGACAGCTGAGTATAGGCGACAATGTACGAATCGGACAACAGCGTGGAAAAGTGATGGATATTACCCTCCAAAATATCCATATCCTCAATGATGACGATGACATGATCTTTATTCCCAACAACCTCTTGCTTACCTCAGAAGTGGTGAACTATACCCGGCGCGCGGTCAAACGCACCAGTATTGAATTCGACATATACCTCAAACACCTCAAAACCGTGGAAGACCTTGAAAAGAAACTGATTGAGGTACTGTCTCCCTTCCAAGACCTGATAAAACCTGAAAGTTATTACCTCCGGGTTGCCGAAGTCTGCAAAGACCACGTTTCCATGAAATTTCAATACATCCTCAAAGAACCGAACAAAGACCTCGAACGTGTCATCCGCCGCCGAGCAACCCGAAGGCTGGTCGAAATCATCAGTGACCATGAAAAAACAAATGACGATTTGCCAGTGCTGCCCGACAACCCAGGCCATTCTGTAATTTAAAGGGGTTTCAGGTTTCAGGTTTCAAGGTTTCAGGTTTACGCGATTTGTTCGTATCCTTGAAACTCAATTTCAAAATTAACAACAGACAACACCAAACCAAACCATTTTTCGCCTTATTACCCTTGAAACAGATTCCCCACAACTACCAACAGATCGTGTAAACCTGAAACCTTTTTGTAACCTTGAAACCTGAAACCAGAAACCAGAAACCTTTTTTTATGAACAGTCTCCAACACGAAACATCCCCCTATCTCCTCCAGCACGCCCACAACCCCGTGAACTGGTATGCCTGGAAACCCGAAGCTTTTGAACGGGCAAAACAGGAACAGAAACCGATTTTGGTCAGTATTGGCTACAGTACCTGCCATTGGTGCCACGTGATGGAGCGCGAGTCCTTTGAAAACGAGGCGGTTGCAGCCATTATGAACCGCTTCTTTATCAACATAAAAGTGGATCGGGAGGAACGGCCAGATGTAGATGCGATCTATATGGAAGCCTGCCAGATTTTGACGCGTGGCGGCGGGTGGCCGCTCAACTGTTTCCTGACACCGGATGGGAAGCCATTTTATGCGGGCACGTATTTCCCGCCAAAGGCCGCCTACAACCGACCTTCATGGACGGATTTGTTGACGCATATGGCCGATATTTGGGAGAACAAACGAGATACCGCGCTGGAACAAGCGGAGCGACTTACCGGGTACATCCGTAAAGATGCCCCGCCTGTTGTGTCAGGGCCTGAGGTTGTTTCCCAACAGACAGATATAAAAGCCATTTTGGCGCAAATAAAAAACCAATTTGACCCGGCGGAAGGCGGCTTTGGTGGCGCGCCGAAATTCCCATCCTCTATGGCCATCCAGTTTTTGCTGGAAGGTTTTGGTGCGTATCGCGACCCTGAAGCGCTTCAACATGCCTTGTTTTCCCTGGAAAAAATGATTTCAGGGGGCATTTACGATCAAATAGGCGGCGGATTTTCCCGCTATGCCACCGACAGGGAATGGTTGGTGCCGCATTTCGAAAAAATGCTCTACGACAATGCTTTGCTCATCAGCGTACTGGCTGACGCCTATAAACTGGTGGTGGACGAAAACTTGGGGTCAGAATCTTTAAAGCGACAGTATGCAGGCGTTTTTCAGGAAACGATTGAAGAAACCCTCGCCTACATTGCACGGGAAATGACCAGCCCGGATGGTGGATTTTATTCGGCGCAAGATGCGGATTCGGAAGGTGTGGAAGGAAAGTTTTATGTCTGGGACAAGTCAGAGATCGAAACACTGTTGGGCAGTGATGCCCCCGATTTTTGCGCCTACTACGATGTCACCGAATCGGGTAATTGGGAGGAAAAAAACATTTTACACCGACCTGCCAATCCAAACCAGCACACCTTATACTCTACACAACGTCAAAAACTACTGGAGAAACGCTCCAGCCGCATCTGGCCGCTGCTCGACACCAAAACGCTGCTCGACTGGAATGCCCTAATGACCTCCGCCTATTGCAAGTCATTTACAGCCTTGGGCCATGCATCGTATCGGGAAGCTGCCGTGCGGAACATTGCCTATATTATGGAGCATTTGCGTAATCTCGACCTTTCTAAAGGTCAGCTGCCTTTGTTAAAGCATTCAATTTCCCAACCTTATGCGTTTTTGGACGATTACGCCTTTTTTATTGCAGCGTTGACGGATGTGTACGAAATAACCTTCGATGAACAGTATTTGCACCTGGCAGCGCAATACACAGGGTATGTGTTGCTAGAGTTTGCAGACGAAGAGAATCCCCTGTTCTTTTTTGCAGGTAAATCCCAGGACGACATCATACTCCGAAAAAAGGATATGTATGACAATGCTACGCCAGCGGGAAACAGCGTCATGTTGCACTGTTTACAGCGGCTAGGCTGGATGCTCGACCGGAAAGATTGGCGCGATAAAGCCAGCCAAATGATAGAGGCCATGCAAGCATCGGTCGATAAATTTCCGCTTTCTTTTTCCAAATGGGCCGCAGCTATGCTTCATGATATCATTCCACCAGCTGAAATAGCCATTGTTGGCACAGATGCATTGGAAAAAGGCATAAACCTGCAAAAGGGTTTTCTCCCCAATAAAATTATTGCAGCCAGCATGGAGGAAAACAATACAATTCCCTTGCTTGCGGGCAAGAGCGGCGGCACGAAATCTTTGATTTACCTGTGCCGAAATTTTGCCTGTCAAAAGCCTTTTGTATCTTTGGATGAATTTTGGGATAACATGAAGCATTATTTCCTGGTAATTTTTGTCCTGTTGTCTGTGCCACTTTCAGCACAACAAGTGCCCCAATACAGCATGTACAGCCTAAATCCTTACGCTTTCAATCCAGCGTATGCGGGCATGGAAAATACGCTGGTTGCCACGGGGGTGTACCGGCAACAATGGTCGGGCCTGAAAGGAGCGCCGGTTACCCAGCACATCAATGCTCATTTGCCACTCTATGCCATTAGCAGTGGTATTGGAATACGCGTTGAAAATGACGTTATCGGGGCCCACAGCGTTAGTCAGGCAGTGCTGAGTTTTGATTATCAGCTTCAGGTAGGGCGCAATGCTATCCTTTCAGCTGGCCTCAGCGCAGGCTATTTACAATATGCTTTGGATGGCTCCAAGCTTCGAGCGCCGGAAGGAACGTATGTAGATCCTGACTTTTCCCACAACGATCAGGTAATTCCTGTAGGAAAAGAGCAAATAGGTGCACCATTGTTCGAAGTCGGTGTATATTTGCAGGCCAACAAACTTGAAATAGGGGTTTCTGTTCAACCAGTATATGCTTCAAAGTTGCGTAAAGGGTCTGGAAGTTTTGGTGTTAAAGCCGTGCAACATGGTTTTTTTTACACGGCATATTCTTTCAATATTGGTGAAAATCTTTCCATTAAGCCATCAGTTTTAGTTAAAACTGACATAACGAAGACACAAGCAGAGATTTCAGCAGTTGCTAAGTGGCGTGAAAATATTTTTGCCGGCCTTGGGTTCAGAGGTTTCGCAAGTAATTCAAAAGATGCGGCAATTTTATTGGCAGGGTTAAAACTTAATGAGAAGACAACATTAGCCTATGCCTTTGACGTTCCTCTTTCACCTTTGAATACCGTGAATCGCGGAAGCCATGAATTGCTCCTGCGGTACAGCCTCAACAAACCGATTGGTATCGGAAAATTGCCGCCAGTGATTTATAATCCGCGCTTTTTTTAAAAAGTTTAGAAATAAAAAACTGCTTTTTCTAACCTTGAACAAACAAGAAATGCGACTATTCTCGTAGCACAGGAATGTCGTTTCAGAAAATAAAAGATTGACTTTTGTCAAATAAAGACCTTTTTCGAAATAAAAAATTGTTCGGCACTCAATTTGCAAGTCCAAGGTTTTCAGTCTTTTCTTTTGAAAAGTTGCTTATTTTGCCGAAATAAATCTCTGTTGAATACAATCAAAAGTTAAAAAGTCGTTTGTGAGGGTCTAATTCAACCTCAGATTCAAAGGGTAGCGAATTTTATTTGGAATTCTTTTTTCCTTTAGTTCCAATCATTTCTACCTTTACGATCACTTTTTTCCAAATCGCATAATTAAAGTAGGAAAACATCGGGTGTTAAAAATGAAAAAACTACAGCATTCTACACTGTTACTGCTCCTTTTTGCAGCAGTTCTCGCGTCATGTGGCCGTAAAGAAGGCGGCCAACTGATTGGTGTCACCAATCGCCCTCATTGGAAAGGTATCAACCCTTATGGGATGGTATACGTTCCCTCAGGTACCCTGCACATTGGTACCGGTGATGAAGACATCAGTCGCTCTCTCGTATCGCGTCCGAAGTCCATTTCGATCCAGGGCTTCTTTATGGATGACACAGAAATTACCAACAATGAATACCGTCAATTTGTAAAGTGGGTCGGCGATTCGATCGCACACCGCAAGTTGGAGCACATTGTTGAAGAAACTGAGAATGACCAACAACCACCAGAAAACCTGCTCGATTGGGATCAGGACATCGACTGGAAAGGCGACGCTGAAGAAGGCGACGGAGCATTGGAAGACATGTACTACCAAGGCAACGAACGTTTCGCTGGTCGTAAAGAAGTCGACGTAACCAAACTGGTGTTTGAATTCCAGTGGTACGACTGGCAACGCGCTGCCCACGATCGCAACGGCAACCGCACCAGTTTTATCCACCGCGAAAAAATCAAAGTTTACCCCGACACATTGACTTGGATTCGCGACTACGCGTATTCTTACAACGAGCCAATGACCCGGAACTATTTCTGGCACCCTGCATTCGACGACTATCCTGTTGTCGGTGTAAACTGGAAAATGGCAAAAGCATTCTGCTACTGGCGTAGTAAGTTGTGGGGCATGTACGGTGAAACAGAAGAAAATACCGAAGATTTTCGTCTCCCAACTGAACACGAATGGGAATACGCAGCGCGCGGCGGCCGTGATGAAGCACCATATCCATGGGGCGCTTACTATACCCGCAACGCTAAAGGATGCCTTTTGGCTAACTTTAAGCCAGGTCGTGGCAACTACCCTGAAGATGGCGGCCTGTACACGGTAAAAGCTGATGGCTACTATCCAAACGATTACGGCCTGTATTGTATGGCTGGCAACGTTTCGGAGTGGACAGAAACTGCCTACTTTGAAAACTCCTATTCTTTCATGCACGACCTTAACCCCGACATCCGTTACGATGCCAAAGAAGAGGACGACAAAACCGCCAAGCGCAAAGTTATTCGCGGTGGTTCCTGGAAAGATGTAGCATTTTTCCTGCAAACAGGCAACCGCTCTTATGAATACCAAGATACCACTAAGTGCTATATAGGATTCCGTTGTGTATTGACCTTCTTGGGTCGCTCCATCAACGACTTCTAAACTTGCTTGGTGATTATTTAGGCAGACAAAACGCAGCGGATGCTTTTCACTTTTGAAAAGTATTACTGTGTTTTGTCCACCATTTTCAAAATCAATCAGTTACAGTCATTTTTTTCGCCACCTTTGTTCCGCGGCGATTAGTACATTTGCCCCGCTTCAGAAAAACAAGCGTAAACATCGAACTGGAAAATTTTCTCTAAACTGTTAAAAAGTTTAAAAACAATGAGTTTCGTCAAAACCAAAGGTTTTAAGTATTTTAAAAATCTGATGATCGGCGTAGGCGCCGCATTCGTGCTCGCAGGAGCCCTCTTCAAACTCGAATCATGGGAATTCGCTTCCGAAATGCTCATCCTAGGTATGGGTATTGAGATTTTCATCTTCCTCATGTTGGGTATTGTCGGTCCTGACAACGATTACTACTGGGACAAACTGTACCCAGGTCTCGCTGATTACGAATCTCGTATCCAGCCACTGACTTCCGGCGCAACCAACCAGCCTGACATCGTTCCATTGCACGGTGATGTTATTGAGCGCCAACTAGGCGGTATGCTGACAGAACTGCAATCCATGTCTAAAAGCATGGGCGCATTGAAAGCGTTGCAGGAAGTAGATTTCTCTGGCACACAAGAGCAAGTGAAAGCTATGAGCAACTTCTACACCAAGTTGAATGAAGCAATGTCTGACATGGCTAAATCTGCAGACGACGTGAAAGCGTACAAAGATCAGATGGCCGGCCTGAACAAGAACCTCGGTTCGCTCAATACCGTTTACGGTAACATGCTCGCTGCAATGTCAAACATCGGTCGTCAATAATATTGACGCGTTTGATATTTGGTTTCCTAATTGTTTCACATTAAAAATTTAAAGACTCATGTCTATACCAAAGGAGCCGCGGCAACTCATGATCAACCTGATGTATCTGGTGTTGACTGCGCTGCTGGCACTGAACGTATCTGCCGAGGTAATGAATGCCTTCTTTTCGCTCGATAAAGGAATGAAAGATAGCGGTGCTATCGTTGACCGTACAAACGAAGCGGTTATGAAAAGCATTGATGCCCAAGCAGAAGCATATCCTACAGCACCGAATAAACAATTCCAGGACAATGCCAAAAAGGCAAAAGTTGTGACGGATGAATTTATTTCATACATTGAAAGCATCCGTACCGACCTTTTTGCAAAGGCAGGTGGCCCAAATCCCAAAGTTCCTGGCCAACCTAAAGACATCCGTAATAAGGATTTGACCACGCGGATGTACATCAATGAAGGTCTTGGAGCACAGATTCAGACAAAAATTGAAGAAACCCGTGTTGCGTTGCTTGCTTTAGCAGACAACAACGAGGTCGTTGCAACGCAATTGCCACTTCGGGTCGAAGAATTGCCAGAAGGCGTAAAAGCAAAAAACTGGCCAGAGTTTAAGTTTAAGCAAATGCCCGTTGCTGCAGTTTTTCCAATTCTGGGAAAAATGCAAAGCGATGCGAAAAACTCCTATTCTGCTATCTTGGGTTACGTGGCTGAAAAAGTTGGTGGAAAGGATATTAAATTCGACCAATTTACGCCAGCGTTATCTGCTGAGAAGAACTATGTGATTTCAGGCGACAAATATGTTGCCGACATTTTCCTTAGCGCATACAGTACTACTGCCGATAACATTAGCATTTCTGCAAACGGAAATGGTATTCCAGTAAGAGAGGGTATCGCCCACTACGAAGCTGGTACCAGTGGTGTAGGTGAACGTACCGTAAAAGTAAGTATCAATGTTAAAAACCCGCTTACAAATGAGGTTAAAAACTACAGCAAAGACTTCAAATACGAAGTTGGCCAACGCTCTGTAGCGGTATCACTTGATAAAATGAACATCTTCTACATTGGAGTAGATAACCCAATCAGCGTTTCTGCTGCGGGTGTTTCTTCCAACGAAGTAAAAGTTTCAGCTTCTGGTGTGAACGTCAAATCTAATGGCGGTGGCAAGTTTACAGTTACTGCAACCACTCCTGGTGAAGCTACCCTTACCGTTTCTGGTGGAGGCGCTTCTCAAACCTTCCAATATCGTGTAAAGCGTATTCCTGACCCAGTCCCACGTCTCGGAGGTAATCCGAAAAACAACGGTGGCATGATGGGTAATGGTGAGTTTAAAGCACAAGGTGGTATTTCTGCCATTTTGGAAAACTTCGACTTCGATGCTAAATGCGACGTTGTAGGTTTTGAATTGACCTATTTGCCGAAGCGCCAGGATCCAATTACTTCCGTAAACGCGGGCGCACGTTGGAACAGCCAGTCACAAGATTTTGTGAACAAAGCAAAACCAGGCGATGCATACTTCTTTGATGAAGTAAAATGCAAATGCCCAGGTGACCCTGCTGCCCGTAACATCGGTAGTATTGCTTACAAGATCCGTTAAATTTTATACTTGATAGATTGGTTGGCCCATTGATTCGTTTAAGAATAAATCTGTAGGTCAACCAATCTAACATTTTGAACAAACCACTATTTTCAACACTAATCAACCCAAACTTCGCTATAGTCATGCAAACATTTATTAAATGGACTTGCTTGTGCCTGCTCCTGCTTATGGGCAGCGTAACAGCCGTAACGGCCCAAGACCCGGAAGAAGTCGAAACCACGCCAGCAACTGGCTCGGAATCGGAGTTTCCCATGCTGGATGATTCTGGCGAAGCGCCCATCGACGATGTGGTGAAAAAAGAAATAATGGGCGAGCGCAAGGTGCTTCCTTACCAGCCCATCCGCGAAAGCGATATCTTTTGGGAAAAACGCATCTGGCGTATCATCGACGTACGGGAAAAAATGAACCTCCCGTTCGCATACCCAGAAGAGCCTTTCTTCAAAATTCTTTCTGAGGCGGCTACTAAAGGCGACCTTCCTGTGTACAGCACAGACGAAGATGGTGCCAAATTTAAAAAGCGCCTCAGCACAGATGACGTGCTTTCCATGCTTTCCAAAACAGATACTGTTGTAACTTTTGACCCTGAAACATATGAAGAGAAGGTTCAAATCGTGCGCAACGATATCAACTGGGAAGACGTGAAGCGTTTCCGTCTTAAAGAAGTTTGGTTCTTCGATAAAGAAACCTCTACGCTTCAAGTGCGTATTCTCGGCATCGCGCCGATGATCGACGTGCGGGACAACGAGGGCAACTTCCGTTTCGAAAAACCCATGTTCTGGGTGTACTACCCACATGCCCGTGAAATGTTCGCACGCCACCGTGTGTTCACGATGGGCGGCAATACCAATGCTACCATATCATGGGAAGACTTCTTTGAAATGCGCCACTTTGCGAGCTACATTTACAAAGAGTCAAATGTATATGATCGCAAACTGGAAGAATACCTGCAAGGCGTTGATCTATTGATGAATTCTGAGAAGATCAAAAATGAGATATTCAACTGGGAGCATGACTTGTGGCAATACTAAGCCACAACTGCCTTTGAACAGTTTTTGAATAAAAAAGATGAGCCATTCCAATTCAGGGATGGCTCATCTTTTTTATTCAAAGATTACCTCTGTCGCCCCATACCCATATTTATGATGGTATTCATTTTTGAACTTCGCTACGTTTGGGTTTTCTTTTAGCCGCGCAGCGATTGTTTCCCGGAGTTTGCCTTCTCCCACACCATGAATGATAAATACGCGGGGTGCACCAAGTTTAATGGCTTTGTCTAGGAACTGCTGGAAATGCATCATTTGGATGCGAACGATCTCACCTTTGTCCAAACGAGCGTGGCCATTCAACAAGTTTTGAATGTGCAGGTCAATTTCTGGGACAAAGGTGGCAAAAGCCTCCGGGTCGAAAGGGCGGTAAGGGGCGGAATTGCTTTTTTGAGGTTTTACTTTCTGCTTCTGTTGTTTGGCATAATCCTGTAGGTTTTCGCCGGCTGGCGACTCCGTTTTTTCAAATTTGTCAAACATGACAAACTGGTATGCTAAAACATTCAGGATGGGTGCTGTAAGCAAACTGTTGAAAAACTGTTTGGGCTTGATGCGCAGGGTGTGTTCCAATAGATCATCCAAGCCCTCCGTAGTAATGCGCTGTAGCGCCAAATAAGCCTCTGGAGCGTCGTTCAGGTCGTCGGAAAGAAAATCGCCCAGCTCCATGGCGACGGCTGCCGGAATTTTTTCCTCAACTTTCAGGATGTCCCTTGCTGTAGAGTACAAATCAAACTCCATCAGGAATTCGTGTTGGGTGTCATTGATGACCCAAACCTTGTAGCGGGAAATGGTTTCATCGCTGCCTGGCATTGGCTCAAAAGCCAATTGAATGCCTTTGGGCTTCAAGATATGGTACTGGCTTTTGAGTACCCGCCGCGCTGGCGCTTCGGGTTCCTTTTTTCCCACTAAATATGGTTTTGCAGCATGGATGGGTTTAGGATCAGCATAAGGAATCAAATCCTCTTCAAAGGCAGGTATTGTGAAGTCTGGATCATCGTCTAAACGAATCTGCAGCATGGTGTCGTCCAGGCGGGCCGTGACAACGCCACTTTCTCCTGTAAAACGCAATCGAACGCGGGTGCCGATGGCCAAAAGCATATTTTTGGTTTTAGTATTGTTGAAACTGTTACTTTTCGCAAAACTAACAATTGTAGTCAAACGGCTAAGCACCCAAATGGTTTTCAATATGAGCGATTCAACCACTCCCGTCCGCTATCTTTCCATTGATTTTTTTCGGGGCGCCACCATTGCGCTTATGATTGTTGTCAACACCGCGGGTACCTGGGAACACGTGTACCCACCATTAGAACACGCTGTATGGCATGGTTGCACGCCCACGGACCTGGTTTTTCCTGCTTTTATGTTCATTATTGGGGTGTCTATGTGGTTCGCTTTTGGCCGCTTTGGACACAAATGGTCGGCTGAAGCGGGGAAAAAAATATTGAAGCGTGTGGTACTGTTGTTCTTGCTCGGCGTTTTGATGTATAAGCTACCTTTATTCTGGCGCGATTGGGATACCGCGCGTATCATGGGCGTTCCTCAAAGGCTGGCTTTGGGCTATGGCATTGCTGCGGTGTTGGTATTAAACCTGAACCGAAGGGCCTTGATATGGACTTCCGTCGGGATTCTGCTTGCATATTGGGCCATTTTGTACTGGTTTGCCACGCCGGGTGGCGATCCATATTCAGCGGAGTTCAGCGCTGTATTGCGCTTGGATACATGGTTGTTCGGCGCGGAGCATTTGTATAATGGTACAGTAGCTCCAGGCGTGCAACTTCCGTTTGATCCAGAAGGGTTTTTAAGTACCTTGCCCTCCATCGTCACGGTAATACTGGGCTGGATCAGTGGAGAATTGATGGCCCAACGCTCCAAACAAAAAAGTTTGCTGGTGCGCGACCTGCTTGTACTGGGCTTGATCTGCGGTTTTGCCGGGCTTGCCTGGGACCTGTTTTTCCCAATCAATAAGAAGTTGTGGACAAGCTCTTATGTACTGTACGCGGGCGGGCTTTCCATGATATTTTTGGCGGCCAGTGTCTGGCTGATCGATATACAGAAATGGCGGAACGGCGCGAGTTTCTTTTTTGCCTTTGGTGCCAATTCGCTGTTTGCCTATTTACTCTCTGAGGTACTGATCATTTTTTGGTACAGCATTGTCTGGGAAAGCCCAACGGGCAGGGTTAATTTGCAGGAATGGATTTATCAGACTATATTCATGCCGATAGAGGGCGGGAACTTTGGTTCCTTCCTGTTTGCCTTGAGTTATATGCTGCTGTGCTGGGTCGTGTGCCGCTGGCTTTTTGTCCGTAAAATTTACATTAAAATCTGACATGTTACAAACCCGTTCGCTTCAATTCTCTTACGCGCCAAATCGGCAATTCGCGTTCCCCGATCTGACTTGCAACCCCGGAGAGGCCCTGCTCATCACGGGCCAATCGGGCTGCGGGAAAACCACCTTGTTGCACTTGATGGCGGGCATTTTGCGGCCACAGTCTGGCACTATTCAAATTGGCAACACCATGCTGAACCAATTAACCGCTACCGAATCGGATCGGTTCCGCGGGCAAAACATCGGGTTGGTGTACCAGCGGGCACATTTTTTAAGTGCTTTGTCGGTGATGGATAACTTGTTGCTGCCCGGCTATTTTGGTCAAAAGCAAAGCACCCGAAAGGCCATATCGGAACTGGGTGAACAACTTGGCATTGGGCATGTTTTGGATCAATTGCCCGCCCGCCTGAGCATTGGAGAGCAGCAGCGCGCCAGCATCGCACGGGCGCTGGTGAATCGGCCCCAACTCATCCTGGCCGACGAGCCGACCAGCGCCCTGGACGATGTCAATTGTGATGCCGTGATTCGACTGCTGACCGAACAGGCGCGTGCGCAGGACGCGGCGTTGGTGATTGTGACGCATGATGGGCGGCTGAAGGAAGTGGTGGGGAGGCAGGTGGCGCTTGATAGGATAGTACACAAACTTGGTTGAGTAACGCTTTAATGAATTCCCTCAGCGGCTTAGTATCTCTGTTTTTGATTGTCGCTCCTTTTGTTCTCGCAGGCTTTTTCTTCTGGAATAAAGAGCTTCTGCGTACCCAAATATCAAAGGAAGTGTAAGGATAAGAGAAAATATGGTCAAAATGACCAATATACCGTAATCATTGTCGTGGGGCGTTCGATCCCTAACACCACCCATAACATCAAAAACGACTTTGTGTAAATTCAATATGGTCAAGGTTGAAATGATCACACATATCGGCATTAATGTCACGGTTAAAATATGGTGCCCGCTCAACTGCGTAAATCGGCCTAAGAAGTCCTTTAACAAAGCCAACCGCCAAACTGCAACGATGATAAGAAACCATACATTCATGGTATTGGCTGTGTCTAGGGAAAAGAACCGTTCGACGGGGATGGCATAAAAAATGGCCGGGAAGGAAGTTAGGCTGATATATGTCAGTACCCTGAAATAGCGCCAGCCCTCGATTTTAAAGGGCAATATGATGAGCCAGATAAATGCCGCTAGCGCAAAAATATAGATCACAGAACCTAACCCTAGGTGTTGCAGCACACTGGCTCTGCTGTCGTCCCAATACCTTCCCATTCCTACTATCCAGGTGCCAATCAGCCCAACGGTGAAGTGTTTTGCGGTAAATTGCAGCATCTCTTCCCGACTCAATTGGAAGGTTAAAAGCCTTATGATCGTGTTGAATATGCTCATGCCAGGGTGTATTTTGCTTTGTTTTTGAGTGTTTGTTTAAACTTGCTTTTTCGCTCTTGCACCGCTTTAGTGGCGTAGACATTGCGCATCAATGTTTGAAAGTTGCTTTCTAACGTTTCTACACTGAAATTTTTGGGTGTAAATGTTGCATCGAACAAGGTGCATTTATCCCAGTAATTTTCTGCCAAGAGCCTGTTTTCTTGCCGAAGTTTCGTGTACAGTCCGGTGCCTGGAAACGGGGTGAGAATCGTGAGTTGCACTTCTGACAAATTGCTGTTTTTGATAAATTGCTCGGTTTCCTGGAATGTCGCCTCGGTGTCGGTGTCAAACCCAAGAATGAAACAACCATTCACCGAAACACCAGAAGACTGTATTTTATCAATGGCTTTTAGATAGTTATCATATTGCCGGTATTTCCAGTCGTTTCTGTCAATTCCTTTCAGCCCGATGGGGTTTGAAGTTTCAAAACCAATGAGGACCTGGGCGCAATTTGAAGCGGCAAGGAGCTCTAATATTTCGTCATCGTAGGCCACCGAAATATCGGTTTCTGTGAACCACTTCATGTTATAGTTGGCAAAAAGGAGCAGTAATTCTTTCGACCATTTTTTGTCCACAAATGTGTTGTCGTCTGCCAATTCAATAAATGGCCGATCCCAAACTTCAAAAATTTTATTCAGCTCTTTTTCGATTTGAGCAATTGGCTTCTTTTTATACGCGCTGATGGTTCGGGAAGCAGCGCAAAAGCTACAGTTTAAAGGGCATCCCCTGGTCGTTTGAAGGGTTAGCCGGTTGTACTTTGAAATATCGAGCAATTCGTATTTCGGTATTTTAGCGGCAGAAAAATGAAACGTGAAATCCCTGTTCGACAAAGAGCTGTAAAATGGCTTTAGGGCGTTTTTTTCATAATCGGCCAGTAGTGTGCCCCAAATAAGCTCTCCTTCTCCTTGGATAACACTGTCGGCAAATTCACTTGCTTCATTTGGGAGGGCGGAAACGTGGAGGCCGCCAATAACTACTTTAATTCCTTCATTCCTGAGCCTGATGGCCAATTTGTACGTTTCGTTTATCCGTGCCGTTAGGGATGAAAAAGCAATGATATTTGGCTTTTGGTGTATTATTTCTGTTATATCAGTTTCGGTATATTCATCCAATTCTTTATAAACGACTTCCCAGTTTTCTGGTGTGTGGGCAGCGAGGGTGAGCAAGCCCAAACTCGGAAGGCTTGCAATGACCTTGCTTCGATCTACAAATCCGGGAAGCGTCAGTCCAAGGCTCAGGAGCTCTTTGTTGTAGACACGTACACCGCTCATGGAAATTAGGATTGCTTTGTAGGATTGTGCGGTCATTGGATATTGGTGTTTTCCTTATTTTACAATGTGCTTGTTGTCTTTCTTTACTCCCGGCCCAATATTTATGCTTGTAACAATAGTGTCGGCTCTATCGGTAATGATGCTCATTTTTTTATAAAACAATCCTTGATATGTAAAGTAAATTCTATGTTGTTCGTCCCTACCATAATCGAGAAATGTAGCTCTTGGTTTTCCATACAATTGCAATGCCTTAAGTTTGCTATCCCCAATTTCGAGACCTTTTGAGGTGCGATATTTACTCGTAAATCCAACAGCTAAAATTTTAGATTTCTGGATACCTTCCGAAGGTGGATTTGCAAAACTAAACATCAGGCCATCTTTTTTATATTGTTTAATTTGTTCAGCGGTGAGGCCATTTTTGGGGTGTGAGCCGATCGGGAACTCACAATTTTTGCAATATCCTGCAACAACGATTCCTGTTTCGGAATCTATTATTCTTTCGTTTACGGAACAAGCCGAAAACAAAAAACAAAGTGCGAAAACAAAAAGAAATTTCATTCAATAATTATTTAAGGTATAGTCAATGCAAAGTTGTTGTGAAAGTTTAATTATCATAAATATCTTATTATCAATATTTTGAAATTGCGTTCACGTCAGCTTTGCAAAGACTATAAGTTTCAAAAATGTACGGCAACCATGCTGATTACCTTGACTGAAAATAATACTTATAAACAAAAAGTATCTATTCTTGATTTTATGGATTTTTGAATATTGAGTGAGTGATTTTCAAACAAGAAAATAAATCTCAGCCATTCAAAAATTACTGGCATGTAGAAGGTGCAGCAATTCCACCAACAGGATTCAGCGTTGCACCTTGAGGGAGTTGAAAATTGTTGCGTAAATCTTGCCCTAATCTTGAAGGAGCTAAACCATTTATGTCACAAGTCGGAATAAGGGGATCTGTAACTATCGAATGAACCACATTCGCTGGCACATTAATCCCGAGGTGATCGAGTTTTTCTAAAGCGAAATTCACGCAATTGTATTCACTCAAATCGTAAATTGGAGGCACACTGTTAGTCTTCATATCTTGGATTAACTGGTTGAAGCCCCATGCAGTCAAAGGAAAAGTTACGCTTATGTCATATAAATGGTCTGCTTCATCACCCCATGCGCCGCCATCAATTTGATGGCAAGGGCTAGAAAAATCGCCTGGATAGAACCCGACGCTAAGTCTGGTCGGTGGAATTGATCCTCCCTGGTTTTGTTCAATTGTTAGGAATGTGTGTCCGGCTAAATCTCCTTTACTAAATGGGAACGCGGATCCGGCAACTGGTTGATCAACACATAACGTAACACTATGGGTAAAGTTAGCGTTAGAAACTATATCGAAGCAGTTCAATCTATTTCCCAAGTTTGTAATGGGCTTTTTTGGGGTAAGGAATACCAATCTTAACACCCCTGTTTTTACCTCTAATGGTTGATTAGGGTTTTGGTCTAAAAATTGGCTATAACTGGTGTAGATAGTTGGATTCTCAAACAAAAAATTCAAATCGTCCACCTCCAAAAACGTCAGATCATATGTAACCATCTGATTGATGATGTCCGAAACAAATAATTGTGCATTGCCATGCTCGCCAAGAAAGGCATTTATTGAACATCCCATTTCCAGGTTGGTCATTAACCAATTAAATTGATTTGCCGGGATACCGCCCACCTGATGGGCAACATCTAAAAGACACTCAATCTGTGAACTCTCGGTACTAAGTGATTCCCAGGCTTCATCAACTGTAAATTCGCAGCCTCCGGCTTCGGTCTGATTTAGCATCTGTACTGCTGCCTGAAGCAAAGCATTGTGTGCCAATGTGCCATCAATATAGTCATTGGTATTAGAAGCTTGTACTTCCGCCCAATTGATATGCGCTAGTGCTTGGGCAGGAGCGTTGTACTGTCCACTTGCTGTCAAGGCAAGCCATTGTGATGCAAAATTAGCTAAACCGTTGTCCGTTGCTTTCAACAAGAAAGAAGCAAACACTCCGTCACCTTGAGGATTGTTCAGGTTTTGGTTTCTGCAAGGGAAGCCAAGGGGGTGATTAAACATAGATTGGGTGCCAAAAATTTCATTTTCAAAAAAAGGTGCCAAGGGATTGGAGCCTCCACCGCCGCCAGTTGTTCCATCGGAATTAGTGTTCCCTATAATTATCGTAGTGCCGCCATTGCCAACAAAAATAACACCGCCGCCATAAGGATTTGAACCGTTTCCGCCTCCTGTGGAGCCGCTTCCTCCACTTCCACCACCCCAATGGCCACCAAAGAGGCCACCACCATATCCACCGCTGCCAGAACCGCCTCCTGCAGCCGAAGGGCAATGAACATGGCTTAATCCAAGCAACTCACAAAGCCAGTCCAACCAAGGAGGGCAGCCTCCGGTATATAAACCACAATCTGGTGCTAAAGTATAGGCAACTATTGGGTCAAGATCCGTAACTCCCGTCACAATGGTGCCATCATCTACTTTTACTGCACTTAAGGGCTGGCCACTCAGCGAGAAGGTACTAATATACCCAGAAAATGCAGCAGCAGTACTTGGAATATTGGTGTCGTAATGTAACAACAGGATACAACCATCAGTTTCTCCGTCATTGTTTTTAAAAATGATCAGTTTAGCATCGTTATTGGCACCAATATCCAATAGCGTATCTTTGACTCCAATTGGAACGATAATAATATCGGTGGTATCCATGAATTTTGAATTTCGGGCAAGAAACCACATCGGGTTCATTTTCTGTGGGAGGGTAAGGTTGCTCAAGCCACTTCTGTCCTGAGCGCTTTCAAACCATTGTTGAGCTTCTTCTATAGAAATTGGGCCGCTTTTATTTGTAGAGATTTTGTTTGCTGCATTTTCAGGTAGCATGTTGTCTTTTTTGCAGCCGATGTGAATACACATCAAAATTGTGCTGGCGAAAATGAGCAAAGAAATTTGAGCGCGAAATGTTTGCATAATTGTAATTATTAGGTTATTTTTGATGGCAATTACGATTGTTGTTTTGCAGTTTTTTAAATCATATCTGGCACATCAGGATTGTTAATAAAATTATCGAGAGCAAATGTCAGTACCAATTATTAACCCATTTTCAACATTTTCGGGATTCACCTTTTTGATTTTCCATTTTTTGTGGAAAATCAAATGGTAGCTTCGAATGCTTCCCATCAAACATGGAAAAAAACACCGCTTCATTCATCCAACAAGAATTATTTAATCACATTTTTGCCCGAAACGCCGATAAGGAGGTCGTTCCAATATTATGTGAACTGCTTCATCTGAACAAAAGCTCCGTCTACAATCGAATAAATGGCGAAAAGCTTTTGAAGCTTGACGAGTTGGTGCTGTTGGCAGCCACTTTTGGCTTTTCCATCGACAAGCATATTTTTCCGGAACAGGGCATTGTGCCTTTCCATTTTAACTTCTTGAAGACACCTGTCCGGAATTGTCGGGAGTACCTGGAGCAGGTGCTGGCCAGTTTTCGCTTATTTAATTCAGTGCCTGGCTTGCGGGTTTGGTTTTTAGCGAATTCCCTGCCCTTTTTCCAAATGATGAATTTTAGGGAACTGGCTTTGTTCAAAGCATTCGCCTATGCGCGGGTGAATTGGCAATTGCCCTACACCGAGAACCTTGTTTTTCACCCTGATACATTTCCAGAGCGCGATGTGTATGATCGGCTGATGCGCCCTGTTCTGTCTGTTTATTCCAGTATTGAAACCCTAGAGTTTTGGCCCGACGATTTGTATCAGACCACCCTGAAGCAAATCAAGTATTTTCAGCATTCAGGGCAATTGACCGACCCGCAACTTGTCAAAACTATGCTTGAACAATTGAATGCCTTGTGTGAGCATCAATACAACATGGCAACAGCAGGTCGAAAATGGGCTTTCGATGAAAAGGATCATGGATTTGGGGCAAAATTTGATTTGTACCACAATGAAATTGCACCTTTAAACATCACATTATTGGCGGAAAGCAAAGACTTGAAAGGGGTGTTTACTGTTTATGACGACCCAAATTTCATGTTCAGTGATGATCCCACGTTGTATAACTATACGCTGGAATGGATGGGAAAATTAAAGTCGAAATGCCTTCATATAAGTGAAGACTCGGAGCAAAACCGCAGGGCGTATTTTAACAAGATTGGGGAAGAAGTTAGGAACGCGTCAATAATAATTTAGTCATTACATGTTGATACCTTGTGTCAAAAAAGGAATGTTTTACACGGATGAAGAAGAGCAAGCAGCGGTAGTTCATGCGAAACGGTTGTAAGAGAAAGCGCGTCGCCATTTCATTTCTACGAAGCGTAAACTTTTGGGCAGGGGCAGCCAGCAGTACCTGTCAAAGGCATTTGGTTGTAGCCGCTGGACGATCACCAAAGGGGTGACAGAGTTGAGCGGGGATTGCGCGTTGGATAACAAGCGTCAGCGAAAGGCTGGCGGGGGGCTCAATCAGTAACAATTAATTTACCCCCCGAAATATAATGAGCGCCTTGTGTCAGCCTGAAAAAATAAACCCCGTTAGCCAGGCTGTCCCGGTGCAACACAGCGGCCTGCCCGTAGATATTATTGACCGTTTTTATTTTGCGGCCGAGCGAATCAAACATGGTCAGGGTTGCGCCGGCAAAATTTTTGTCTGTCCTAATAGTCGTTTGGGAAGAAAAAGGATTTGGAGCAACTGAAATATCAAAACTTGTGGTCACGATGTCCTGAATCCCTATTATAGCGTTGGATTTTGAAGCAAAGGCGGTGTTCCCATAACAACCAAGGTTTATCCGCTTTCCGTTCGGAGCCGGTTCATTTTGATAGGTCGATGCTGGATCTCCTGCGTCGATAGCAGGGCTGTGAACTGCGTCGGCAACCCAATTTTGAAGGATGGGATCGTAGCGACCGATAATGGATGTAAGGTGAAAATCTTCCTTCAAAGTATCCGCAAATAATGGGTCGGCTGTGAAATTTCCCTGTCCGGGGAAACTTTCCTGAGTCAAGGAATATGCCATGGTTAATCCGCTGCTGCTGTTTATGAAAAAATCATCTCCGTTTCCGGTTATGATACAATTTTTCAGGGTTGCGAAAGAGGAGTTGTCCAGAAAGATCGCGTTCCCGCCCAAACCTTCGGGGGAATAATTATTCACTATCGTGCAATTAGTCACATAGATATGAGAAGAGTCGAATTCGCTGTTATCCACTGCAATGCCGGCACCTTCGAGGGAAGTGTAGTTGTTGTAAATCAATTCATGATCCATATAGGCAGTTGCGCCTTCGTCTACGAAAACCGCTGCACCGTACGACGGACAAAAATTATCTTTTATAATATTGAACGACATGTGCGCCGTGCCGAGAATCAAAACCCCGCCCCCCCAGCCGTAGGAATTTTGCAGGTAATTGCCGGCAATAATATTGTTCTTGAGGGTTACAAAGCCTCCTAAATAAACCCCGGCCCCATGGTCGTCATATCCGGTATTGTTTTCAATCAGGTTTCCTTCCACCAACAAAGAATCTGATAAGGAAAAGTTTCCGGAAATGCCGGCTCCCCTCCCGCCACGATTATTGCGGATGATGTTATTCAGTACTTTGTTGTGGTTGCCCGCTACGAGAATGCCTGCCCCGTATGATGTTATTCCGGGCTGGCCGTTGTTTTCAATAATATTATTGGAAAGGGTGACATAATCAACATGTGGCCAAGAGACCTCAACATCGCAGACAATGCCCTTCGCGCTGAGTCGGACGGTGAAATTATCAAAAACCAAGCTGAACGGATCAAAACTGAACCGGGTAAGGTTCACACCAATGCTGTTAGCACCGTCACTGATGATGGTCATTGCCGGGTTCTTGAATGTGCCAGTGAAATTGCCACCCATCCCCGCAGCATAAGCAGCAGCATTGCCGCCCGGATAGCCGCCCAAAATTTTCAGCGGTTTCCCCAAATTCTCCACCTTGCCGTAAGTGCCGACTGCCACGAGGATGCTGTCATTGTCCATGGCATTGGTAATAGCTGCCTGAATGCTGCTATACGGATATTGTTTGCTGCCGTTATGCGTTGATGTAAGGTTATCGTCATCAACACAAATTACCGAAGCTTGAAGGCCAAGGGGAATGGCCAAAAATAAAAATACGAATTTTGCCATAATTGTATTGTTAGAAGGTTTAAACATTTTGAATTTCAGGATAAAAATAAATAACTAAATCCATTTTCTCAAATATTTTTTCTGCCGCAGTTAAGTATCGCGCAGTATTGTAACTATCCCCCAATACGCATCTTGACCCAGGAAGTTTTAGCTTTGTGTGGCAATTCGAAAATGCAATATTAGAAACCTTGGGCGACGCAGCGTGTTTTCTACCTTTGCAACCTCGGCTCAAGCTTGTTTTCAACACGCAAATACTATGTTCCTAAAAATCATTCTCAAAAATCTCTTCCACAAACCACTCGGCACCACACTCAGCGTGACCTTGCTCGGCTTAAGCACGGGGATCATCTCCATGCTGTTGCTGTTGCAACACCAATTGGAGCAAAAATTTGAAAATGACCTGCGCGACATCGACCTCGTGGTTGGTGCCAAGGGCAGCCCCCTGCAATTGGTGCTGTCGGCTGTGTACCACGTTGATGCACCAACAGGCAATATTCCAGCGGAAGAAGTGGAAAAGATACGCAAAATGCGCTCCGTCGCCCAGGTAATTCCGTTGGCTTACGGCGATTCCTACCAGCGGTTTCGCATCCTCGGCACCGATACCAGTTATATCAACAAATATAGCGGCACATTGCAGGAAGGGCGTTTTTTTGAAAAGACACTGGAAGTCGTGCTTGGTGCAACAGTAGCCAAGCAGACTGGACTGGAAATGGGTGAAACATTTTTTGGCACCCACGGCGAGGCTGAAGAAGGCGAAAAACATGAGAACGCTGGGTATACGGTAGTGGGCATCTTGAACGAAACCAATAGTGTGCTGGATAATCTCTTGATCACGAATCTCGCCAGTGTATGGAGTGTGCATGAGCACGAGGATCATAATGAATCAATGGCGAATACGGCATCGGCCGGGGCGGCCACAAGGGCCGCCCCTACACCTGCTGGGCATGATCACGCGGATACGGCCCCAGGCCATAATTCTGCCGGACATGATCACGCCCACGATGCCCCAGCCCCTGCCCCCGTACGGGCGGGCCTCGTGCCCGCCCCCCCACGCACTCGCCCGACTCCCGCCCCGCCAACCCACGCCGCCAAACCCGCCCCGCCAAGCGATCCCAGCAAGCCCGCCCCGCCCACCCCCGCCCCCCCCGACCTCACCGCCGCCCTTACACTAGGACTCTGCCCCAGCGCCATCATGACCGAGCCGCGCATGTTGAACTACACCACCCCCTTCCAAGCCACCATTCCAGCCCTGGAAATACACCGCTCC
>JBBRWA010000028.1:0-29896 GCA_038246345.1 Chitinophagales bacterium
ATGGGCAAATCACTCAAAATATCGTAGGTGAACCGGCGATACCAGTCGATTTCGGTGCTGAAGCGCCCTTGAAACAAGGAAAACTCCAAACCAACATCTGTCTGTTCGGCAGTTTCCCAGCGGATGCCTGCATTGGCGTAGTTGACGAGGGTAGCTCCGGTCTGTATGGTGTCGTTGAAAGCACTGTACAATTCCCTGGTAATGGTGCCCAACGACGGGTATTCCTGTATTCTGTCATTGCCCGTGATGCCCCAGGAAGCGCGGATTTTCAAGCGTTCAACTACTTTTTGGTTGCGCATAAAGGGCTCCTGCGACACATTCCAGCCAGCAGCCACGGAAGGGAAATAGCCCCAACGGTTGGCCCTGGAAAAGCGGGAAGAACCGTCGGCCCGCAAAGAAGCCGTTAGCAGGTAGCGGTCGAAAAAGGTGGCGTTGACACGGCCCAGGAAGCTGGTCATGGCCCACTCGCGGATGATTTGTCCGTTGGGTTGAAGTATTCCATTGACGGTATTCCGCCTTTTAAAGGTGTTTTCTTGCGCCGTTTGACCGACCAAGGCATTGATCCGCAATTTGTCCCATGCTTTGTCGTAGCTGAGGGTGTTTTCCCACAACCAGTTGCGGTTTTTTGAGGTGTCACGGGTCGTGCGCTCCAAATTATTGAGCTGGGAAGAAGACACCATGAACACAGGCTCGAAATAGCGATAGAGGTCGTCACGGCGGTCGAAACCGTAATTCACCCGAAATTTGAAGTTGTTCCAAAAACTCCAATCTGCATAAACCGTCCCAACCCAACGGCTCACGCGGGTACTTTGATCGCTTTTGTAAAACAGGTCAGCGGCTGGGTTGCCGATCGACTGCCCAAAAAAAGTAGGGTCGGTGAATTCACCTGTACTGTCGTAAGCCGCATACACGGGGGGCATCCGATACATTCCACCGAGCACGCCACCGCCGACACCTTTAAAAGTTGATTGAGAATAAGCCAGGTTGGTGCCAATTTTCAGACTTTTCAGCACCGGATATTCGCCATTGAAGCGCCCGGTGTAACGGTCAAACCCCGTCTTATCCATAATTCCTTGCTGGTTGAAATAGTTGCCAGACAGGTTGTAGTTCAGTTTTTTCCATAAGCC
The DNA here is from genome assembly GCA_038246345.1 of Chitinophagales bacterium. Lineage (GTDB taxonomy): Bacteria > Bacteroidota > Bacteroidia > Chitinophagales > Saprospiraceae > M3007. The sequence continues at coordinate 1,128 of JBBRWA010000028.1, forward strand.
GTTTACACTCATTTGTGCATTGGCCATGGGCGCATCGCTGAAGATCAGGTCTTGCCAATCGGTGCCAGCGCCCAGTGCTGCCGGGTCGGGAAAGGTGTTGGTGTTGCCTTTCAATTCGTTGTACATCTCGGCAAACTGGCTGGCATTGGCCAGGGGCAGTTTTTTGGCAATCTGCTGTTGCCCATAATAAGTACTCAGCGCAAAAACAGCTTTCCGGTCAATTACACCGCGTTTGGTTGTGATGATGATGACCCCGTTCGCACCCCTGTTTCCATAAATAGCCGTCGCAGAAGCGTCTTTTAACACTTCGATGGTTGCCACGTCCTGCGGGTTTACAAAGGAGGCATCATCGAGCAACATGCCATCTACCACGTACAAGGGACTGGAGTTGTTGAGGGTACCCGTGCCGCGGATGCGGATGATGGCCCCTTGCCCTGGCTCCCCGCTGGCAGGCGATACGTATACGCCTGCGATCTTGCCTTGTAAAGCTTGCTCCACCGAGGCGGTTGGAATGCGCTCGATGTCTTTGGCTTTCACGGTTCCGATAGCGCCCGTGACATCGCTTTTGCGCTGGGTGCCGTAGCCAACCACCACAATTTCTTCCAATAAACCATTATCCTGGGAAATGGAGATGTTTACCTGAGCGCGCCCCTTGAGCGCTACTTCCTGGGCGACATAACCCGTGTAGCTCACCACCAGCACCGCATCCAGACTGGTGGCATTCAGGTTGAAATCGCCGTCAATGTCGGTAATGGCACCATTTGAAGTGCCTTTTTCCACGACCGAAGCGCCAATCATGGGTTCCCCTCCGGCTTGGTCCGTAATGCGACCACTGACGCGGGTTTGGGCGAATGCTGAACTGGCCAGAAAGCAGCACAGGAAAGCCCATAAGTTGATTTTTTTGTTTAACTGCTTCATATAGAATGGTTTGATTAATGATTGGTTCGAGCGTTAGACCTTCCTTATTCCTTCCAAGCAACTAAAGGATGACGCATTTTAAGAATCTTTTACAACCGCACTTTTATACTTTTCACTTCCGCTGAATTACCACCCACCATAACCTCATACTCACCAGGCTCCACGCCAAAAGTCATATCGCGACGGTAAAAACTCAGGTCGCGTTCGGTCAGGGTGAAGGTCAGTTCGCGGGTTTCGCCGGGTTGCAGCATGATTTTTTGGAAGCCCTTCAATTCTTGTACAGGTCGTGTCACGGAGCCAACCAGGTCGTGCACATACAATTGTGCAACTTCTTCTCCGGCGGTTTTGCCGGTATTGGTTACGCTACAAGTAACCAGTATTTGTTTTGCACTTGCATTCACCGTCGCTTTTGGTTCCGAATAGCTGAATGTTGTATAGCTCAAGCCAAAACCGAAGGGCCATTGCGGCGCATTGGGCATGTCAATGTACTTGCTTGTCCATTTAGAATTGGGGTCGTAGGGCCGGCCGGTGCTTTTGTGGTTATAGTAGATGGGCACCTGGCCCACGGAACGCGGGAAGGTCATGGGGAGTTTTCCCGAAGGGTTGTAAGCGCCGAATAACACATCAGCAATGGCGTTGCCCGTTTCTGTGCCGAGCCACCAGGTTTCGAGGATGGCCGTGGCACCTTCTGCAATACGAGGTATAGCCAATGGGCGGCCATTCATCAACACCACCACCACGGGCTTTCCGGTTTTGATGAGTTCCAGGACGAGTTCTTCTTGTACGCCTGGCAAGCCAAGTTCGGCGCGGGCAGCGGCTTCTCCGCTCATCATGGCTTTTTCGCCAACGGCAACGATCACCACATCTGCCTGCTCCGCGGCATTGATGGCGGCTGAAAAGCCAGATTTGTCCACCCCTTCAAAGTCGCACCCTTGGGTAATTGACAGGCTGCCAGTCTGCCATTGGGGTTTACTAAGTCCTTCGCGCAAACTCACGCAATCATTCGCATTGCCAGCACCGTTCCAGTTGCCCATGAGTTCGCTTTTGTTATCGCCCAACGGGCCAATTAGCGCGATTTTCTGGCCTTTTTTTAAGGGCAACACCGCTTGCTCATTCTTCAACAACACGATGGATTTGCGGGCTACCTCGCGGGCAGCGGCGCGGTTCTCTGCGCTAAAAAGTGTGGCTTTTTCCCGTTCCGCATTGCAATATTTATAAGGGTCTTCAAACAAGCCCATATCAAATTTGAGGCGCAATACCCGACGAACAGCCTCGTCAATTTGTTTTTGTGAAACCTTCCCTTCTTTCAAGGATTGTTTCAAAAATCGCTGATAAACAGCGCCTTGCATGTCCATATCCACGCCAGCATTCAGGGCCAACTCGCCTGCTTCTTTGTCATTGGCTACAACCCCGTGGTTTACCATTTCGTTGATGCTGGTGTAGTCGGTGACGACAAAGCCCTCAAAGCCCCACTCTTTGCGCAAAATATTGTCTAATAGGAATTTATTTCCAGAAGCGGGCACACCGTCGTAGTCGTTGAAAGAGGTCATGACCGTAGCGGCTCCTGCACGCACGGCAGCTTCATAAGGCGGCAGGTAGTAGTCTCGAAAAAAGCGTTCGCTCATATCTACGGTGTTGTAATCGAGACCAGCAATGGGCGCGCCGTAGCCAGCAAAGTGCTTCACGCAGGCAAGCATGGCATCCAGGTCGCCGAGTTTTTTGCCTTGGATGCCGCGCACCCGGGCTTCCGCAATGCGACAACCGAGCCAGGTATCTTCGCCTGCGCCTTCCATCACGCGGCCCCAGCGTGGGTCGCGACCAATGTCGACCATTGGCGCATACGTCCAGTTGAGGCCGGCAGCGCTGGCTTCCTTGGCGGCCACCCGTGCCGATAGTTCAATGGCACCTAAATCCCAACTGGCTGCTTCTCCGAGCGGGATGGGGAAAATGGTTTTATAGCCGTGAATCACGTCAAAACCAAAAAGCAGCGGTATTTTCAAACGAGTTTCTTCAACGGCCACTTTTTGCAGTTCACGCACGAATTCTGTGGTGTGGCTGTTGAACAAATTGCCGCAGGCACCGCTGCGGATGTCGTTTTTATAACCTTCCCGGATGGTAGGGCCGGTGCTGCCCCAGTCGGTGGTGTACAGGGTTAGCTGACCGATCTTTTCGTCGATGGTCATTTTCGCGAGCAGGGCGTTCACGCGTTTTTCATTGCCTGGAGAGGGGCGGTAGTTTTGCGCGCTGGCCTGGAAAGTGAGCAGGAGGAGGGCGAAAAAGGATAAGCGTTTTATTCTAGAAGTCATATTTTTTAATGTGATAATTCGATAATAAGAGGAGTTCGATTTTCTTGTCCAAGACCTTCCAGGTTTTAAAAATCTGGAAGGTCTAACGCGTGAATAGAATTAAATTTTGTTGATTAGCTGCGTCCAAGCCTTTTGAAACGCCCCCTTTACGCTCACGGCCTCCGCTGCGCAAACAACCACTCCAACACAGCCGGATTGTAATACGTCGCCGTCCAAATATCATGGTACATGGTGGAGTGCTCCGTGTATTTCACCTTGCTACCCATCTTTTTAAGGGCTTCCACGATTTGCCGGGAACAACGGGGAAACACCACGTCATCCAGGCTACCATGTAGCACCCAAAGCGGAATGCCTTTGATTTTTTCAGCATATCGCGGATCGCCGCCACCACTAAGTGGTAGCCCGGCGGCAAACAAATCGGGACGGCGCATCAGGAGGTCGAAAGTGCCGAAACCACCCATGCTTAAACCTGTGATGTATACCCGTTTGGGGTCGATGTCGGGGTGTTCGAGCAGCATTTTTTCTATTAACTCCAACACCATGCGACCGGGAACTGTGGGTTCTGGCGTGTAGAGGGATTGCCAGTCTTTGCTGCTGCCGCCCCAGCGTTCTTCGGGAGGGCATTGTGGTACCAAGAGGTAGTGGGGATGTTTGTCGCGCACCCATTTTTCGCAGAAAGCGTGTACGCCGTTGCGCATTTGTTCGTTGTTGTGCGTGCCGCGCTCACCGGAGCCGTGCAAGAATACCACTAGGGGGACGGTAGACGGGGGACGGTAGACGGTTGACGGTAGACGGTTGACGGTTGACGGTTGACCCGCCGTAGCCTTGGCGGCGGCGGGTTGCGGGTTGGCTGCCTCGGCGGTCATCAATTGGTAGGGAAGTTTGTTTCCCACTTTATCCGTGTAGATAGCGCGTTGGAAAAAGCCGTTCTGATCCAGCTCGATGCTGGGGTTGAATTGGGCCTTTTCGCCGTCGGCAAAAGTGATGCCTTCCAACAGTTTTTTTGTATCCACTTTATCGAGCCAGCCGCCGCTGAAACCAGCACGTTTTAGTCCTTGTACGATGTAGGGGTTGCGTTTCATCAAATCCCACAAAAAATTGGAGCGGTAGTTTTCCATCATCAGTACAATTGGGCCCTGATCAATGCCGAGATAGTCCTTATCTACCCAAAATGGGAAGCCGGGCTGGGCATTGGGGGAGCGCTCCGTTTGAATGAATGTCTCATTGTAACCATCAAAAAAGCCGTACTTCCCAACGGGCCAGCGGTTCCACATGGCTTCCAGCGTGGGCAGGCAAACTTCCGGGGCAAAAGGAAGCGAGGCGATGGCGGCTGTAGGTGCAATGGTGCCGTCATCCTCCTGATAATCAATGGCTACGCCTCTTGCGCCATATCCAGGACAGAATATCTTTTTGTCTTCATGGAGCATTTCTGCATCGGGGCCATCACCGGCGGTAAGTCCCCAGATATTGGGGCCGTAACCGGTGAAGTTCAAGGGATTTTCAATGCAATATTGTCTTTGCGCCAAGGTAGCGCGGCGGGAGTTTTCAAAATAATCGAAGCCCGCTTTTTTCATGTAGGGGTCCTGGATGCCCCTAAAATCAATCCAACAATGGCTGTATTGATGGCCGAAAAGCGGCCCAAAGTTTACGTGATCCTGGCCTTTAAATTCAGCGCGGAAGTATGGTTCGCACCATTTTTCCCAGTTTTTGGCAGGAATGGGGTGGGTAGGAGAACCCAGGGCCATGATGTTCAAAATCATGGCTTCGTTGTAGCCGCGCCAATCCGCGACAAGGAATCCATCGCGCTCCGGGAACCAGCCCATACTCAGACGGTCTTGCGCATTTAGGAACCAGTCGAATTCGACGCGACGGAACAAAAAATCGGAAGTTTTACGGATAGCCTCTTCGGTTGGATTATTTTGATCAAAATACGTCATGCAGGACAAAATACCCGCCATGAGCAGGCCCGTGTCGATGCTTGAAAGTTCTACCGTTTTGTAGCGCAAGGCTGTTTGCGTTTGTAAAAAATGATAGAACCAGCCGCGATAGCCGGCAACGCTGGTGGCATCAGGGCCTTGCGGCAAATTTTTTAGGAATTCAAGGGTTTTTAGTACGCGTTCAGCTGCTTGAGCGTGGGTAATCCAGCCGCGTTCGGCACCCACCAAATAGGCAGAAAGCCCAAACCCAGTAGCGGCAATACTCGAAAAATCGTCACTTGGAAAGCGGTCTGGCACCTGGTAATTGGTTGGGTGCGCTAACTCCCAGAAATACAAAAAATGCCGTTTTTGAACCTCATCTAAGCTGAAAGGCGGCTTTTCAGCGCCAATGGCCAGCGATGGGGATTGCGCCAATACTGGCAGACAAAACAGCAGGAAAATAAAGAAAATGCGGGGAGTATTTTTCATAGAGTGTGGTTCGGTAATTAACCTGGCCTGTTTTGTGAAAAGAGGCTGACGCACAAATAGGTAGTCTCTTTTTAGTACCGTGAGCCTGAAGGCTCTCTTCCGGACCGCGTAAACGCGGTGCTACCTGCGCTCCATGGGTGCATCCGCTTTGATGTTAGCGCGCGTATGAACGGCGCGGCGCTACCAATTCTCCTAACAAACCCAAGCAAACGGATATGCTCGCCAATGCCTACAAATCCCAACTGTTCACCCAAACCACACATGCCACAAACTGCAAAACGAATGCAGCCACGGAGCGTAGGTAGCACCGCGTTTACGCGGTCTGGATGAGGGCCTTCAGGCCCACGTTTAAAAAACAATTGAATTATTTGAGAAACGCCATTGCTCTAAAACGTTAAGTGGGGTTTAATAAGCTTCAATTATGCCGCCAGTACAAGGCCGTTTATCACTTTTTTACGGCCATAAAGGCCTTGTACTGGCGACTTAAAAGTCGCGGCAATACTATTGCTTCACAAACTTCGCCTTACCCATCAACGCTCCATTGCGATCGAAGCCCATCAGCAGGTACATACCCACTGGGAATTGCGACACATTGAGGTCGGTAATAGTATCGCCTGAAGTGCTGGCCATGGCTACACGGCGGCCGTAGAGGTCGAATACCTCGAGGCGTGCCACGCCGTCCATGTTTTCTACCATCAGGTAATTCGTCGTTGGGTTCGGCGATACACGCATTTGCGCAACATCGGCCGGGTTGAAAGTTCCAACGGAGGTACAGCTGCCTGCACCAATAACGAGGTCGTCGAAGTAAGAGGTAACATCAGTGCCTGTCGCGTCTATACCCAGGTCGAAGAACAAGGTGATGCGCTTGTATTCTCCATTGTCTGGTACTACGGCAAAGTTGAACGTGAGTTCTTCCCACTCATTGACTTTGGTGTTCACAACTGGAAGTTCAAACGAAGGTGCGCCCGTAGCAGAACCTTCTACCTTCACGGCGAAGTTGCCGATATGATCCATATGCACCTTGGCCTTTACTGTTTTTACGCCTTTCCAATCAATCGGCGACTCCAAGTCAGGGCTGGAGAACATACCAGCGAACGGCAGAGCATCGCCTGCTTTCACAAATTTACCCACTTTGCTGCTGGTGTTGATGCCTGTTGCATTTGGGTTAGCTACAATCTCAAACTGGTAACCACTGCTTTCGAGGGAACCGTTCGCAAAATATTTGAAATCGAAAGAAGAAGGCGCTGCTTCATTGTCTACGATACAACCGTTGTATCCTGCGCGAACCCAGCGGATGTTGTCGAAGAAATAGGTGCCACCGCCATTATCGTTTAGCACATTGGTGAAAATGATCAGTTTGTTGTTCAGGGTGCCTTCGGCGCCACTGAAGTCGATATCAAACTTATACCATTTATTGCCTTCACCTACTGGGATCGTGTCGAAAACTTCAACTCCCGGGCCTCCGCCTTCGAGTTTGAACAAGAATGGAACATTGTCAGCAGGCGCCCATACCAACACGGAAAGATGGTTGTACAAGCTCAGATCGGGGGGTGCAGGGAATTCAAAGCCGATACCTGCAAACGCTCCAGCAGGGTCTTTGTATTCACCTACTTTGAGCGAACCATTTTCTGGCGCGAGATGTGGGTTGTTCACCACTTTAAGGTCATCGGCACCATAGAATATTTGCGTGTAGTTGCGCTGGCACTCAAAGTCATCGATGATGTTCGGGACAGCTACTACACCTGCGCATGGATCTACCGTTACTTCAGTTTGGCGCAGGTTGTCAAAATACCATTTTTGACCAGATGCTGCCGTTCCCGCGTTGAAAATGATGCGCACTTCGCTAAAGTCGGTGATGGCATCAAAAGCCGAAAAGTCGAAGCTGAGGGTTTCCCAAACACCTGGAGTGGAAATGGTAGCTTCTGCTTGCTTGTTGCCTTGTGTTGCTGAACTCAAGATGAGCGTCACCGTGCCACCAACACCTGCCGGGCTGAGTACATCAAGGTTAAATTGTCCGTATTGAGAAAGATCGAAGTTGTTTAAAGAAATGCCTTGCAGCGTAGAGAAAGCCGAAGAGCCTTTCGTGTAACAGCCCACTTCCGCAGAGTTGTTCACACCGCCTGGAGTTGGGTTGGCCACAGGGCCGGCGAACGTTCCGTGAATCGGATCGTTTTGATCGAGCCCTTGCCAGCCGAGGTGGACGCCGCCTTCGAAATCTTCCAGCGGTGCCGCTGAACTAGGCGCAGCAAGTTTGATGTTGTCGATGTAATACACATCACCAGGACCACCTGGTACGCCTGCATTGAAGAAGATCACAAATTTCTTGTGGCCTTTGCCAATCTGGCTGCTAAAGTCGACCGTGTAAGTCACCCACTTATTCAATTCTGTCACCTGGTTCGCGACTTCCATCGCTGGATTGGGGCCGCCCTCTAGTTTGATAAGCAGGTTGCCCGCTTTGGGCGCCCACACCTGGATTGAAAATTGGTTTTTAACTGTAAAGTCGATCGGATTTTGATAATCAATCTGGAGGTTGGAGAATTCTGTTCCTGCGCCTTCCGGGTCGATAAACTTGCCCACCTTGGGCGAGTTGTTGTCACCCGTTGGATCTGGATTAGCAATAACCGAAAATACGGTCCAGTCACCCGTGTAAGTAGCATTGCGGTTGCATTCAAAATCGTCGATGATGTCCAGGTCTGGCACGTGACCAGGGCATGGGTTTGGCACCGCGCACACATTGTCGAAATAATAGGTGTCGGCGCTGGTTTCTACACCAGGGTCGAAGAATATTATAATTTTCGAAAGCCCTAAATTAGCAGCTTGTGCGCTGAAATCGAAGGTATATGTTTGCCAGGCACCCGTTACGGCGATGTTTTTGGTTTGTTCAAATCCGCCACCGGAGCCTTCGAGTTTGAAAATAAATTGTGTAGCCGCAGTCGCCAACACGTCAATTTTAAACTGGTTGTTTACGGAAAGATCGAACGAAGCACCGTTGTCGGCCAAAATCAAGGAGTATGCGTGCATGTTCGACTTGACGTATTGTGCACAGTTTGCACTGTTGTTGATCGCACTGGGCGTCGGGTTGGCCACAGGTGATGTCAGTACGCCATCAAGTCCCAGGAAATTAAGGCCGGGACCTTCAAAGTCAGCATAGCAAATCCCTGCCTTTTCGGCACGGATGTCGTCGAAGTAATAGGTATTGCCATCGCCTATCACAAATGGATTGAACGACACCAAAACTGTTTTCAAATTCGTCTGACCCGCCGCTGCGGAAAAGTCGATGGTGTATTCCACCCATTGGTTGGCCACCGTGATGTCTAAGAATTTTTCAATAGCCGGCCCGCCAGGGCCTTCCAGTTTGAACAACGCCTTATTGGGGGCTGTTGGCGACCAGATTTTGATCTTGAACTGGCTGTTTTCAGTCAGATCCAGGGCTGCTGGAAAAGTGTACAGCGCAAAACAAAAATCGGAAGCAGGAGCATTGGTGTAAGAACCCACCCCGTCTGAGGTGTTGGCGCCCGATTTGTCCGGGTTGTTTATCGCACCGTTATAGGTTCCGTTTACGCCGGCCCAGGCAAGGTCGGACATGCCGCCCTCAAAATCTTCATAAGTTACCTGAGCGTTTGCGCCCAGGATGCCGAGCAATAAAAGCAGGGCGGTGGTACAGAAATTTTTCATAAGCACTTCTTTTTGAATTGGTTTAGTTTGAAAATGTTGTAGTTGTGTAATTGAATTTTACTGGAAAATGGGCTATTCGGCGAACAGTTTTTGCGCCCAGACCCCGCCGTTTTCATTCTTTATGGAAATCAGGCAAATACCTTTCGGTAGTTGCGCATATTGGAATTTTTCTTGAAAAACACCTGCGTGAAACGCACGGCTTTTGAACAGCACTTGTAATAGTTTTCCTTCCAAATCGACAATTTCTACCGTCAATTTTTGGTTTTTCAGGTTCGAGATTTCAAGGTTCAAAGCCCCGCCTTGCGCGGGAAATGGGTTGGGAAAAACCTGCGCACTAAATCCGTTTTTTTCGCTCAAAAGCTCCTCCGTTGGGGTATTGTCGGCCTGAAAACCAATGGCTTGTAGGGCTGGCGCTATTTCAGCATTCTGCATGAAGAGCCGCCAAAGCAGCCCACTGCGATAATTTTCTATCATGCCCACGATGGGGCCTTGGTCAATGGCGATGTAGGAAGTGGCAAACCAGTTTTGATTCAGGTTGAAAGCGTCGTAAAAGCCATAGTTGTTCCACAGCCGTTCTCCGTGCTCCCGGTAAAAGTGCCTCAAAGCTGCAAGGCTTTCTTGCGGTGTGTAAGGCATGCTGGAAAGCGCTGCCGTGGGCGCGATGGTACCTTCATCGTTGTTTGGCCAAATGTCGTGGGCAGCATACCCATTCGGGCCGTCGCTGGCGGTGAGCCCCCAACAATCCGCGGCATACCCAACATGATTTTCGGGGTTGGCAATACTATATGCCTGCTGGATAAGGGCGTGGTTTCGGTTGCGCACAAAATAATTGCAAAAGGCATCCCTACGCCCGCGGGGATCGAAGCCAAGATACGAATAATGGGCGAAAAACATGGGGCCGCCGCCAAATGGGCCGCAATATATTTTATAGCCAAAATGGCTGCTGACATTGGCATAGTTGGAAGCCGTCCAGCCACTTTGGTACAGACTTCCGGGAATGGGGTGTGTTGGGGAAGCAGTTGCCAGTATATACACAATTTGCGTTTCGTTGAAGCCCCGCAAAGGAAAATTCATCTGCCAGGCGTAGTTGGGCGACCAGTGCCAGTACAGCACCGAACTATTGTTTTTACGATACCAATCCCATTCCACATCCTCCCAAAGCCCGGTGATGACAGTGCGCAGTGCCGATTCAAGTGCTGTATTTTGATCAAAATAAGCCCGTGCCGCAAGCAGACCCTGCATCAAAAAGGCGGTTTCCACCAAATCGCCGCCATCGTCAAATTGACTAAAGGGGATAACCGTACCGTTGGTACCGTTCATCCAATGCGGGAAAGCTCCATGAAATTTTTGGGCAAACTGTAAAAACGAGGCTATTTGAACCAAACGGTTTACGGCTTCATCCCGCGTTACCCAGCCGCGCTCTGCACCAACAATGATGGCCATGATGCCGAAACCGGAGCCGCCTGTTGTAACGATATTCAGATTGCCGTTCGAGCGCTCGCGGGCGAGGCCGCTCACCGGGTGCGCGAAATCCCAGAAATAGCGGAAGGTAGCGCGTTGGGTCATTTCCAGCAATGCCTCATCGTCCATGGGATGCGTTGTAGCTGCTGCAACGGCAGATGCCGCACCTTCTGTAGCGTTGGCAAATGCAGTAATTTTATATTGTCGGTTCAGGATTTGTCCTTCATCGCCCGTCCAGTCGGTAGCGATTGCTTCTTTCCCGACTTGTTTCAAAAACTCAAAGGAAGCGCCGTCGTTGCTGGAGCGATAGATTTTGTACCCCGACACGTTTGGTTCAGGGTTGGCTTGCCAGCCCAATTCGATGTGCTGCTCGTAGCCTGTGGCCTGGAGCTGCATTGGCGCTGACGGGCTTTGCGCTATTGTTATGCTTTGAAAAAAGAGTAGAAAGGTAAATATGTAGAAACGATTGATCATCATCCTGTGGCCCAAAAGAGCACCCTTTTCAATTTCAAAAAGAAATTGGGTGATCCACTTTGTTGGCAGCATGAAATTACGAATAAATGCGCCCGTTCAAAGAAAAACGCACCTCACTACTACTACGCCATGTTAAAAACCGACACTTTTTCATTAAAAAGCCATGATAAACTCCGTCAAATTGGCCTCTTCTGGCAGCTCAAGCTTTTTGCGCAGCCGGTAGCGTTTGTTTTCGATGCCCCGAATGGAGATGTTGAGCAGGGGCGCAATCTCTTTGGAAGACAGGTTCATTTTCAAATATGCGGCTAAGCGCAGGTCGCCAGGTGTGAGGTGGGGAAATTCGAGCATGAGCCGTTTGAAGAAATCATCGTGTACCTGGTTGAAGGAGGCTTCAAAAAGTTCCCAATCGTGGTCGCCTTCCAAGTGCGCATCAATTTCCCGGATGATTTTAGACAATGCGCGTGGTTCGTTCTTCGCGTCCAGCAATTTGTCCTTCAAACCTTGCAGCGTTTCGTTTTTCCGGATCAGGTTAAAGGCCGCATTGGAGAGTTCCCGGCTTTTGTTTTCTACTTCCAACAGCAAAATCTCTCGTTGTTTATCAATTTCGAGGCGCAAACGATGCCGATCCAATCGCTTCCGATTGAAAAGTTCAAGTCGCCACAACAAACAGATAAACAGGAGCGCATAGACAACAATTGCCCAGCCCGAACGGTACCAGGGCGGTGCAATTCGGAACACAACCAGCGCCGCATCACCACCAATATCGCTGCGCACCTTAAAAGTGTAGCGGCCCGAGGGCAGGTTGGTAAATTCTTTTTCTGCGGTAAAGGACCAGGGCGACCAGGACGTTGAAAACCCTTCCAAAAACCAGGAGAATCGAACGGGATGTTCAAAAAAGGGCTGGGCAAATTGAAATTCCAGGCTGTTATACTGAAATGGGAAACTCAAATCGCCACCCGGTAAAAAAGATTGATTGCCCGAGGTTTTTATCAATTTTACCACAATTGGCAGCAGGAGCCTTGGGCTGGTGTAGAAGGCTGCAGAATCATGTTTTAGCAGGGCATAACCGTTTTCCAGGCAAAAAAGATAATCGCCACCGGATAAGGTTTCCACATTCTCATAGGATGGCACTAAGGCAAGCGGGATTTTTTGCGATTGGCCCCGCCCCTTGTTGAGCCAAAGGCCGTTGCTGTCGAGGGCAAACACCTCCCCTGGCCTGCCTGGTATCAATTTCCGCGCAGCAAGCGGTTCAAATATCGCGCGTCCATCAAAGTCTTTAAGCACGGAAGCGCTTGGCAAAGCATTGACAACCAACCCGCTATCAGGCAATACACTCAAACTCAGTTGAAAATCGGTTGGCAAGCCATCATCGTGGGTATATTTTTTGAATTCCTTTACTTGCGTTAGGTCGTCGCTCAGGCGCAGGCGGAAAAGCCCTTTGTTGGGATGCGCGCCCCACAAGTCCTGATTGCCGTGAAAGGCTATTTTTTTCAATGGTTCGCTAAATCCTTCCACCCGTCCTTTAAAGGCCCAAGACCCTGATTTATCTTTTTGAAACAATACCAGCCCGGTGTAGGTGGCCTGCAACAGCATGTTTGGGTGGTCGGGTACTTGCACGGTGCACCAGCCGCCGGTGACCGATGAAATGCGCCGCACGCTATTGCCCTCCAGGAGAAAAGTGCCGCTGTTGTGGCCACAGAGCAACTGACCGTCAAAAACCTTGAGCTGCCATACCTGCCCTTGTGACCCTTCTACCAGGGAAATGGGCGGAATGGCCAGTTCTGTTGGGTACAGTGTCCTGAAAACGCCCTGGTTGGTGCCGATGTACAGTTGTTCGGCGTGCTCCGCTGCCGCGTACACCGTGCCGATTTTACCCGTTTGGTCTGTAAAAAAGGTGAGCGGCGAACGCAAGACGGCAAAATCGATTCCTTTATCCAGGCCGAGCCACAGATTGCCCGCACGGTCTTCGAGCATGGACAGCACGGTGTTATTTTGCAGGCCATTCTCGCGGTTGAGGTGGCAGCGCAATTGACCTGAAGGCTGTAAAACATACGCGCCGTCAAGAATGGTGCCGATAGCCCAGCCGCCATCGCGCAACGCCAGGGCTTTGTTGAGTTGTTTTTTGCGGAACACAGCATTGAGCGGGCTCTGCCAAGGCTTGCATGCTCCGTCTTGCAGGTTAAAAATGCCGTCGCTGGAAGTGCCTGCCCAGATACCGCCCCGACCATTGGGCACCAAAAACTGCACGATTTTATCTTTCAAAACCTCCGCGCCGGGCAAGGCGCGAAAGGTGTTGTCGGGCAGCAATTCATACAAGCCGCGCTCGATGACGGGCAGCACAACTTTGCCATTCACCAGCTGCGCAAACATGATCGCATTGGGAGGCTTTATGGATTCAACCTTTTGATAATCAAACTTGTATATGGTTGAAAAGGATTGAAAAAGCACATAGTCGGGCAATACAAGAATATGCCAAATCTCTTCTTTGCCCACTTGCCCCTCGCCCAATTGAACGCTTAGGGAATTATAGCGAAGTTGCCCGGAAGCGTCTTTTTTCCAAAAGCCAAATTCCGCAAAACCGCCGCAAAAAACCTCCCCGGAACGCCCAATCGCAATACTGCGCACTGCTTGCTTTTCTGGCAAGGCAAATTGCCGCCAACGCGTGCCATCAAATTCCATCAGTGTGCCATTGTTGCCTGCATACAGCCAGCCCTCCGGCGATTGCGCCAGCGACCAATTTTGGTTTTGTGCTTCGTAGTCCGTGGGCTGAAAATTGCGCAGCCATGGGGTTTGTTGCGCCAACGCATGGGTGGAGCACAAACAGCTTAAAACAAGCAGGATATTTTTACATGAAAATTGCACCGGGCAAAACTAGCCATTTTTGGGAAAGGTTTGTCCGATTGCTTCTGGTGCCGGGACCTAAAATGTTCTCCATGACTTAAAGCGCAGGGTTCAAGTTATTTTTTACATTTGCTTTCCACTTCACTTCAAAACGGCAGTTCAAGCGTCTATTTCAGTCGGGATTATCGGCTACCTTACCATTCCATGCCTTAACAGCATTTGGTTTGAAACGGATTCGATCGGTCATTTGATCGATGCGCTTGTTTCCTGGGGGCTAGTGGGTGTCTGGCTGGGGTGGTGGTTGCCACGACAAAGGTAAAACCTCGTAGGTCTAAAAACTCAGAACCCTCCAAAAAAACGCTGTTTTTTGGGAGGGTTCTGAGGTTTTAGACCTACGAGGTTTACACGCCAAAAGGCCCTCCTTTTCCGTTCTATAAATCAACTACCAGAAAACGCATCATTCATCGCTCATAACTCATCTCTCATCATTATAAAATGAGCTTTAATAGGGTAAAAAACATCAAAACAGAAGTCTTGTCCGATAATTGGTATACGTTGCGCAAAGTGACCTTCGATTTTCAAAAGAAAAATGGGAAATGGCAACCCCAAAGCCGGGAAGCTTATGATCGGGGCAACGGCGCTACCATTTTGTTGTACAACAAAGAGAAAGGAACCGTGATCCTGACCCGGCAATTTCGGATGCCGACATTTCTCAATGGCAACGAAGCGGGAATGCTGATCGAGACTTGCGCAGGGTTGCTGGATTTGGACAATCCAGAAGATTGTATCCGTCGGGAAACCGAGGAGGAAACCGGCTACAAAATTACCGATGTTAGAAAGGTGTTCGAGGCGTATATGTCGCCTGGTTCGGTCACCGAAATCCTGTATTTTTTTGTCGCTGAATACACAGCGGAACAAAAAATTAACGATGGGGGTGGTTTGGAACATGATCAGGAAGATATAGAAGTATTGGAGCTGCCTTTTGGTGAAGCCATAAAAATGATGGCTTCGGGAGCAATCCGGGATGGCAAAACCATCATGCTTTTGCAATATGCGCAACTCCATAATTTACTATAACGATGGGAAAATTTCACGACAGTATGCTGCCCCTTCACCAGGCATTCATTAAAAAACAACACCTGTTTTTTGTCTGCACAGCACCTTTGGATGGAGATGGCCGCATCAACATTTCACCTAAAGGCCTGGATACTTTTAGGGTGTTATCGGAAAACAAAGTGGCTTACCTGGATTTTATCGGCAGCGGCAACGAGACCTCCGCGCATACGCTCGAAAATGGCCGCATCACTTTTATGTTCTGTGCTTTCGAAGGGCCGCCCAATATCTTGCGCTTGTATGGAAAAGGCCGCACCGTGCTGCCTGATACGAAGGAATGGGACTCGTATGCGCCGCATTTTGAGGTGTACCCGAATACCCGCCAGATCATTGTAAGCGACATTGATCTGGTAGGCACTTCGTGCGGATATGGGGTGCCATTGTACGATTATCAAGGTGAGCGCCAGATCATGTTCGATTGGGCGGCTAAAAAAGGGGAGGAGGGTTTGAGTGCTTACATCCAGGAGAAAAATATGAAAAGCCTGGATGGTTTGCCGACTGATTATGCGGTTAGGGATGCTGCAGCGTCATAGCACACCCAGCAACTGCCCCATTAAGGAGGTCGGTGGCCGCGCCATGGCCGAAGTGCCACATCCATTTGTGGCCGAAACGATGCAGCGTTTCTCGGAGGAGCCGCTGCTTGAAAAGAAAAAACTGACCTTAATCCACCTGAACCATGCCAATCCGCTTTATGGGATGAAGCAGCGCGAGCAGGCGTATGCGATGCGGGGTTCTCGATTGCGGAGGAAGGGATGCTTATTGGCTTGTAGGGGGAGTTGGAGGGGGCCATAGCGTTTTTTGTCCATAATGTTTTCCTAACAACTGCATTCGCTGGATTAACCTTTTACTTTTGCACCGTCTAATACGCGTCAACCTGAATTCAGGCGATGAGGTACTGATACCACGATCACCCGTTTCTAAGCCCGATCACATTTATTAGTCCGTATGCCAATCGATCAACAGCACGAGAATGAGCGCTATACCAAGGAGCGCGGGGAAATGTCCTTTTTTGACCATATCAATGAGTTGCGCAAACACATCATGCGGGCTGCATTGGCCATTACGGTGATCGCTGTGGTTTGCTTTCTCAACAAGGATTTTGTTTTTAATACGATTATTTTCGGACCGCGCAGCCCCGATTTCCCTACTTTTAAAGTACTCTGTAGCTTCTCTCATGCCATAGGTATGGGAGATGCCATCTGTTTCGTGCCTGCCAATTTCCAGCTTATTACCCGTGAATTTGGCGAAGTCATCATGCAGGTGCTTTATGTATCCTTCTGGCTCGGCGTAATTGGAGCATTTCCCTTTATTTTTTGGGAGTTTTGGCGCTTTATCAGCCCAGGCCTACACGAAGAGGAACGAAAATCGGTACGCGGTGTCGTGGCTATTTGTTCCGCTTTATTCTTGTTGGGGGTACTGTTTGGATATTATGTTATCGCGCCATTTTCGATCAACTTTTTAGCAGGATATACACTGGAAGGCGTGGAGGTGGCTCCGACCCTCGATTCTTATGTAACCTACATTACCATGTTCACCATTCCTACCGGGTTTATTTTCCAGATGCCGATTGCAGCCTATTTCTTTGCCCGTATGGGGGTGATAGGCACCGCTTTCCTGAAAAAATTTCGGCGACATGCCATTGTGTTAATTTTAATATTAGCGGCGATCATCACCCCGCCAGATGTTATTTCTCAAACACTGGTCGCTATTCCCTTGTATATGCTTTATGAAATTAGTATAATTGTGGTTGCCAGGGTGCAACGCAAACGTGAAAAAGCACTAAAATCTGATGACACCCGCGTGCGCAAGGTGGAGGATGACGATGATACTGTGGCGTAGAATTTGTCCAAAACAAAAACTAAATGCTGCGCTATTTCCTTAGAAGGCTATTGATTTCTATTCCTACATTGCTGATAATTTCTTTGGCAGTGTTTGGGCTGGGAAGATGCGCCCCGGGCGATCCGGTGGCAATTAGCCTGGGTGATGAAATGGCGCTTCAGGCAGACCCAGTGCGATATGCGAATACTTATATGCGAAAAGCAGCCGAATTCGGGTTGGACAAACCGCTTTTTTATGCCAGCCTTGGCACCGCAGCATATCCGGATTCCCTTTGGAAAATATACCCGCTCGACCGGCGGCAACGACTTTCCAGAATCATAGGCCAAAATGGAAACTGGCCCGCAACCCGTGCGTTTGAGCTCGCAGTCATTGAAACACTTAGCGCCTTTTATGCCGTCCTGCCAGATACCTTAAAGCAAAGGCCCTATTTGGAACTGGCGCTGCTTAATTTGTCGACGCAAGACTTGTTAGACAATTTGAAATCCAGTTTTCTGCAGGCCGACAGTATTTGCAATACCATCAGCCCGCAGCCCGCACAAATCCGCGTCCGGATGGATGCCCTTAAAGGAAAAACGGATGCGGTCTGTGGCAATATCCTTTCCGGAAAATTGCTAACGCCCGCCATTCACTGGTATGGATTACACAACCAATACCACCAATGGCTGATTGGTTTTCTGACGGGGAATTGGGGTTTGAGCAAAAATCAGCGTCCCGTAATACAGGAGCTCAAGCCAGCACTTTTTGCCACTATGGCCATCAATGCAATGGCCATTTTGTTTGCCTACCTTATCTCCATTCCCTTAGGTGTAGCAATGGCGCGTCGGAAAGGGCGTGCATTCGATCGCTGGACACAAAGGATATTGGTATTCATTATGGCTATGCCCGTGTTTTGGATGGGTGGTTTGCTGGTCATGCTTTTTGGAAGCAAAATTTTTGGGGAGCCTTTGATTGCGAATCCCTATCTGGACATTTCAGATGCCTGGAACATGGGCAGCGAGGCATTTGGGGCTTGGTTTAGCAACAAATTGCCCAAATTCGTACTGCCCATCCTGGTACTGACCATGTACTCCCTGGCCATAATATCCATACAAATGCGCGGTGGAATGGTGGAAACACTGGGGCAAGACTATATCAGGACAGCCCGGGCCAAAGGTGTGCGGGAGGAAGACGTTTATTGGACCCACGCCTTTCGCAATGCTGTATTTCCCATTATCACCATTTTTGGTTCCGTTTTTCCGGCCTTGTTCACCGGATCCCTAGTCATCGAAACGTTGTTCAATTTTCCAGGCATGGGCCAAAAAGCCCAAGAAGCCTTTTTATCACAAGACCTGGCCATTCTTTCAGCCATCCTGATGGCTGCCGCGGTATTGACTATTTCAGGGAACCTGGTTGCGGATATGATGTATGCCTGGGTGGATCCGAGGGTGCGGTATGTGTGAAAAACTGGTTTCAAGGTTTCAGGTTTCAAGGTTTCAGGTTTACGCGATCTGTTTGTCAATTTTGAAAAGCCTTTTCAATAACATGAACAGATTATGTAAACCTGAAACCTGAAACCTTGAAACCTGAAACCTTGAAAACTACGAGGTTTCGGAAGTTCAACAGCGCCCCCGCGCTCATTCCCTCTGCCTCAAACATCCCCATGTGCCCAACCCCGTCCAGCACCTCCACCTGCGCCATATCCGGCAACATGGCAGCCTTCAATGCCTGATCCACTGGTACCAGCCCATCCGCTGACCCCAACAAAAACAACACCGGGCAAAGCACATTTTTCAGCGTCTCTTGATGGTCCGCACGCCCCATCATAGCTTGAAGCGCCCCCACGATCCCTTCAACAGGCTGTTGTTTGCCCTTTTCAATCATCGCTTGCACAATTTCAGGATGCGCTTGCGCGTAGGCCGGTGCAAAAAGATTGGGGAACAGTTGTGCTACATACAGGTCGCGCTTACCGGAACGCAGCATTTCAATGCCCCGCATGCGTGCGTTTTTCCGGGCATCGTCGTCGGGGAAGGGGTGGGAATGAAACAAGCCCAGGCCTGCAAGTCCACCGCCAAAGCGTGCCGCGAATTCCAACGCAACATAGCCGCCCAAAGAATGCCCCACCAACACACAGCGTTCTACTTGCAGTGCATCCAGTACGGCCTTTACCGCAGTTGAATACGCCGCCATATCTGGGGCTTGAGGCAAATCAGACTCCCCGAAACCCGGCAGGTCTATTGACAGTATTGGAATGTCGGGAAGAAGGGGGATGAGGCCGTCCCACAGCGAGGAATCTTCGCAGAAACCGTGCAGTAATACAAGTGGAACCGAAAAACCAGTAGGCCTAGCAGGTTCCTGGCCTGCCAGGTTTTGGTGAAAATGAACGGCAATCTGGCGGCCTTTGTCTAAAACGAACTGTTTCATGGCCGCAAATCTGCAAAATTTGTGCTGTTTTGCAATGAAAATCATTTAAAGCTGGGCATTGCCAGTGTTTTACCGATTTTTACCCCGCATTCATACGCACACAACCCATGAACATTTTTGGAGAAATATCAAGAGCATTCAGTCCAGACCTGCCGAAAGACCTCGGCGACATGGATGCGCACCTCGATTTCATCTTGCCCAAAGTGATGCCTTACGGCGAAGACCTGCGGGAAACGACCTTCTGGTTGGCCAAGCGCTGGAAAGAGGTGCGACAAGAAGAAGGCTTCCACGAAGCCATCCTGCATATTTTCAATCCGGGTGGGGAGTATATGCTCTCCATTGATGGAAACCTGATGAAAGGCGAATGGAAGCAGTTGGGTGAATACAACAGTTTGGTCGTAGAAATAGGCGGCAAAAACGAGCTCTTCGATGTCCGCTTCCTCAATGCAGATTTTATGGTACTCACCAAACACGGCGACCAGTTGAGAAAAGGCCTGCGCCGCTATTTTATGCTGGTGCATGAGCCAGCATCCAACTACCGCGGTAAAGAGCTCGACTGGCGCAACATCATGGAAAAGCTGTTCAATGTCTGGCGCGAAAACAGCCTCAGCATCTGGGCCTGGCTTTTCTTCATCATCGCCCTCGGTGCCATCGTCTATTCCTCCCTGTAAACCCACCGTCCACCATTAAATCAACCCGCCTACTCCAAGGCTTCGGCGGGTAAACCGTCAACCGTCCACCGTCCACCGTAAAATATGCATCTTCTCGATTGGTTTGTGCTTGCGAGTACATTAGCTTTAATAGTTTTATACGGCGTTTGGAAAAGCCGCAATTCCGTTGGTGACAGCGCTGATTTCCTGGCAGGGAAACGCGATTTGCCTTGGTGGACCATTGGCCTGAGCATCATGGCCACGCAGGCCAGCGCGGTTACCTTTTTGAGCACTCCTGGACAGGCATATGCCGACGGGATGCAGTTTATACAGTTTTATTTCGGCCTGCCCATCGCGATGGTATTCCTCGCGTATTTCGTGTTGCCCATTTATTACAAATTACGGGTCACCACCGCTTACGAATTCCTGGAACAGCGTTTTGACCTGCGCATCCGCAGCCTGACTGCGATATTATTCCTCATTCAACGGGGCATGGCAGCATCCATCAGCATTTTGGCACCGAGCATTATCTTATGTGCGGTATTTGGCTGGAATTTGGCGCTGACCAATTTTTTCATGGCTGTTTTTGTGGTTTTTTATACGGTTTCCGGGGGTAGTGCCGCCGTCAGCCGTACCCAGGAATTGCAAATGACGGTGGCACTCAGCGGGTTGGTGCTGGCTTTTATACTGATTATGTACAATCTCCCGGATGGCGTGGGCGTATCAGAAGCCTGGCAAATTGCGGGCGCAGGCGGCAAAACCAAAATAATCGACTGGGACTTTAGCTGGACCGACCGCTACAATGTGTGGTCGGGTGTACTGGGCGCAACCTTCCTTTTTCTGTCCTATTTCGGAACCGACCAAAGTCAGGTAGGCCGATACCTTTCTGGGAAAACCCTGCGGGAAAGCCGCATTGGCTTGCTTTTCAACGGCTTGATAAAAATTCCGATGCAGTTTCTGGTACTGGCCGTTGGCGTGATGGTATGGGTGTTTTTTCAGTTCAATCAGCCACCCCTTCACTTCAATCAGGCCAACCTGTTGATGCTCAAAGGCACACCCCAGGAAGCAACATACCAGAAATTGGAAGCCGACGACAGCCAACTATTTTCTCAAAAAGCAGCCGTGTTGGAAGGGTTGACTCAGGCGCAGTTGTCCAAAAACGAGCTGCAAATCAATGCCCGTATGGCAGATTTGCAATCGCTTGAACAGCGACACACGGAACTGCGCACCCAGGCGGCGACCCTTATTTCGGAAGTCAACCCGAGTGCCGATACCAAGGACAAAGATTATATATTCATCAATTTTGTGCTCGACCACATACCCAAAGGCTTGGTAGGACTGATATTGGCCATGATTTTTTCCGCATCCTGGAGTACTACAGCCTCCGAGCTCAGTGCTTTGGCCGCTACCTCGGTCTCCGACATTTACCGGCGTTCGCTGGTGACTGGCCGCTCCGATGCACACTATCTCCGCGCTTCTAAATGGGCGGTGGTGCTGTGGGGTATTTTCATTGTCTTGTTTGCCATTTTCGCGGCTTTGTCGGAAAACCTTATCCAGGCGGTCAATATGATAGGATCTTTGTTTTATGGCACCATACTTGGCGTATTTTTCACCGCATTTTTCCTGAAAAGCGTAGGTGCCAAAGCGGTGTTTGCTGGAGCTATTGTCTCAGAAATTGTGGTATTAATCATGTTTTTTGGCGTGAGCAAAGATGCCTACCTCTGGTACAATCCATTGGGCTGTGGCATTGTTATGGGGCTTGGTTGGCTCATACAGCATAGTTTTTTTAGAGGAGAAAAGCAGTAGTGTCTGTTAACGAAAATTTAATTTCGGGCATCAAAGAACCAAAACAATCTTTGGCCTCGTTTTTGTAATAAATCGATTGGTTAACGCTGCACAAATTAAATTCACTCAAAAAGTCTAATCCTATGGTTATCCTAACTTGTCTCCTGCTCCTGCTGCTTGTTTTTGGTGGAAAAGCCCTAAAAGAAGCTTAAATCTAGCCCAGAAAAGCGGCCGTTATTGAAAATATAATAACTCCAAAGCCGTCCCCAATGCAATTAAAAGCGCCCGGTGTTGATCGCCGAGCGCTTTTTTTATTGTTTAAGTTACCTAAAATTGGTAACTTTTTCAAAATTTAAAAATAATGGGAAAAAACACTTCGGTATCATTAGGCAACCATTTTGAAGGTTTTGTTGAAAACAGCATCCATGAAGGGAGGTACAAAAACGCGAGTGAGGTGATTCGTGCAGGGCTGCGGCTGTTGGAAGCAGAAGAGAGCAGGATTCAAGCCTTGAAAACCGCCATTCAAGCAGGGATAGACAGTGGGATTGCTGTGAATTTTGATCAAAAAAAGCACTTGGAAACCTTAAAAGCTACCAAACGAAAAAATGGCTAAATACTTTCTAAGCAATAAAGCTGTAGACGACTTGTCGGAAATTTGGGGCTACACATACCAAAACTGGTCAGAAAATCAAGCGGACAAGTACTACGAAATATTGATCGACGCTTGCAAAGTAATTTCAGAAAATCCTGAAATTGGAAAAGCATATCCTGAAGTCGCAGCTGAAATTTTAGGATTCAGCGTGAACAAACATATCATATTCTATCGTGTAGCTGAACCGAACGAAATTGAAGTCTTGAGGATTTTGCGTGGGGGAATGGATTTGAAAAGCAGGGTTGAAGACTAATAGTACGCCCTCCCGGCAAAATCGCCAACTTCCATATCTTCGCGGACACAAGCACTTCTCTAACCTACCAAGGTGTAGCCAATGCATACGTGGACGTACAAACGCTGTAAGCAGGCATCTTTTTTCGTGAAAATTACTGGGTTGAATGCGTCGACAACTGAAAAGGTGTTGATTGTGAAGTAATCTTGGGGTCTTTATTAAGAGGTTCCAAAACTGAACACCAAATGAGGCAAAAATCACAAGAAAATAATCTTGGACATTAGCCTGAAATAATTGGGGCCTTTTATTTCCAAAATATAAAGGCCTGGTGGCAATTGATCTCGGTCAACAAAGAATTCTGGAGACAAAAAGCTGCCGGTTTGCACTGTTTTTCCAGAAATATTCATCAATTGGAATTGATAAGTTTCCGGTTTGGAAGTCAAACTTCTTATCTGGAATCCATCTCTTGTAGGGTTTGGGAAGACTATTATTTCTTCAAAAGTGTCAGGTTCATGCTGTATAAGACTGGTAGTTGCACAAAATTGGTTGACTGGGAAAAATGTAAAAACACTTCCTTCTTGGGCCAATGTAACCAAGCTCGGGTATAAATAATATGAGCTTGCAGGAGACTCTGGGTTCTTGATAAAGCTAAAAACCGGATTTTGTACATTGCCTGAGGCCATAAACAAATAGTCAGCAACGTATTCGTCAAAGTGGGTCAGCATCGCCCAAACCCCGCCAAAATAAGGTCCTTTGCCCGTTTGAAATACAGTTCCATCAGGGATTACCTGCTCCCCCACCCGAATTTGTATTGAATCTCCATTTTCAAAAAGCCAAATTTGCGAAGAGAAATAGCCTGGTCGGAGGGCAAACCCCAATTCAAAAAATTCTACTTTGAAAATTCGGTTTGGTACAACCCCTTCTGTAAAATATCTAACAACGGTATTGGGCAAACTGTCTTTTGTTTTTTCTGTACCATAAGCGAATATTGCAGATTGTCCTTTGAACCCAGAGGAGAAATAATCAGGGTGCGTTGGATTTGCGATAGCAGCTGCTTTTGGAAAAATAAAAACAGAATCGAAACAGGTACTGTCCATAAGAAACTCGAACCCGAGTGGCACCTTCCGAAAAGGGAAATATCCACCTGTTATTGGTTCAATAAAGATTCCGTTGTCAATGATAGTCGCACCTGTCAACGGCTGGTAAGCTTCAACCCTGAAATTGAAATTATAGGCTGTGTTTTGAGCTAATAAATGATTTTTTATTAGCATTAAAACACTGAATATCACTATAGAACGGAAATTCATCAAAAAATAATTTTTCATTTCAAAGATTTTGTTTTTTTCTCTATTTGGAAAAACCCTTAGTGCTGAACTACTAATTTGCCCAGTATCATATTACCGTCAAGCGTTTTGAGCATTGCAAAATAAATTCCGGAGGGGAATTCCGAAACATCTAGCTGCTGATAGGATACACCGGGCATTATTTGATTTTTATAAATAATTATGCCGTTGATATCATACAATTCTAACCATGTTCCCTGAAACGCGTTTGGAATTCCCACCTTTATCTGTCTATTGGCAGGATTTGGGTAGATTTGAAGCTTTTTTTGTTCTGTTAGTTCCGGCAATTGCTCTTCGACTCCTACAGAACAAGGATCATAAATACAACCGTTCGCGTCTGTCTTGAACATCCACCCATACGTACGGGTGGGCGCGGGCTGCCAGTGGTCTGTTCGCCCGATCAGGATGGCGCTGCCCGACGGAAGCACCACATGACCAGTGGCATATTCCTCGGAAAAAGTCGTTGACAATTGCCAATGCACAGAATCACAGGTCTGCCAGAATATTTCTCCCTCCGAACTGATCTTGGTAAGGCAGCCCGACATGCCGTCTGCGTACATGTAGGTAAAATCCGGGCCTAATAGTGCCACGTGCTCGCTGACGATCCAATTTCCGTCTGGGGTAGGCAACAACTTATTGGGGAAAGACCAGGCCCATTCAGTGGGGCTGATCTGTTTCGACCACAATAAGTTCATGTTGCTGTCGCGGCGTACCAACTGGCTGTGGCCCAAAACATTTTCTGCGGAAAAAATCTGAAACTTTTTATTGAGGTATAACCAATCACCATTCGGCATCCGGTGAATATCGCTGACCAGACCTTCGTTGTTCGCTGGGCTTTGCCAGTCCCACTTGATCTCTCCCAAGCTATCTACAGCGAACAATCGGGTATGCGTCCACGGTTCCGTAAAAAAGTTGCCAACGACAGAGCCAATGACGATGGTATTGTCATCTATTACTTTCATGCAGAAAGCATTTTCATCCAAATTTGGCAACCCATAACGTTTCTCCCAAATCACATTTCCATCCAAATCTATGTACAGCAGGAACGATTTGAATCGGTTTTGTAATGTTACCAGTGCGCCTTGAATTAAAAAGCCTGATTTATAAACACTCAAATCTGTAACAACAATATCTGTAACGTTTATTATTGGTATTTTGAAAAAACTATGTACGAATCCATCGAAATCATAGGCCGCTAAGAATAAACTAAACTCAGAGAAATAGGCTCCGCATGTAAAAAGCAGTCCATCATTTTGCCTGATAAGGTCGGCTTGTCCTGTAAATCCCAAGCTTTTCTGCTCTGAATCGAAATATGAGGAAATACTTTGAACATTCCCATTAGTATCAGCTTTGATTAAGGCAATACCTTGAAGTCCCAATATGGAATCATGCATTGTTACACCTATCATATATATGGCATCACTATCTGATATGCCGTTAATAAGTGAACATCCCTTTGAATTTAAGTCAAATACGCGATTAAACCCTGGCTGGGCAAAAAGCCCAAATTCAGAAATAATCAGATAAACCAATACAATGATTCTCATATTGTTACAAGATTAGATATTATTTTGACCCTTTGCGACACTGCAAAAGGTCAAAATAATATTTGTAAAAATTAATGCTGGACGATAACCTTTTCGCGCAAGAGCCTGCCAGCAGTCGTTTTTACTTCAATAAAATAAAGTCCAGACTTCAAGTTGGAAGTATCAATCACACGAGTCGATGCTCCTACTTGAACAGACTCTTGGTACATTATAATGCCCGTTCCACTATATATTGATATGGAGACTGCCATGGTTGTTTTTGGCATCAGAATGGTAATACGGTCACCAGCCGGGTTAGGAAAAGCCAGACCAGAGATAGTAAATTTAGCCTCAGCTTTTTCAGGTGCCTTTCCACGTTCATCCACTATTGATGGCAATTTATAATCAAGGTCATACCAATAGCCGTAATACATCAAAATACTGCGTGCCAAGGAAGCAGAACGGCCAAAATTATTTTCGGCGTATGGCTCAAGCGCATTGATAGAAGTGGAGTCCAAATCAAAAATGTCTTTTCCGTCCAATGTCGACATCAAGTTCCGAAATTGGTTGATCTCGCCGGATTCTACAGTGCTTAGCGTAAATTTTTGAGGGATCTGCTGCAACGTGGCATACGCCGCAGCGGTTTGCTTATCAATAAAATAATCAAAAGCAATTTGCATTTCAGCATCCACCCTGTCATAATTCGAGAGCCAATACCGGATGGAATCAGGGAATTGCTCGTGTATGATAATGGTACCCACCCTGAAATCCATCTCGTCGCGGTAAACAGCCATCTCGGTCAATTTTTGCTCCGCCTGCATTGTGTCTGTTGTCGCCAAAGCCTGGTTATAAGAAATCTCTGCAGACTTGTATTGAGCTTTGTAGGTGTAATATTCGTTTTTCAAGGACAATAGTTCTTGGGCATTTTTGCAAGGTGGATTGTCGCAAAGTGCACGGTCGGCACAGGAAGCAGCTCCTAAAACTTGAAACTTATTTAAATTCAAAAT
Source organism: Chitinophagales bacterium (assembly GCA_038246345.1). Taxonomy (GTDB): domain Bacteria; phylum Bacteroidota; class Bacteroidia; order Chitinophagales; family Saprospiraceae; genus M3007. Next base: position 27,755 of record JBBRWA010000028.1, read on the forward strand.
GTCTAACGGTTCTTCATTCGGGGAATTGCGCCAGTAGTACACGACCGGGCCACCGCCAGCATTCAGGAAATCGCTTACATCGCCATTGTTGCCGTTGGTATAGGAAAAAGTGTTTCCTGCGGATGAAAAACCAGCGCCACCCGCTGAGGTTGCCTGCCCTTGCGCACGCCTTATAACGGCGTTATCCTCCACGGCAAAATCAAACATCTGGGGTGAAAAGTTGTCATTGCACAAGTAATATAGTCCAGTGCTGCCATTCGTGCTGGCATTGGTCTCATTGGCGAGGTTGGCGTAGGTAATTTTATTATAATGATTTTGCAGGAATACGTTGTTATATTTCCCAATATTTTGGGCGAACGAGCCTATAGTCTCTAAATTCGGTGTCGAAGTAAAAGGATTCTTTTGAAAATTATTGTATTGGACATGAAGCAGTGGCATGGCATCTCTAAGCCAAAACCCAAACTGGTGGTTGATATTGTTTTGCGGGGTAGGCTTTTTCCCCATGAAAAAGTTGTTCGACCTGATTTGCAGATATTTTGTTCCAGTGCCGTAAATGCCAACATTGCAGTCGTTAAAGTCGCTTTTTTGAATACCTACTCCCCACTGGTTATTAGACAGCACAATTACTCCATAAACGAGATTCTCAAAACTACACTTGGTTGCAACGTTGTTGGCAATATTATCAACCACACTAAAATCAGATAGGATACCCCAAACACCGACGATTGTAGGATTTTGGAGGTATGGCGAATTGGAGAATTCACAGCCTCTTATATAAATGCCGGAATTTGCGCTGGGGCTTTTTGCACCTGCTATCAAGAGATGTGTTCTGATTGGATATGAAGGAGTCGTAAACTTGTCACAATGGTTCGTAATAAAGCTACAGCCTTCAAATCGTGTATTAGAATAAGTGAATGGATATGAACCAATGTTAACGCCATATTCATTGTTTCGAAAAGTCGTTCCTGAGCACGCTAAGATAGCACCCCCTGTCGCACGCACTGCCGTCAAGACATTTTCTATTAATGATCCAGAAGAAGTTTCCAGCTTCCCATGGGTGCTTAAAGCTTGGGGCTGCGCCGAATTACCCAACACTTCAACACCTTGCCAGTAGGTGCAGGCCGAAGTTAGCGAACCATGTAAGGTAAGCAATCCACCTGCCTGCACCGTAACTTTCTTGTCTTCTGGAAAGCGAAGCGTAACACCGGGGTGTATAGTTAAGGAAGCATTGGCAGGAATTGTAATATTGCCATTTATCTCTACATTCCCATTTGGAGGGAAATCAGCGGTTGTCCAATTTACGTTTCCATTTATTGTAATGTTGTTATTTATGGAGGAATAGGCTATTTTTCTTAAAACTGAATTATTGGCGAGGAAATTACGCATACGTTGGCCTTGCGCTTGGAAAAATACTGGAGCACAGTAAAAATAATTGGTATAGGCCATTATATTATTTAAATCGGGGGTGTAATTTAAATCGGGGGTATATTGCCCTGAAGAAAGCGGATCACAAGAAAAATAATGAGATACCCACTGGCATTGGTTATTTACACAAAAGGCTAAAGTAGGCGAAGGCTGTGTTTCACAAATTTGATCGCCGCAAGTTTGACAATTGCTTGCATCTTCCACACAAAAAAACGTTGTGTGAGGGTGAAAAAGTCCAAAGCAGTGTCCCAATTCGTGAGATAAAACATTTGGTACAAGAATAAATGGAACATTTGCAGGAAAAAATGGAAAGTCGCATACATCCGTATGCCCGTATACCATCAAGTTTGTAGCCGGAATCGCTATACCCCCTAAGCTTGCAAATGCACCTGCACCACCATAGCTAATGCTCAGGAATGAAAGGGAATAATAATCATTGGGCAAGATAAAAACATTGATACCATCTTCCCGGCAATTAAATTGCTGTAATAATTCCGATGGGCCTAGCTGGTCACTACTGTAGGATTCTTCGACCAAATGCTCAACAATGCAATGCGAAAAATAAATATCGTGCGGGTTAAAGTCTGCGTTTACATCAACCATTAGTGCATCTAGTTGATTATTAGAAACACCGCCACTGCCATCCGCATGTAGGATTTTGTGTAAATAAAGTTTGACATAAAAGGTTGCAGAAGAATTGCTGCTGCCGGAAGGCAA
>JBBRWA010000029.1:0-29540 GCA_038246345.1 Chitinophagales bacterium
CCCCGATTTGAGCCTTTCTGCCGACGATACCCTGAATTGTATTAACCCACAGGTGTGGTTGGTAGCGCAGTCAAACATGCCCGGCGTGACGTTCAGCTGGATGGCGCCCGATAGCACGTTTACCCTTTCAGACTCGGTATTGGTAGCTCAAAATGGCCTGTGGATTGCTCTGGCAACAGCTCCCGGAGGCTGCACCAATGTGGATACAACCCTTATTTCGGTTGATACCCTGGCCCCAATGGCAAATGCTACGGGCGGAATGCTCGATTGCACAGGCGTTCCTACCGCCATTCAGGGCAGCAGCACAGCACTTGGCGCTACTTTTTCCTGGTCGGGGCCGGGCGGTTTTAGCGCGACAGTTCCAGACACTACTGTAAACCTGTTGGGTGCTTATATCCTTACAGTATCTACGGCAAATGGCTGCACAACAAGTGCTACCGCCAACGTATTTGCCAATACTAATGTGCCGGATATTTCCTTAAGTGGAGGGGGGGCAATTACTTGTTTGCAAACCAGTATTGCGCTCGCTGCCAACAGCAATTCTAGTGGGGCAGTGATTTCATGGACAGGCCCTGGCGGCTTTTCTTCCATGACAAATTCAGTTCAAATTACCATCCCCGGCAGCTATACAGCCACAGCCATGGCGCCAAACGGTTGTCTGGCTAATTTAACCATAAACATACCGATAGACACAGCAGCACCTTTATTGACACTGCAAGGTGATGCCATCTCCTGTAGCCACCCAACAGGCCATGTCATTGGCACTGCTGCTGGCACGGGGCTCCAATATTTATGGAGTGGCCCAGGTGTGCAATCGCCATTTTCCGCCGCAACGGATGTTGGTGTTGGTGGCACCTATATTTTGACCGTTACAGGGCCAAACGGCTGTTCAGCCTCCGCGCAAACCAGCGTTGATATGGATGTTTCGCCGCCCCAATTGGCTGCTGGGCAACCTTCAACGCTTACTTGTGCTACCACTTCCGCACTTTTATGGGCAAATTCAACGGATAGCGGCGTAATTTTTTCATGGTCTGGCCCCAATACATTTTCGGCTGCTACCGATACGGTACTGGTCAATCTTCCAGGCTCCTACACCGTTACAGCTATAGGGCTCAATGCTTGCCGCGATAGCCTCTTGCTGACAATGCCCGTGGATACCATGCCGCCGAACTTATTGGCGATTGGCGGTATGATAAATTGTGCACAAAGCAGTGTGCAGCTTAGTGCGCAAACGACTACTTCCGGCGTGTTTTTCCAATGGAACGGACCATTGGGCTTTACCAGTACCAGCCAAACACCAATGGCTACAACAGCCGGCATTTACCAACTCATCGGCACCGCTCCCAATGGTTGCACAACAATGCAAAGCACCCAAGTGAGCGCAGATTATACCACGCCAATATTAACCCTGGGCAGTACAACACCGACGCTGACCTGCACCGACACCTTGGCACAATTGTTCGCCCAATCCAGCTTATCGGGGACTTTGTTTCAATGGAGCTTGCTTGGTGCCCCATTCAGCAACAGCGCCAATGCCAGCACCGCGTCTCCAGGGCTGTATATCCTGAGCGGAACAGCGCCCAACGGCTGCATCACCACAGATTCCTTGCTTGTAAATCAAGATATTAGCCCCCCAAATGTTTTTGCACAGGGTGATACGCTCTCTTGTATGGCTCAAAATGTATTGATCAGCGGCGGCTCCTCTACAACAGGCGCTCTGCTGCAATGGACAGGGCCGGGGAATTTCAGTTCCAGCCAAAACATGCCCGCTGTTACCTTGCCTGGAAACTATACCTTAAGCGTCACGGGGCCAAATGGCTGTACGTCTGGCGCAATAGCAATAGTATTCCCCGATGTTTCTGCGCCAAACCTGAGTGTTTCACCCGCTGCGACGATCACTTGTTCCAACCCGACAACGATGCTCACGGCAGCATCCAATACGCCGGGGGTGCTGTTTAATTGGTCGGGACCCGGCAATTTTTCTGCTGCTGGAAACAGTGCCCAAACCACGTCAGCGGGCTCGTACAGTGTTCAAGCTACTGCGACCAATGGTTGTATTACGACCCAAGCCATCAATGTTGCCATTGACACGATTTCTCCCATTGCTACGGCAAGCAGCGGCGTGCTGACCTGCGCAGATACGCTTGCGTTGCTCAGTGGAAGTAGCAATACCACGGGCGCCTTGTTCAGTTGGACTGGCCCCGGAAACTTTAGCGCAACACAAGCAAGTGCGTCCACAAGTCTGCCCGGATGGTATTTGCTCAGCGTGACAGCACCTAATGGCTGTTCGAGTACGGCAAGCACCCAGGTGCAGGCATCCTCCAGCCCGCCCGATTTGATGTTGAGTGGCGTAACATTGCTGACATGCGCCCAGACAAGCGTAGACCTGCATGGATTGTCCTTGACATCCAACCTGATTTGGGGTTGGAGCGGGCCAGGTAATTTCAGCGCCTCAGTGTCTGATGTCAATGTTGTTTTGCCTGGAAATTACCTGGCAACCGTCACCGCAACAAACGGTTGTACCGCCAGCGCTTCCATACAGGTTTCCCAAAACACCACGGCACCCACAGCGCAGGCTACCGGCGGCATACTTACTTGTTCATCACCAACTGTTGCGCTGTTAGGGCAAACTGGCACTTCCGGAGCATTGTTCAGCTGGACAGGGCCTGGAAACTCCACGGCAAGCGGGCCCATGCCTGTTGTTGTTGTTCCCGGAGTTTATTTATTGACAATAACGGGTATAAATGGGTGTATGTCAACAACTACCACGACAGTTACTTCGGATCAACTTCCGCCTGTATTTACGCTTTCTGGCAATACGGTAACCTGCCTTTCGCCGAGTGTAATGGCCAATGCCTCAGGTTTTTCCAACGGCACGATGTTTAAATGGGCGGGGCCAAGCGGGTTTCAGCAAACGGGCACTACGGTGTCGGTTTCAAATGCTGGAACCTACCAAGTGACCGCGCAGGGCGTGAACGGCTGTACCGCCACCAAACCCCTTCAAATTGGCGTTGATACCATCTCGCCCAACATTCAAATTGTTGGGGGCGTGTTGACATGCCGTGATTCTGTGACGCAGATTCAGGCAGTGGTGACCCCTTCCACAGCGCTGCTTTTCTGGGCTGGGCCGCAGCAGCATTTACCGGCGCTTGCCGAAATTTCAGTTGGCTTGCCCGGCTTGTATGCCTTGACGGCCACCTCCAACAATGGTTGTACTGCCGTGCAGGATTTTGTCGTAGAAGAGATTATGGCAGATTGGACGGTAAGCCTTGGCCCTGATCAAACGGTTTGGGAGGGTGCTTTTATTAACCTGAAAGTAGAAACTGCGCTGAAGAAACATGACATGGCGGGCATCGCATGGCAGCCCAGCTTCAATTGTGCCGATTGCCTTAGCCAAGGCTTTCGCGTACGCGACTCGGTATTTGTCCAGGTATACATCGAAGATGAATATGGCTGTGTGATGAGCGATGGCGTTCAAATCAATGTCAGAAAACGCGGCGCTATGTACGTTCCAAATGTCTTTACACCCAATGGCGATGGGGAAAACGATGCTTTTAGGGTATTTGCTGGCAACCCGGCTACCCGCATCCGATCCTTCCGGATTTACGACCGTTGGGGCAGCCAAGTATTTGGACAGGAGGATTTTTACCCAGATGAACTTAGGGGAGGATGGGATGGTCGCTATCGTGGCGATGTATTGCAACCAGCGGTGTTTGTCTGGATGCTCTCTATAGAATATGAAGACGGTACATTGGAACAGATAAGCGGGGATGTGTTTCTGAAGGGCTAATGCTTGACCTTTTTCAGATTCAAGGTTTCAAAAATAGGTTCTGCCAGAAAGCGCTCAAAAGCTTCGTCGCTCGGATTGATATAGTAATTCCTGTCTCTTGACTCAATGGGCAAAATGGTCTTGAAATAGTGGAGGCGATTTTCAAAGCTCTCGCTGTCTTGCAGAATATTCAGCATGATTTTGAATTCGTCTTTTGCAGGAACCGTGATGACGAAACAAGACCACTTATTGGCTTCGGCTTCCTGAATGTTCAAATACCAGGATTGACCTTTTTGGCGCAATACGATTGGCTTTTCTTGGGAAACAAGACTATCTGAATTTGGAAAAATCAAATCGTTTCGGTTGGGGCTATTGTCTTGGTCGTAAACAATGGCAGTTTTCGAGGACAAATCAAGCGTCATATAAGGCTTGGAAGCTTCTGTAAATACATACCATTCACCTTCGTCAACTATCCTCGCAGCCCTGGTTTCTATTGATGTAAAGCCGTTTTTTTGTTCACTTTTTACTTGAAATAAAATAAAGCGATCCGTGATCTGATAGTCAATGCTCTGCCCTTCAACCTTCTTTTGGGCAAGGTATGCATCCAAATTGGGCAGATCCTTTTTAGGCAACCTTGATTCAGCAGAAATAAACAACTTTGAGTCGCTTAGGCGCTCGAAACGCAGATAGTTTTTAATAAATGCTGCATATTCGTCCTCGTCGGAAGTTTTTACCTCAAACACACCAGACCATTCAATGGGTATTTTATAGCGTTCGATCCCGCCTTGTGGCATTGGCTTCTCAACAAATACAGCGGTGCAAGAAAAAGATAGGAGGGAAAACGAAATGATCGTTATAATTGATTTTAGCATGGCGCATCTTTTTAACATTAATGCAGAAAACCCATTCATTATTGCAAAAGCGATAACATTTTTTTAACGCTTCTTGTTAAGGCTCCCTTAATTTGCATCCAAAACAGTTTGTCTGTACGCCTGGATAGTTCAATCCGCTTTCCCTTCAAACTCGTATTTCAATCCCCAGTATTTTTTCAGTACCATTTTCACCGAGCCCACGGAAACGGGCGATTCGATGAGCACAGGAATCCTGTTTTTATCATCTGAAACCCATACTGACATTCTGGAATCGTCTTTAAAAACATTGCCTGCTATCACTTCTGGCTGGAATTTCAGGGTTTTGTAGCGCCCCATGCTGTACACTTTTTTGCGGCCATCTTTTCCTGTATAGCGCAATTTCAAGGGGTGTTCCTCCTTGTCCATAAAAACTTTGAATGGTATAGCGTACCCGGGTTCCTGGCTGCCAAAATCGATATTGCGGAGTTGGTACATAATAGACAATACATCGTGTACATTGTCTTGAACGCTATGCTCTGTTTTAGTTTCCGGGGCGCCGCGTTTATCAGCACGCCAGACCGTCATTATTTTGGTGCTTTGATTGAAGGCTATTTTCTCAAAAATATGGTATTTACCCTCATTTACATCCCGTTCTGAGTAGTTGGGCAGGAGCGTGTTTTTGTCCACCCAAGAGTTGTAGGTGTCTTTTACGGAAAAAAACCATTCGTAGGAATCGTAGGTTTCGCCAAAGGCTTGATAATGGTACTGGGCACCTTCATCAAATACTTTGAAGGTAACTTCACCCGCTGGCACCCAAATAAAGTTGAGGTTGTAGTATATCTTGTAAGTAAGTAGCTCCCCGTTCTGGAAAGTGTTTTCCGGGCCGGACGCTGTCGTTTGCTCGGCCTTCTGAGTCCCTTGAAATGGCATAAGCCCGATCAGGAGGAAAGAGGCCAGTAGAAATGATTTGTTCGTTTTCATAACCTAGTGCTTTGGTCTGTTGACGTAAAAAAAAGAAAAAGTACCAATAAACGTGAAAAAAAGGGCGTTTATTATAGCAAAACGCAAAGTAAGCATCAAATGAAATGAAAATGGGCAAGCTCCGATCCCGAAGCTTGCCCACGCAATATCTAGTTAAAGTGCGGATTAATATCCAGCATCTTTATTGCCTTTGAAACTGCCTTTGCCAGCTTCTTTGCCTTCTGGACGAGCCATTTCTGTCTCTCCTTTAGCAACGCGGAACTCAACGCGGCGGTTCATAGGGCTTGCACCTGTTTCTGGAACAAGCTGCGTTGCTTCACCAGCCCAGTTAAGGATCAGGCGATCGCGGCTAACACCGTATTGAGATACAAGTACCTCGATGGCGGCTTTTGCGCGGTTGTAAGACAACACGTTGTTGTAACCTTCAGTGCCGCGGGCATCGGTGTTACCCACTGCTACAACTTTGAGGTCTGGGTTGTTTTTCAACACCGTAGCCACCTGATACAGTTGCACGTACTCAGAAGTGCGGACACTGTAGCTGTTGTCGCTAAAGTTAACCATTGGCAGGAACCAGTTGCTTGAAGAAGGCGCTGGCAATTTGATGGCTGCGATTTTCGCATCAACGATACGGTTCACGTCAGCTTCAGTGATTGCTTTTGGCACTTGTGCAACGCCGTCAGCGTTCACCGTGTAGCCTGGAGGAGAGTAAGGCTCCTTGTCTTTGTAGTCAGGAACTTTGTCCATGTCGCTGTCGAGCGTCATACCTTTTGTGTCAACGCGAGCGCCAGCTGGGCTGTTGTCTTCATCGTCGAGTGAGTCGATAATGCCATCGCCATCCGTGTCGGTTGGGTCGTAGATAGCACGGGCTTCAAGCGCTGTGATAGCAGAACCTGCCATGTCAAGCGGGTTGGCCCAGTAAAGCGGCTCAGATCTTTTGTTGCCCATCTTGTCATTCTTCCCGATGTTGAAATTAAGGGAAAGGTGTGGCCAGTGGAAGGCATCGCGGTAAGAAGTAGTGTTTTCGCCTACATTCTCGTCGCCGTCAAGCAGGTCGCCATCTTTGCCGATAATTTGAGCGAAAGTGTACTCAAGGCCGATGTTGAACTTAGGGCTAACGCGGTAAGCAAGACCAGCGCCTACTTCGAAAGTTGGGCGGGTGTTCGAGAACTCAACTTCGTTTGCCGTTGATCCGCCAGCAATTACCACGTTTTTAGCAGTAGCCGTGTAGTTGGCGAAGCCGAGGCCACCAAAAACATTTACGCCAATTTTGCGGTAAGGCTTGTTGAAACGGAAATTGTTGACCGTCATAACGATTTGGCCGCTACCTGAAATCCAGTTGGTTTCAGAAGTGCGTAGGTCAGGGCGTTCTGCTTCGTTTTTCAGTGCAGCAAACATGGCGCTGGCACGGAAAGAAAAAACGTGGTCAAATGCTTTGCGGAAGTGAAGCCCGCCGCCGAAGCCAAGTTTTGAATCGATGTCGCCAGCGATAAAAGGAGTACCCAAATCAACGCCCAACTCCCACTGGTCAGCAGGTGTAAATGAGCGGTAGGGTGCTGCATCCTGAGCTTGTACGCTCACAAATGCAAAGGTAAAAATTAGAGCAAGTGATAGATTTCGAACCATCATAGGGTTGATTCTTTTTGAAAGATGAATGTGAACAAGTTTTGTTGCGAATATGAATTTTGAGGCATTTCGCTCGTCGGATGGTGGGATAGTGTTTGATTACAAAAGGAAAATAACACGCAAATATCTGCAAAGGTACTCAGATACCTAGCTTTTTCAAGGCCAAAAATAGGGCAGAGGTTGATATTTTTCGGGGAACAGGGCTATTTTTAAAAACTTCTTCCAATGCTTGACGTATTGTAGCGGACGAATCGCCGAAAATTGCCCGGTCTGTCATCATGGCATCAGGCCGCATCAGGTAGGCAAAAACACGTGCCATTCCACAGTTGGCAATGAAGTCTGGAATCACCGCGGTGTGCTCGTCCATGTACCGCGCCGTGGGTCCAAAAAACACCTCATCGTCCACAAATGGAACATTTGCACCACAGGCAACAACTTCCACGCCACCCGCCAACAAGCGATCTGCCTGATCGCGTGTCACAAGTTTGGAGGCTGCTCCAGGGATAAAAATATCCGCACCCATATCCCAGATGGCATCATTGACAATGGAATATGGAAGCATGTCTGGAGCAACAAGCTTGTTACCTGCCTTATTGTTAAATAATTGTTGGACAGCTTCAATACTGAGTCCTTCTGGCGCCATCAAGCCACCTTCACGGTCGATGATGCCAATAATTTTCACGCCTTCCTTGGCTAAATAGCAGGCAGCAGCAGAGGCTACATTACCCCAGCCCTGAATAATGGCGGTTTTCCCGGAAGCAGATGTTTTATGGAATAAATCATAAAAGTGCCGTACTGACTCAGCGACACCGTAGCCTGTAATCAGATCGGCAACCGCGTGTTTAGCCTGGCCGCCTTCAGGTAAAAACTCTGTATCCTCTACAATTTTGGTGCATCCATAGCGCAATTGGCCGATCAAATTGATCTGTTGACCCTCCGCAGCCTTAAGGTGCCCGCGTACGATGCCTTCCTGTGGATGCCAAAGACCCAGCGCCTCGGTAATCGGCACCACATCCTTTATTTCATCCACATTCAAATCGCCGCCGGTACCGTAGTAATGTTTGAGCAAGGGGAGCGCTACTTTGTACCAGCGTTCCAGCACTTTGTGGCGATCGGGGTGGTTCGGGTCAAAATTAATACCGCTTTTAGCACCGCCAATGGCAGGGCCACAAACGCTGAATTTGATCTCCATTACTTTGGCAAGTGAAGTAACTTCGTCGCGGGTAAGCCCTTTGCGCATTCTGGTGCCGCCGCCAGCAGCGCCGTTGCGCAAAGAGTTGATGACGATCCAACCTTCCGCGCCTGTTTCTTCATCGTGCCATTCAAAAACGATTTCGGGGGCTTTCTCCTTGTACTTGATGAGGAGGGATTCCATGTATAGTGGTGAATTATGGTTAAGGCTGTAAGTGCGGCGCAAAAGTAGTTAAAAAGCGATGGTTAATACGGTGATGTGAAAACTCTTTACTTTTGGCCCATTATGCTAGACAATTGGCTTACCCCAATCCCTTCGCTCGCCAAATTGGCAGCCGGCCTCCCTGCTACCGCTTTTGGGAAAAACATTCTCTTGAACCATCCACAGATACCGGATCTGAAAAAAGTGCGCGTTGCCATCATCGGGGTGGGTGAAAAAGAGGCCGACGCCGTGCGCGAACAGCTCTATCGCTGTGCGTTCCCTTTCCCAAAAGGCAGCGTTGCCGACCTCGGAAACCTGCGAAAAGCAGAGGCTTCCCTGCTAATTCCGGTCATCTTTGAATTGCTTAGTGGAAAAGTGCTGCCCGTGATACTGGGTGCAAAGGATGCATTGGCACGCGCTCAGTTTCTGGCATATCAGGATGCCAAAGCCTTGGTCAATATGAGCGTGGTGGATGAAACTTTTCGCCGCGAAACGGTGTACGGACAAATATTGAGTCCCCGTCACCCACTGCTGTTCCACTTCGGGTTGTTGGGCGTGCAGGTGCATCAAACACCTGGCGAAGCGCTGGATTTTTTATCGAAAAATAATTTTGACCTGATACGGCTCGGCAAGTCGCGGGCGGCTATCGAGGAGACAGAACCCGTGTTACGCGACGCTGACCTCCTGGCTTTCCACCTCGCTGCCCTCAAACAATGCGAGGCACCAGGCGTAGCGCAGCCGTCTCCTTCCGGCTTTTTTGTGGAAGAAGCCTGTCAGCTTTGCCGTTACGCAGGCATGAGCGACAAGCTCACGTCATTTGGGTTGTACGGCTACGCGCCCGAACACGACCACAACGGCCAAACCGCCCAGGCAGCCGCTCAAATGCTCTGGTATTTCTTTGAAGGCTTTTTCAACAGGAAAGGAGATTTCCCTGCCAGTACGACCGGATTAACGGAGTACGTCGTAGAATTTCGAAAACTCAACTACCAACTAACGTTTTGGAAAAGCAATAAAAGCGGTCGCTGGTGGATGCAGGTGCCGGTGCCGACCAAGCGGAAACACGAACGGCACAGGCTGGTGCCTTGTTCGTATCAGGATTATCAAGCAGCTTGTCGGGAGGAGTTGCCGGATAGGTTGTTGCAGGCGATGAGTCGATTTTAATCCAACAATTTCTCCAGCCTTATCCCCCGCGATCCCTTCATCAAAATCAGCGTATCCTCCAGGTTTTGATTTGAAAACCATTTTTTTGCTGCTGTTGTATCTGGGAAATGCAAGGCCCCAGCCTTCAGAAAGCCCGTTTTGCTAAACTCCTCCCCCACCAATACAATTTGATCAATGTTCTGCCGCGCTGCGAAGCGCAGGATGCTTTCGTGCTCTTTTTGACTGTCGTCGCCCAGTTCCAGCATATCACCCATGATGGCGATGCGGCGAGCGGCAGGCATATCGCGCAGGCTTTCCAGCGCCGGTTTCATGCTGGAAGGGTTGGCGTTGTAGGCATCGAGCAGGATGGTGGTGTTGCCGCGTTGGATGAGTTGCGAACGGTTGTTGGAGGGCGTATAACTTTCGAGTGATGCTTTAATTTTTCGGGCAGGCACTTTGAAATAAACACCCAGCGCAACGGCCGTCATAATATTGTTGAAATTGTGCTTTCCAAATAACTTGGTGTGCACTTCTACCTTTGGGCCATCATCGGAAAGAAATGCGACATGCACAAAAGGCGTTGAATCGAGCAATTGCACTTCAATAAGGCCATTTTCAGGGATAAGCTTTTCCGAGCGCAGGTAACCCACCTTCATGCGGTTGCGCTTGGCCATAGCGCTCAGGTATTTTTCCGTAAGGTTGACAAAAACACATCCGTCGTGGTTGCGCAAAAAATCGAGCAGTTCCCCTTCGGCTTTTTTCACGCCTGCCAGGCTTCCAAAACCTTCGAGGTGCTCTTTTCCGATGTTGGTCAGCAAGCCGTGTGTGGGCAGCGCAATCCGGCAAAGCTCCTCGATATCGCCCGCCTGGTTGGTGCCCATTTCAATAATGGCCACTTCTGTGTTGCGCGGCATGGCCAGCAAAGTCAGCGGCACACCTATATGGTTGTTGAAATTTCCTTTTGTAAAATGGCAGGGATAATGGCTGCTCAAAACGGCTGAGGCCAGCTCCTTTGTCGTGGTTTTGCCGTTGGAGCCGCCGATGGCGATGACCGGAATGTCGAATTGCCGCCGGTGATAATTGGCCAATTGTTGCAAAGCTTCCAAAACATTTGGCACCAACAGGCAACGATCGTTGGTTTTGAAATCCGGGTTGTCAATGACCGCATAAGCCGCGCCGCTCTCCAGTGCTTGCGCGGCAAATTTGTTGCCGTCAAAATTACCGCCTTTCAGGGCAAAAAATAGGCAGCCGGAAGGTAAATTCCGGGTATCGATGCTGACAACAGGATGCTGTTGATAAATGGTGTAGAGCGCTTCGATGGAAAACATGCGCAAACGTACAAAAAAAGGTTTCAGGTTGTCAAGGTTTCAGGTTTCAGCGGTTTCAGGTTGTCAAGGTTTCAGGTTTCAGCGGTTTCAGGTTTCAGGTTCGCGTTGCGCTTGGTATTGTGGTTGTTCAAAGCCATTGCAATGTTTGAACTAAATTTCATACTACTGGCATAAGCGAAGCCAACCTTAAACCGCTGAAACCTGAAACCTTGACAACCTGAAACCCTGAAACCTTTTTTAGTACCTTTGCCCCACGAAAGCCCCGTAAACCGTCCACCGTAAACCGTCAACGTAAATACATGTTACCAAAAGAATTTTTAGAAAAACTCGGCCTCAAAACCCGCAACGAAGGCACCTCTACTGGCTTGAACGACATCACTGGCAGCCATCAACATATTGAATCGCACTCTCCTGTAAACGGCGAGCACATTGGTTCTGTCAGTGTTAGCACCCGTGAACAATACGATCAAGTGATCGAAACCGCCGAAGCGGCCTTTAAGGTTTGGCGCGAAACACCAGCACCCAAGCGCGGCGAGATCGTGCGCCAGTTCGGCGACGTGCTTCGCGAATACAAAGAACCTCTGGGCAACCTCGTATCCTACGAAATGGGCAAAAGCCTGCAAGAAGGATACGGCGAAGTACAGGAAATGATTGATATCTGCGATTTTGCCGTTGGGCTTTCGCGTCAACTATACGGCCTCACCATCCACAGTGAGCGCCCGCAGCACCGCATGTACGAGCAATGGCATCCGCTGGGTATTGTCGGTATTGTCTCGGCGTTCAACTTTCCAGTAGCCGTTTGGTCCTGGAATGCTTGTCTTGCCTGGGTTTGCGGCGATGTCTGTGTGTGGAAAAGTTCTGAAAAGACACCGCTTTGTTCCATTGCTTGCCAAAACCTTTTCCAAAAAGTTTTGAAAGCCAATAATTTGCCGGAAGGCATCAGTTGTATCATTACAGGCGATTACAAAGTGGGCGAGTATATGACGAATGATAATCGGATTCCCCTTATTTCTGCTACGGGCAGCACCCGCATGGGCCGCATCGTCGGCCAGGCGACTGCCGCGCGTTTTGGCCGCAGCATTCTCGAATTGGGTGGCAACAACGCCATCATCATCACGCCTTCTGCTGATATGAAGATCGTGCTCACAGGTGCGGTATTCGGAGCAGTAGGCACAGCAGGACAGCGCTGCACCAGTACGCGCCGACTCATCATTCACGAAAGTGTGTACGAGCAGGTGAAAAACACCCTGGCCAAAGCGTATCCGCAGTTGCGCATCGGTGATCCGCTTGACGCGAACAACCACGTAGGGCCGCTGATCGACAAACAAGCGGTGGAAAACTACCTCAACACCATCAACGAAATCAAGAAGGTCAAAGGCAAATTCCTGGTAGAAGGGGGCGTGCTTACCGGCCCTGGCTACGAAAGCGGCTGTTACGTAAAACCTTGCATTGCCGAAGTAGAAAACCACTGGGACATCGTGCAGCACGAAACCTTCGCACCCATCCTGTACTTGATCAAATACAAAACCATCGAGGAAGCACTGGCGCTGCAAAATGGCGTACCACAGGGTCTCTCATCGGCGATTATGACCTCCGACTTGCGGGAAGCAGAACGTTTCCTCGCCGTTGGCGGCTCTGATTGCGGCATTGCAAACGTGAATATCGGCACTTCTGGTGCCGAGATTGGCGGGGCATTCGGCGGCGAAAAAGAAACAGGTGGTGGCCGTGAATCTGGTTCTGACGCCTGGAAAGCCTACATGCGCCGACAGACGAATACGATCAATTATTCGGATACGGTGCCGTTGGCGCAGGGGATTACGTTTGACCTTTAAAACATAATGAGCTTTTACGCAAACCCTGGCAATATAACTTTGCTGGGGTTTTTTGTTTTAAAACAAATCGAAAGTTTTTGTTTTAAAATTTGCATATTATTTTAAAACAAAATTACTTTTGCATTGCTAACCCATCTCCACTATGCACAAAGTCTCCATGTTCGAAAATGCCCGGCAAGCACTTGGCTATGACATAGGCGATTTCTTGCGCCATACTGATCTTCCAGAAAGCCATCTAGGAGATCCAGACGATCTTTCTTCCGTATCAGAATGGCTTGCATTGGAAAAAGCAAAGCGCCTAGATGCCCAATACGTATTTTTTAGAAGATTTGAAGACCGCCCTTCACAGCCTTTGTTCTACGTGTACGATTACACGGAAAACATGAGCGTACCTTCTGAAGAGTATCTAGGCACCATTCAAAAAAATATTTGGTCAAGTGCGGAAGTGCCATGTGCTTTTGTTTTTACAAAAGATTCTATTCGAATTATCAATACAAGCCAAGCTCCGGCGGTTTCAGGAAAATCGTTCACTCCCACTTATTTGGTTAAAAAAGCCCAGGAGATTTCAGAAGAGATAAAGGAGCGTTTTTCATCCTTTCAACTTCTATCTGGAGAGTTCTGGGCGACAGAGAAAGACCATTTTGCATTTGATCGTTCGGCACATAAAACCCTATTAGACAAGCTTCGTCTGGTTAGAGAGGCCTTTCTGAAGGAAGATACATCAATTGCCAAACCGATAAATCGATTGTTAATCCAATGTGTCCTCATTAGGTATTTGGAGGAGAAACAAGATTTTGATGGAAAAGGGAATTTAAGGACGGTTTTCCCCCAAGGGTTTTTTGAAAATATTTCTAAGGGGAAGGGGGGGAAGTTCAAGCATGCTCTGGAAGCGGGTACTTTTTGGGATGTATTTGTATACCTTAATCAACAAGAACACCTAAACGGGAGGATATTCGAGTGGCCTGAGGAAGAAAAACAACAAATACAAACATTCTCAACTTCCAAATTAGTCAACTTACTATATGAGGTAAGAAGCAGTGCTAACGACCAATTGGCGCTATGGGATTTGTATTCCTTCCAGTACCTCCCAGTAGAAATTGTTAGCAGCATCTATGAAGCCTTGTTCAGCACTACACAAAGCGTTCGTGAAGATGGCATGGTATATACTCCCCCACATCTTGCGGCATTTCTTGTTGATGAAGCCATGCCACTGAATGCTTGGAAGGATAAAAAGGACTTTAAGATTTTAGACCCTTCATGTGGATCTGGCGTATTTTTGGTATTGGCATTTAAGCGCTTAGTGCATTGGTGGAGGCTCCAAAACAACGGCGCTTCCCCTGCCAGAGATGAACTTATAAACATTCTTCGACATTCAATCCATGGCGTAGATAAGGAGGAGGCTGCTATTTTGTTAACGCGCTTTAGCCTATGTCTCGCACTTTGTGATATGCTGACTCCGCCTGAAATATGGGATGCATTGCGATTCCCCGATCTTGAAGGCCAACTCGTTAACAATGATTTTTTTGATTGGCATAAGGAAAATCGAGGCAAACAGTCCTTTGACTTGGTTATTGGCAACCCACCTTATAAACAAGCGCATAAAAGACTTCCCGACTGGAAAAGTGTTTCTGATTTCAAAATCCCGCAAGGACAGATCGCACTGTACTTTTTGAGCGCCGGAACAACCATAGTAAAACCAAATGGGCTTCTTTGTTTGCTCATAAAATCCTCCTCTTTTCTTTATACCACAACTGGGGGCAAGTATAGAACGGATTTTTTGCTGCATAACCAAGTTCACCAGGTGGTTGACTTTACACTTTTAGCCAGAAACAATGTACTTTGGAATAATGAAGAGCCAGATACTGTAGCTATTTTTGCTACACCTGGAAATGTTGATTTAAATAAAAAGATATTGCATGTTGTAGTCCGGCGCTCTCCGTCAACCCGTACAAAGCGGTACTTCGAGATTGATACCTACGATTTCAATTGGATACCATACCAGTCAGCCCTGCAAGATGATTTTGTTTGGAAAACAAATTTGTTGGGGGGAGGGCGGCTTTATGGAATCATTAAGTATTTGAAAACGTTTCCAACATTGAAAGATTATTTTGATAAAATGGGGTGGAAATACGGCGAGGGATACCAAACAAGTCAAGTTGAGCTTCCCAAAAAAGCAGAATATATCACCGGGAAGCCATATTTGCCCTATGATTGGATTACTTCTAAAGGTATTATTAATAAGGAATTCCCAATTGAAAAATCGACAGAATTCAGCGTTGTTAGAAATAAAAAAATTTACACCCCTCCGCATATATTGTTTCACAAAGTGATTAATGATGATTTAGAATTTTCCGTAGCATTCTCTGACGAGTACCTTGTTTTTAAAAAACAGATAGTAGGAATAAACGCGCCGAGCTCGCAACGAGAACAGCTATTCCATGTGTTCGAATCTTTAAAATCGAACGGGAAATTTTTTCATGGATTTATTTTTTCTACAAGTCCCCGATGTCTTGTATTTAAAAATACGTCCTTAAACCCCGATGATATTTACCAGCTCCCGTTCGATCCAACCTCAAATATCAAGGTGCATGATTTAGACCAACTTATATTGAACGATGTCGTAAATCACTACCAAAATTTCATTCGCCACCCTGCTTCTTCTAAGGCTTTTCATCCCATCGCTTCAAAAAATTTCAAAACACATATAAGTAACTTTGGCGCTGTTTTTTGCAAAGCTCTGAATGCCCTTTATGCTCAAAGAAACCTTCGCTTTCGACAAGCTGAAAGCGGTTTTCTACACTACCAAAAGTTTATTTTTGTAGCTTTCTGTTACGATGACCAGCCTGATAATACAGCCAGTTTACATGGGAAAGTTTTAAATGAGGGTGATTTGGCAAAACTGATGATCTTGGATAAGGGGCAATCTGAATTCCAACGCATCATAAAAATTTACAAGAAAGATTACATCTGCTTCATAAAGCCCAATCAATTCCGGTATTGGCTCGATTCTATTGCTCTGCGCGATGCCGATTCGGTCATTAATGATTTGGTTGCAAAAGGACACTAATCCCAAACCCATGCTTAATCAGCAGTTCACCTCATCAAATACGGCCCTTTTTCCATCATTGCCCAATGGGGTTGTGATTGAGTTGTTGTTAGCAATGATTGAAAAAAGCCTAATGAATTTTCCCGATACCCTTCACAGCATGTTTCCAGAATTCCCACCTGTTGCAGCTATTACGCACGAGCGATTTTTCAGCCACACTTTTTCTAAAGCGTTGCAAAGGACAATCGCGCATGCGGGGCATGCTGGCCTTTTTACCTATCATGATGAGCATATTAGCCCTCAAAAGCAACTCAAGCAGCAAGGTCGAAAAGGAATGCTTCCCCAAGAAGACCTTGGTGTTTGCAATTTAAATAACGGAGAATTAGTTTTAGTAATTGAAGGGAAACGTCTTTACAAAACCACGGACAAACAATATGTGTCAGGGAGAACGGGCGGTATCGCACGATTTAAAAGAGAAGAACACGGAGAAGACCTTAATTTGGCCTGTATGGTTGGTTACATCCAAACCAATACTTTTGAATTATGGCACGCAAAAGTAAATGATTGGATACGTAATGAAAATGCTCCCTTGTCGTCCCCTATTTGGGATGAAAATGATTGCCTGAATCCAATAACTATAAAGGGAACGCATCTTGCTCGATGCCATTCCTTACATCAAAGAGTTAGCAAAGGGCCAATATTTTTACATCATTTCTGGGTTATGGTTGTCTAGAGTGTTCTTAGCTCATTCACGCCTACTCCATAGCTGGTGATGGAATACCGAACGCGAAGCCAATGAGCAACAAAAATTATTACGGTGCCCTGAAGGCGGTGCTACCAGTTCTTGGCTTTGCACTGGGCATTTCTGCTCCAACTATCGAACAGAAGCCGCATTATCAGAATACCCAGCGAGAATTGAGTGAATGAGAACGAACAACCAACAACTAGCAACGATCAACTATTTTGTCGCCGTTTGGCCATAATCGCATAACATTCAAGATTTTGCGCCCGTACTTTTGATTATCCAATCAAACGTTCAACTCAAAACTATTTGACATGCGAAACCAACTACTACTACCAATGCTTTTCGTGTGCAGCATTGCTGTACATGCTCAATCTGGTTCTTACTTCACCAATTTTGTTCCATTAGAACAGGTTCCTTGCCCATTTGATGCCACTATTCAGGTGAAAAAGCCGCATGATTGGCTTGTTTACCAAACACAAGATGGCTTATGGGGCGGCCCTGTCGACAGTAGCCGCTGTATTTCAGTTGAGGAGGCTGCATCGTTCGGCAGTATTTATATCTCGCTGGATCAGGTGGACCCAGTAAAGCCGCTGTTTTTACGATTTGAATCGGCGCTGCCATCGGATATTCCGCTTGAACCCAACTCCATGTTTTCTGCAGCCGCCTGTATTAATTTTTATCCCGACACCTTCTTATTGTCAACGGGTACAAATTGTGCCGAAGGTATTTGCAGTGGCATGTTTATTGGCATCGCCATTCCCGATTCCAATTGGGTGATGAACGGCGCTACGCGGTACCAGACGGCCTTGGCAAACAAATCCGGCACCTTATGCAATATTGAATCTTGTTTTCCTACAGAGGATTTTGAGGAACAAAACCTACGTCGCCTCATCTTGAAGTTCAGCTTCCCGCCAGGTGCTGATTTGAGTGGAAAAGGTTTATACTTGACTTATTTATTGGTAGAGCCGATTATTTGGGGGGCTCCAGGGATGGTATTTGAAGCAAAGGCATTTCCACAGCATTTGAGTGGAAATGAATACAACATTCCAATCTCCGAGGCCAGCGATCCAGGTTTTTTCTTCAACTATTTGATGCGGTATAATGCCCCAACTTACCCCAGCCCACAACACCAGGCATACGTGGAGGCTGTCCCGGTTCCAAACACGGCAACAGCAAAAACCATAAATCTGATTGTAAATCCTTTTGAAACGCTTGAAATCCAGCCATATACCAACTTTCGAGGAGCCTTAGTGGCTGGAAGCGATTCCGTACGGCATAACGCCAACCTCGTGAACATGGGCGCTGATTTTTGCCTCAATTTTATCGACCTCATTTTCTCCGGCGGCGACGAATACCGGCACGGCGGCGGCAACATCACGATGAATCACCCACGCTCCTGTATGCAATTCCGCGATGGCAGTAAAATACGGGTGTTGGAAGGTGCTTCGCTCCACTACGGAAACGAAGGCGCAGGTATGCTGATGGTATGTGCCGATGCGGGCATCGCTTTGGAGCGCAACGCGACGCTGGTCATGGATGGCATGTTGAGCCTATCGGAGTGCAATGACAGCCCGATGCCCCAATTTGTAGAATTAAATTTGCCTGTAGGAGCGAAACTTATTTTCACAGAAAATGCGGTATTAACCAATCAATTCAGTCAATTTCAACAGACAAAACTTCGGGTGCGTATGTTGGGCGGCACTGTTGACGACAGCGCACTTTCGCCAGCAGAAAAGGCCTTGATCCTGCGGGAATACCCCGAACCATCGCCTGTTTTTGAAGACAATATTCAGGTGTACCCAAATCCATTTCACGATAGGCCAAGCCTAAACTACCTGGCCGCTGAGCAGGAAACTGTTCGCCTAAAGTGGTTTAGCCTTGATGGCAGTTTATTGCTGGAAGAGCGGCTGAACGCTGAAAAGGGGATCAATGAATGGTATTTGGAAGGGCCCCAAAACGCCGGGGTTTATTTGCTGGTATTAGAAGGGGGCAAAGGACGTACTGCGAAAAAAGTGATGCGGTATTAGTTGATCGGTGTTCGTTGATTGTTGTTCGTTCCCGAGCCCTTGGCGTTTCGTTGCTAGTGGGCCGTCAAGGCAGTTTCGATGGGTGAATTACCACCTATTTGAGCAAAGGATTTGAACATTCGCCCAAATTTGTCAACATAAAAAAATGTTGACAAATTCTCACTCCGCCGCCAGGCCAAGCCACAGAACAGCTTTGACAACTTTTTTTTGAAACTATTTTTTCAGCAGTTCCACATCAAACCCCAGCGACCGCAACTTCTCTTCCGAAAGTTCGTCGAGGGTTTTGATTTCGAGCACTTTGCCGTCTTTGTTTTTGAAAGTCAAGATTACGCTTTCGCGGCTGTCGGCGTTTAGCTGGGCGGCTTGGGCATTGGCGGCCATGTCGTTGGCCTGTTGGATGGCGGCATTGAGCAGGAGCAGGGCGGCGGCCGATTACTTTTTGGTAAGCCCGGGTATAAACGGTGCTGAGCTTGGCAGAACGGACGTAATAGGTCTTTTTTCGGGTTTCGGGCGCGACATTTATAGCTGCCCGGCAAATTTCGAGATAAGGAATATAGTCCTCCGGCAAAAAAGCATAGCCGATATCCGTCACGATCAGCTCGTATATCTTGTCCTTTTCGACCTTGGTGGAGGCAATGCTGTACGCGCCGTTGAACTTAAACTTGCTGTCGATCTTGGCACAGTATACCACGTCGGAAGTGGAGGTGGTGACAACGGGCGGTTTGTCGTTGCGCACAAAACGGGTAAGCACAGAAGTTTTGTTGTCTTCCACCAGGATCATGGCACCCACCAATTGGTCTATCTTATTGGTAAAGCCAGACAAGCCTTTGATAAAGGTGCGCTGTTTGTATGATTGTGGGAGGTCCATGCCCAGGTTGACCGGACTAAGTTTGATTTTTCGGGAACTTTGGGCGTTTGCAACGATGGAAAGAAAAGTGAAGGCGAAAAGGATGATGTTGCGAAAATTCATGTTGAATGATTTTTGAATAGCGAAACGTAGAAAGCGGCTTTGGATTACACAAGCGAGTTGCTTTTTACATTTTCATAAGGAATACCGCCCGAAAACGCGCTTCCAACAATACCTGCAAATCCTCCAATTCCATACCACGTAATGCCGCCGTTTTCAGGTACACCGCTTCAATATCCAATTCGGCAGCGTCATCTGTTTCCAAAAAGAACCTGTCGGCAGGCATTTGGCCAAGTACCGCAGCGGCGTGATTTTTTTCTTGAAAAATCGCCTTGCCGAAAGACAAAAAGCAGCCTTCGTTCAGCAGCATATCTGCCGTTTGCTGGTTTTTATTAAAGCCGTGAAAAATCCAGGGCTGCTGCGGCTGCCTTAGTTTTTTCAACGCAATAATTTCATTGAAAGCCCGCACGCAGTGGATGAGCATGGGCTTTTGGGTGGTTTCAGATATTTCAACACAACGTTGAAAAGCAGCCAGCTGCAGCGCCCAGGGAGGGGAAATCAACTTGTCCAACCCGGCCTCGCCGATGGCAATTACCTGCGGTGATTCTGCCTGCTCCAGCAGCCATTTGCTGGCAGTCTCCAAGGTTTCTGCCGATAAATCCCAGGGATGCAAACCGGCGGAACGATAGGCCGCCATAGCACTGCCAGCCTGCTGAAAACGCAGGTTTTCTATCTCCAATTGGCCCGCTTTGCCCTTTGGATGGTGCGTATGAATGTTGATGTATTGGATGTTTGTGAGGATTTATCCTTGTGTACAACAAAATAGATTTAAATTAGGATCAATTTACCTCTAAGTATTTTACCATTATTGATCTTTAGAAGGAAAAAATAAATCCCTCGCGGCATACCGCCAAGATTTAATACTTTTGAAGTACCATTCCAGTTACCCGATAAAATTGTTTTACCCGATAAATCTACAAGTGCCCATGTGCCCTTTTCTTGCGCTTGTATTGACACTAATACCTCTGAGGTGCTGGGGCTAGGGCTGATCAGAAGCTTATTTGTAAGCTCGCTATTTAAAATCGTTGTGTTGACCATAGGGCTATTAATGCCTAAGGTGTCACAAGGACTGTCAGGCAAATCAAATAGTCTGTAGTTTGGGTTATTGGGCAGGCTACGAACAGCGTAAACTGGGAGAGATAATCCCTTAGGTTTGAAGCTCATGTTTACGCCTTTTTCAGAAGGATATTCAATAGTACTAAAATAGTTTGTTCGATGCATGTGGCTCATCAATATCTGTCCATTGGGCGAATATTGCATGTTTTGTAGGCTGACAGCCCATTGATAATTCCATAAAAATGAAGAATCTAGACGAGGGTTCGTTTCTGAAAGGTTCGCTTCAAATATTTGAAGTTGGGAACAAAAAATTAACCGCTGATTATCTGGAGAAAATGCAGCTCCACCACCGCCGACTAAATGATTGGGCAAGTCTAGCAATGTAGGATTAGAAAACACTCCACTGCAGCGGTCAAAATCAAATGTTGCTACCTGGCAATTCTGCGTTCGAACAAATTTACTTCCGTCAAGCGAAAAAGCGCTGGTTCCTATACTCCGGCAATTCATAGTTGACCCAATTTGTTGCATAAATGGCCCCAAAATAGCATTTGGAGTGACCAAAAATGAGCGGTATTCAGACCCTCCGTACACTGGAACTACTATCCACCAATCGCGGCCATTGCCATGCCGTGTTGCAGAAAATGGCTCTAAATTTCCATCAGTCAATATATTGTTTACAGAAGTAACGGCACCTTTCCCGCCATTTAGCGCCATATCAATTACCGAATAGTAGAGTGGGCCAAATTTGATTTTTTTAGCGGGATCATAGCGCCCCCCCATGTGCATTAGCAAGTAGGTATTTGTTGAGCCGGGCATTTTAACGGCCATCGCACCTTTTGGGGCGATATAGCCCGCTTTGTCGCAAACCCAATCATGGATTTCTCCAGGATTTAGCTCCAGTCCTCCTGACATCGGATTTCCATCAACGTCTGCAACATAGCAACCGTTAGAATAAAAAATCAAGTGCCCCAAACTATCGCTCATTGAAACGACCGTGCTTTCAAAATTCATTTTCAGGTCTGTTTCTTCAATGTCAACTCCTTGATCTGAAAAATGAAGGATTACATTGTTGAAGCCTGCCAAACCGGGAAATTCGTGCATGCCCAGCACCCAGTTATGATCGTACTTTTGGGCTGTTAATGAAGCTCCCAAAAACAATATTAGGGCTCCCGTCAACCTAATTCTTGAAAGTAGCTGAATGTATTTATTGTTCATTTTTTGTTTTTTTTATTTGAAGCACGTCTGCGGGTATTTCCCTCTAACTCCCAGGGTGTTGGAGGAGGAGATTGAATTGATTTCAGTATAATATCTTCGATACTAAAAGGATCAATTTCTCCTTCTTCTGTGGTAGGTGACCTCGCATTGTCTTTCCATAAATCCACGGTGTCTCTCCTTGATTGTACCGCATCAGTCCAATGTTCCGGATAAAACGGCGTGCTGTAAAAGCCATCCCCGTCCTGCTGGAGGTTTATAGTATCGCAAGGAGAGCTTTCCCATTCTCCCAAACGGTAAAAAGGAAAGTTGAAAGTTGTGCCGGCATTGAGCCTTGGCAGGTTAATCCCGTTCAATTGGATATCACTTGCAGCACCAGGAAAGTCAGGTCGATTGATGACGTGGAGCTTATAAGTTGTGCCCAATTGGCCAAGGTATATTTTCCCGTCCGGCGCATGCATTGCGAATCCCAGGCTGGTATAAAAAGGTGGAGCTAGGCTGGCAGATCTATCTGCAAAACCAAGGGTGTCGATAAACCCGCTGGTATCGAGTTGCATCATATCCACCTGGCCCATAAAATTCTGGTTTTGAAGGTAAGATATTCTTGAGTCCGGGGAGAAGGTGCCACCAGTGGTGTTGTTGTTTTTGGGTATGAAACGCAGGTTGCCGAGCATACCCGTGCAGCGGTTAAAATCAAAATAACGTATGCCGTCTATCATCTGGCTTCTGACGTAACGGCTCCCGTCGGGCGAGACAAATGCCAAACTGCCTTCCAATGGAGAACCCGGAACAGGGCCAAACTCTTGTACCATAGGGCCTTGAATACCATCGGGGTCGATCAGGAACACGTACTGGATGCTTGTGTTGCTTTTCCCGGTTATCAGCCACCAATCGCGGCCATTGCCGTGCTTGACGGCAAGCGGTGTGATGACACTTTCTGCCAACAGCACATTTTTTTGCACCACCTTGCCATTCCCGACATTGGCGTTCATGTCAATTTCCGTATAGTACAGGTTTGTGTGCGGCACCTCAGGCGGGGCAAAAAAAGCAAGATGGAACATGTAATAATGGTTGGGTTTCCCGGGGATTGGTATCACCACACCGCCATAACCATAACCTGAGCCCCAAAATTTTGTGCTCGCCCACAAACTTCCAGGGTGAATGGTATCGCCATTTTCCATCAACTGGTGCTGTGCATTGTGGACTTTGATGCCATTGCTGTAAAAAAGCAGGTTTCCCAAAGAGTCGCTGAAGGAGACGCCAAATGCCCGAAAATTCAAATGGGTCGTCAGGGAATGAAAACTTGGCGGGTTGGTGTTGAAATCCATAATCAGCCCGCCCCATAATGGGTCAGGATCGACAAAATCTTCATAGCCCATCACCCAATTGTAATCATGTTTTTGGGCCTTTAATGAAACGCCTGACACCAACATTAGGCCTCCCATAACCAATAAATTTGAAAGTATTTGAATGCATTTATTTTTCATTTTTTCTCTTTTGGTTTGAAGTGCGCTTGCGGGTATGCCCCTCTAAGTCCCAGGGCGTCGGGGGGGGCGACTGGATTGATTTGAGCATGATATCTTCGATACCAAAAGGATCAGTTTCTCCTGCTTCTGTGGCAGATTCCCCCGCATCGTCTTTCCAAAATTCCACGGTGTCTCTCTTTGACTGCACCGCATCCGCCCAGCGCTCAGGGTAAAAAGCAGTGCTATAAAAGCCATCCCCGTCCTGCTGGAGGTTTATAGTATCACAAGGCGAGCTTTCCCATTCTCCCAAACGGTAAAAAGGAAAGTTGAAAGTTGTGCCAGCGTTGACCCTGGGTAGGTTAATCCCGTTCAATTGGATATCACTTGCAGCACCAGGAAAGTTAGGTCGATTGATGACGTGGAGCTTATAAGTTGTGCCCAATTGGCCAAGGTATATCTTCCCGTCTGGCGCATGCATTGGAAATCCTAGACTGGTATAAAAAGGAGGATATAGGCTCGCAGATCTATCTGCAAACCCAAGGGTGTCAATAAACCCGCTTGTATCAAGTTGCATCATATCCACCTGGCCCATAAAATTCTGGTTTTGAAGGTAAGATATTCTTGAATCAGGGGAGAAAACCCCGCCAGCAGTATTGTTGTTTTTGGGTATAAAGCGCAGGTTTCCAAGCGCGCCAGTACAGCGATTAAAATCATAAATTCGTATGCCATCTTTCATTTGGCTTCTGATATAGCGGCTTCCATCGGGTGAGACATGGGCCAAGGTGCCTTCTGGTGGAAAATCCTGGACAGGGCCAAAGTCTTGTACCATCGGGCCGTGAATTCCAACGGAATCGATCAAGAACACATACTGGATGCTTGTTGTGCTTTTTCCGGTTATCAACCACCAATCGCGGCCATTGCCATGCTTGACAGCAAGCGGTGTGATGACACTTTCTGCCAACAAGACATTTTTTTTGACCACCCGGCCATTTCCCGAATTGGCATTCATGTCAATTTCCGAATAATACAGGTTTGTATGCGGTACCATCGGCAGGGTAAAAAATGCGAGATGGAACATATAATAGTTGTTTGATTTTCCAGGGATTGGTATTGCTAACCCGCCATAACCATAACCTGAGCCCCAAAATTTTGAACTCTCCCACATATTGCTTGGATTGATGGTATCGCCGTTTTCCATCAGTTGGTGTTGCGCATTGTGAATTTTGATACCATTGCTGTAAAAAAGCAATTTCCCCAAAGAGTCGCTGAAAGAGACACCAAACCCCCGAAAATTCAAATGGGTCGTAAGGGAATGAAAACTTGGCGGGCTCGTATGGAAATCCATTATCAACCCGCCCCACAGTGGATCAGGATCGACAAAGTCTTCATACCCCATCACCCAATTGTAATCATGTTTTTGGGCAATTGTTATGGTCGTTATTTGGGAAAGAAAAAAAATAAAAAGGACAATGCGCATGGATTGTAGTATTGCGGATGAAACGAATGTTTGTGAAGAAAAAACCTGCCCTGCGCGTTTTGGCAGGGCAGGTTTTTCACTTGTTATTTGTTAACCGTAATTTTTCGAACGGGCAATGACTGTCCATCCAGGATAACCTGAATAAAATAATTGCCAGAAGCAAGGTTCAGGCCCCTTATTTGAGCCGTGCTTCCAGTCAGGATAATGCTTTGAATTACAAGTAATGACATTATCGGATATATTGCCGTTTACCAATTCAGCCGTGGCCAGTGAGAAGATTCGTATAGCAAAGCGATCTCCAAAACCATGGTTGGATTGGCTGCTAATTAAAGTAATATTCCCATCAACAAATTCATTGTCAGTAATCTGTAGTTGGCTAATCATAAGTGGTTGAAGTCCAACTACTGCAACCCCAACGTCATAATAATCTTCGAATCTACAATTTTTCACCTTGCAAGTGGTAGGCGCTAAGGCTATGGGTGCGGAATTATTCCCGTAATACTCGCCAATACAAAAACGATTTTTCAAAAAAAAGGCATCTTGGATTTCAATGCGATTGGATATACAAGCAATTCCCCAGTATAGGTTTTCAAACATCGGAGTTCCGCTTCCCAAGCCTTTTACAGTAAGTAGATGTGTGCCTGTGGAGCTTTGGCTATAGATGCCAAACCTGTCATCCGATAGGTTTGGCACCGAATTACATGCAATTCTTGAATTCACTACATCAACATTGGCATCTATAGATAAAATTCCATATATCCGACCGTTCTGTACTGCACCTTGAAAATTTTTAAATTCATTCATTAATGCACTTTCCTCTCCTATTTTAATTGTATTTCGAGGGGCTTCAATAACTATCCCAGCGGCTGGGGCTGAAAACCCCCAAGGATTACTCAACAACTGCGGAGCCCAAGGTTGACCAAAACCGTCTTGACTTTGCCCAATAAAAGTATTGCCACATATTCCATCTGAATAATAATTGTAAACGGGTCCGTTAACAATCTGATCTCCGAACACTATGGAGGCATAGTTTCTTTTAAAAGTATTGCCTATTGCCCTTATTATGGAGTTGTCCGCCCATCCCCAAATAGCATATCTCGCATCTTCAATAGTGCTATTATAGGCAATAATTGAGGCATGCGAACCAGCTCGCAAAGAATGCCACATGGAATTACAGCCATGTAGGTACGAACTATTAATAACCAGGGAGGCTCCTGTCAAAACTTGAATCCCACTTGCAGCATCTGCAAATATGATTTCGGAAGAAGGGGCAAAATTGTAGTCAGCACTAGGTAAGCTACCTACAGGAATTTGTAAATGGCCTTTGATGATCAAGAATTGAGGGGTAGTGGCTGAATTTGCATAAGATTGCATCATTCCTTGCTGAATCCAATACGATACATTTGGGTGTTGATTAGCATCGATGCATTTAAACTGTTGGATAGGGTTTTGTGGGTAACAATCAATGCCAAGGCTAACCCCACAGTTATTTTGGGCAATTGAAACTCCTGTAGTCGCTAGGAGTAAAACGAAAACCGAGAGACGAAACATAAGGTTGCCCCCCCCCCATTTTTTGGAATAAAATTTTGGTTGTCATGTTGTAATGGTTTTTGAATGTGAAAAATATATGTGAAATTAATTAATAATGAAACTCGAATGAATAAACTATAATAATGGAAGAAATGTAGTAAAAAGACAAGTTGCACTATATGAAAAGCAGATAGGTTTAATTCCTTGTTTTGGTACAAAAATATGAAACTTTTTCTAACTTTCAATTTTCCGTGGCAATTATTTCTAATTTGTTCAATTTATGCCAAGTACTTGCCTCAATTAGATTACTAAAGTTCAATACAGCCTACTTATAACGTCGGTTTTCGATCTCCAAATGACCCGCTCGACCCTTTGGATGATGCGTATGAATGTTGATGTATTGGATGTTTGTAAGGAATTATCGTATAAGTACCGCAAAGCTACGCCAACACTCCCGCCCTTTTTCCTACTTTTGCCCCCCGAAACATATGCCTATTTTGAAACCCGTTCGCCTCAATGTAATCGTGCCTTGCTACAACCCGCCCCAGGATTGGGAAAGCGCCTTGGCAAAAAGGTGGGTGGCGTTTCAAGAAACCATTGATGGTGTCGTGGAACATGTCGGGTTAATTGTGGTGAACGACGGATCACAAAACAATGCTACAGCTTTGAATTTCAACGCGTTAGCAGAAAAAATTCCAGGTGTGACGGTGGTGAATTATGCAGAAAACAGGGGCAAGGGATACGCACTGCGTCAAGGTGTGGCAAAGTCGGAGGCGGATTTCCATCTTGTAACGGATACCGATTTCCCGTACGACATGGAAAGCATGAAAAGGATCGTAGAAACTTTGCTCGAAAAAGGAGGCATTGCTGCCGGGAACCGCGATACAGGCTATTATGCCCACGTACCGCTGTTTCGCCGCATGATTTCAAAAGTGCTGCGCTGGATACTCCGCAACATGCTGCGGCAGCCCATCAGCGATTCACAATGTGGCCTAAAAGGATTTGACAATGCCGGGAAAGCCATATTTCTCCAAACAACCATCGACCGCTTTTTATTCGATCTGGAATTCCTTATGTTGGCAAAAGGCCACGTCACCATAACACCCGTACCTGTAGAACTTCGGGAAGGTGTGGTTTTTAGCAAAGTAGGACTGAGGATACTGGCGACGGAAGGGAAGAACTTTTTGAAATTGTTGCTTAGAAAGTAGGTTTCAAGTTTCAGGTTTCGGGTTTCAGGTTTACGCGATCTCTGTTAAATTTGAAATACTTTTCCAAAGCAACTAACCAATCGCGTAAACCTGAAACCTTGAAACCTGAAACCATGAAACCGCTTTGCAAAGTAAACCTGAAACCTGAAACCCTGAAACCTGAAACCTTGAAACCTGAAACCCAATTTAAAATATGAGCAATTTAGAGCATAGCCTACACAACCTAGTATCTCCCAAGCGTGGTTACACCTTTTGGGGGCTTTTGGGGGTATTGTTGGTGGCGGCGCTCTTGCTATGGGCAAAGCATGGGGATTGGATCCCGAATGCCAATGCCAACATGCTCCATGATTCGCCCGATGGGTTCAAAAACTACATGACAACAGCTTGGCATGTAGCGCACGATTCAAGTTTTGTGCATTATGAAGGGATGAACTATCCTTATGGCGAGCACGTGCTTTTCACCGACAATCAACCCCTCTTTAGCGCAGCCCTGCAATGGTGGAGCCGCCATGTGTCGGATTTGAGCGAGCAGACCACCGGCTTGGTCAACCTCTTCCAGATATTGTCGATGCTCTTGGGTGCCGCGATCATTTTTCTATTGATTCGAAAGTTGCACCTGCCTGTGTGGTATGCGAGTATTGCAGCACTGGGCATCCTTTTCCTTTCGCCACAGTACAACCGATTTGATGGCCACTTTGGATTGTCACACACCTGGATTTTGCCCTTGCTGTTGCTGTTGCTTTGCCGCTACGAGGAGCGACAAAGCAAGCGCTACCAAAGTTTGCTCATTGGTATCTTGTTGTTTATTGTAGCGCAGCTCCATTTTTACAATTTTGGTGTTTCAGCCCTGTTTTTGGGCTTGTACACCGCCTATCAAGTGCTTACTGATTTTCGCTGGCGCAACATCGCAAAGCGCACTTACCACCTGATCGTGATGGTGCTGCTGCCTTTCGCCCTGCTCAATGTATGGATTCACTGGACCGATTACAGTGCCGACCGGCCTGCCAACCCCTACGGCTTTACGACCTATATTGGTTATTGGGAGGGTATATTTTTGCCTTATGATTACTTCCCGATGTACCGTTGGATCGATCAAAACATCGTCCCGATCAGGCGCATTGATTCTGAATCTCAAGGGTATATAGGCATCGCTGCCTTTGCGTTCACGCTTTGGGTCCTTTTCAAGCGGCGCTTCCGGATGTTTGAGCCTGAATGGGAAGAAGCTGCCTATCACCGGGTGCACAAACGTTATCTCAAAGGTATTTTTGTTGCAGCGTTTGCGTTGGTGCTGTTTGGCTGTGGCTTTCCTTTTGCCATTCCCGGGTTTGAGTGGATGGTCGATTATTTAGGGCCATTCAGGCAGTTCCGGGGTTTGGGTCGTTTCACCTGGGTATATTACTACGTTGCCAATGTGCTGTTGTTTTACATTGTGTGGAACCATAGTATCCGTCAGAAAATGGAGCGTAGCTGGTCGGAAGACCTGAAAACATTTTTGGGTAAAATCCGCCAGGGCGATTTCAAAAAACTGGAGTTGCCGCATTTCAAAAAATGGGCTATTGCGCTCCTGCCTTTGCTGTTGCTTTGCTGGGAGGCACGCATTTTCCAGCGGAACAAACAGGTGCAACTCGCACCAAACCCAGCCGTACGCAGTAACGTTGCCAGCGCACCTGATCACTGGCTCAACAAAGTGGATTTTTCGCAGTTCCAAGCACTTATGCCCCTGCCATACTACCACGTGGGCTCGGAAAATATCTGGCTTGACATCTATTATCCGCTCTTTAAAAAAGTGCAGTACACCGCCCTTCATACGGGCGTACCAGATATGGGTGTTTTTATGAGCCGTTCCTCCATTGGAAATATGGTAAAGTCGATGCAATGGGCGCTTCCGC
>JBBRWA010000030.1:0-29433 GCA_038246345.1 Chitinophagales bacterium
AGTTGGAGGGTGCAGTTGGAGGCGAGGAATTCGGAGGGGGTGGTTGCGCCCCACATGGCATGGGGCGTATTGCAGACGAAGGTCATCGTTTGAGCAACTGGATCAATTGCGTAAATGGCATTTACGGAGTCAATGGTACTAGTAATACCTAAGTTTGTAGTTGTAATATAAGAAAATGTAGAATCACATGATTTTGAATAACTTACAACACCAAATGCGACAACATCAGTGAGTGGATATTGGTAAACTACATGGGTCAGGGATAAGTCAGACGTATTTATTTCAATAAGTTCATTATTGATGGTCGTGCCATACAATTTCCCATCCCGGTATGTCAAATCGCCGCCTAAATCGTACCCAATATAGCCATAAGAGTTAATTTGTCCAGAATTTGTATCAAAAGTATTTAAATCAGGGCCTGTCCAAATTACGCCATTCCCATCACAAACCATGGAGTTTCCAGCATTAAAATCAGCCAAAATCACTAGAGAACTGTCCTGTAAATTAAGTTTCCCAATTTGTTGATACGGAAAACTGTAGTTATAAATAGAAAAGTAAAAATCTCCATTAGGGCATACAGCAATATCATCAATAGTAAATATTCCTGTTGTATTTTTTATTTGAAACAGAGTAGAGTCTTTACAAGTTTGGATATCAAAAACCCCAAAGTAGAATATTTCATCAGAGGAGCTAGGCAAATTTGGTCTAACGTAATAAATTAATTGGCTGTGGACCGTATTGCTCAAAAATACAAAACACAAAATTGGAAGTAGCTTTTTCATGGGATGAGGATTGTGTTGATTATAAAAAAGCAATATTGACAAATGGGGCTCCATTTGTCAATACCGCAGGATTTTAGCACGGTAAAATTTTACTACTATTTTATTGTGCCATTTCAGGCGCAAATTCAGATATTACAACATATCTACAAGATTCCGTCAAGCGGATTTAATACTTTCAAACCTGGAATGCCAGAGAAATCAACTGTGTTTCTGGTAATCAATTCGGCCTTCTGAACAAGCGCCGTAGCCGCAATCAGTGAATCGCCCAGCGTCATTTTTTTATTTTTCATGGAATATTAATCACGATAGGGTAATTCTCTATCTTCTCTCGCCGTTTTTTGCCAGGTTAATGCATCGCCGAAACTACTCATATCACTACCTTGGCGGATAATTCTAAGCGCCTCTTCAAGCTCTGGCGTAATCTTTGGGGATGCATCAATTGTAGAAACCGAGATACGCAATCGCCGCAATAAGGGCAGCAGTGCATCCAGATCAGGCTCATTTGGAATATCTAAAACAATTCGGGTCATATTTTCCTAGTATTTGATTCAAAGATAAGGGTTTGCACCTACATTTTTATAGGTCATTTGGCGTGTCCTGCTGCACAATGCCTCCAAGTTGAAAACAATGGCGACTTCTCACTCCCCCCAAATGTTACGCCATAACTTGAGAAACAATGCAAAATCAATGGTAAATATTTGCAAAAAAAACCAACCTTGCATCCACAAAAACCACTGACCCAATGCAACACCCTTCACTTCAAGATCGCCTATTCGAGATCATCCTGAGCCGCTATCCCCGCCGCGCCGATGCCGTTGAGGATTTATGCACCTTGCTAAACCTGGCCAAGGATCCCATCTATCGCCGATTGCGGGGCGACACTTTCCTGCCGCCAGAGGAATTGAGCTTGCTGGCCCAAAAATTTGGCATCTCCCTGGATGCGCTCATCACGAGCAGCAGCGAAAACGTAGTCTGCAATTTCAGCGCCTTTTCGAAAAAAGTGCTGGATTTCTCCCATTTTATTGATGGCTTTATCAAAGAATTTGAGCAAATCCACAAGATGCCCAATCCGCACTTGTTTTATGCATCATCGGAGCTGTCCCTGTTTACCTACAACCTTTTCCCGGAACTCATTTCCTTCAAAATGTACATCTGGGGCCGCACGACCTGGAACCTGGAATCCCTGCGCGACCGGCAGTTCTCCCTCGATTTGGTGACCCCACCCATCATTCGCCTGAGCCAGGAATGGTTGGGTCAATACATTCGATTGAACAGTACCGAACTTTGGTCGGCTCAAATCATGGATAACACGCTCGCCCAAATCGAATACCATGTCTATTCCGGCGGCTTCCGCGACCCGAAAGAGGCCATTATTTTGATGGATAAACTGTCGGAATGGGCAGCCCACCTGAAAGCAATGGCAGCAGCTGGAAAAAAATTCAATGTAGGAGAAAAAGCAGAACACGGACGCGGCGATTTCAACCTGTATTACAATGAAATGCTCTACACCAACATTACAGGTCTTATCAGCTCAGACATCGGCAGAACAGTCTACTCCGCGTACTGCACCCCCAATTTCCTAAAAAGCACCGATGCCCGCCTCTGCGATTACACCGAAGATTGGTTCAAAAGCATCACCGCCAAATCGTCCCGTTTCAGTGGTGAAGGGGAAAAACTGCGGGATTGGTTCTTTCGGGAAACGGCTCAAAAAATAGAGCGGCAGAAACAGCGGCTGCTGGCATATATTGCGGAAAACTACGCTTAACGGTGGACAGCTTCGTTGATAGTTGTTAGTTGATAGTTGTTCGTTTGCACAGCTTCTGTAATATTGCAGTAAATAGCGTTCCAGTCCCTAACATCAGTCATCCCGTATTTTCATGGTTTGCTCATGTTATTCTAGTAAAGAGGAAACAGGTGGGGCTATAATTGCCACAACTTATTCGTCAGACCACGAAAAATGGTCGGACGAGGGTCATTTGGTCTGACGATTTTTCATCGTCCGACCAATAAGTATAAACAAATACCCAAATTCACCCCAGTTTTCCTTCTAATGAAAATAAGGGATGACTCATGTTGAGTGCTGAAACACAATCTAAAGCGTACGTGCAAAGGCCGTACAAACGAACAACGAACAACTATCAACAAAACCGTCCACCGTCTACCGTTAATATGCCCTACTTTGAATTTCCTGCCCTACTTAACCTCTTTTGGGCCTTGCCGCTCCAAGGGCTTTTGCTTTGGGTGTACTGGCGCTGGCGACAGCGCACCTTACGTCTATTAGGCTCTTCGGCCTTAGAAGCACGGCTGTTGCTCGGCTTTTCCACCCGCCGTTTTTGGATAAAAAACCTCCTGTTCGCAGCGGGCATCAACTTGGTCGTGCTGGCCATTGCATCCCCTGTAAGGATGGAAAAGGTACCTGGGAAGACCCAGAAAAGTGCCGATGTATTAATTGCATTGGACATTTCAAACAGCATGTTGGCTGAGGATGCAAAACCAAACCGCTTGGAGCAGGCAAAGGGTTTTATCCAAAAATTGGTACCAGCCTTGGATGGCGAACGGATAGGCTTGTTGTTTTTTGCCGGTGAGGCATCCCCGCAAATGCCCCTTTCCACGGATTATGAGGCACTGATGATGTTTGTGCGCAACGCAACACCTGATTTTATCACGGATCAAGGGACAGATATCGGCACTGCGGTGGAGCTGGGGAAACGCATGCTCGAAACAGAAAAGACCGCCGGGCGCGCCATTATCCTCATCAGCGATGGCGAAAACCACGAAGAAAAAGCCTTACAGCGGGTTCGGGAGGCTGCCGCTGCCGGAATATTGATCTACACGGTTGGCGTGGGTTCAGCAGCTGGCGCAAACATCCCTGCTGGCAGGGGCGGTTTGCAGCGCGATTTCAATGGACAAGCTGTGCGCAGCGCCGCCGATGCCTCCATGTTGCAATCCGTCGCAAAAGCAGCTGGTGGCCAGTTCCTGAACATTCAAGATGAAAGCCGCACCCTTGAAACAATCAAAAACGGCGTAGGCCGTTTACAAAAAGGTGCCGTTGAAACAAATGCGATCTCGCAAAAGGTGTATTATTTCCCGTGGATTTTGCTGCTGGCCTTGGTATTTTTGATTGGAGAGCAGTTGATGTGGTGGAAAAAAAGGGAATTTGATAATTCGATAATTTGATAATGTACAGCATGCGTGATATTAGGAAAATTGGACTTTCTGGCTTTGTGGTCATTTTTTTTGTGTTTGGCGTTTGTGCGCAATCTGCACATGGCGCTTTGCGGAAAGGTGAGGGCAGTTATGATCGTGGGGATTATGCGGCGGCGGAGACTGCTTATCAAAAGGCGGGCAATGCCATAGGAGGCTATAACGCTGGCAATGCAGCATTTCAGCAAAACAACCTTTCGAGTGCTGCCAATTATTACCGGGATGCCGCCAACAAAAGCACCGACGCAGGGGTGAAAGCCGACGCCCTGTACAACCTCGGCAATGCGCTCCTGCTACAAAAAAAATACGCAGAGGCCATAACTGCATACGAAAGCAGCTTGCGCTTTGCCCCCAATCAATGGGATGCCAAAAAGAACCTGCAAGTTGCCAAGCAGCAAGCCCTCCCTCCTCCCCCGCCCAATCCTCCGCCACCGCCGCCTCCGCCACCGCCAAGCCCTAAGCCGCAACGCTATTATGTAGACCAGGCCCAGCAAACGCGGGTAAAAGAAATCCCACCCAGCAATATCCCACCAGAACAGGCGCGGCAAATGCTCTCCAAAGCAGTACTGCCAGAAGAGCAGAAAAATGCCAAAGCCTACCGGGAATTATCACCGGCCAACAGACCTTCCCGCCTTAAAAAGGATTGGTAGCCATTGCTGACATTTTGTGTAGTTTGAGGTGACAATCTGGCATTTTTTCAGAAAAGAAGCCGTACTTTTGCGCTCTATTTCCGAGCTGCACCGCCGGACT
Source organism: Chitinophagales bacterium (assembly GCA_038246345.1). Lineage (GTDB taxonomy): Bacteria > Bacteroidota > Bacteroidia > Chitinophagales > Saprospiraceae > M3007. The sequence goes on from JBBRWA010000030.1 coordinate 4,737, forward strand.
ACAACTTGAAAAGATGCTCTACGATTCGAATCCAACCCTGGAAGGGGTCAAAACCATAGACGAAGCCAAGCAAGGCACGGTGTTTTTTAAAGAACACGCCATAACGAGCAAAACGCCGGGGCTCAAGCATTTCTACATCGAAAGCTATGGCTGCGCGATGAATTTTTCGGATTCCGAGATCGTCGCCAGCATTCTGGGCGACATTGGCTATGCCGCCACCCGCAACATCGAAGAAAGCGACCTCATCCTCGTCAATACTTGTTCTATTCGCGAAAAAGCGGAAGAAACCGTGCGCAAACGCCTGAAAGTGTTTGCCAAAATCAAAAAAGCCCGTCCCGATATTAAAGTTGGCGTGCTGGGCTGTATGGCCGAGCGCTTGAAAAAGCAGTGGCTGGAGGAAGAGAAACTCGTCGACCTGGTGGTTGGCCCCGATGCCTACCGCGACTTGCCCAACCTCATTGGCGCAGCTGAAGATGGTGGCCGCATGGTGAACGTTTTGTTGAGCCGGGAAGAAACCTACGCCGATATCAGCCCGGTACGGCTCGACTCCAATGGCGTTGCCGCTTTTATCTCCATCATGCGCGGGTGTGACAACATGTGCTCCTTCTGCGTGGTACCGTTCACCCGCGGCCGCGAGCGCTCCCGCGAGCCTTTCAGCATTGTAGCGGAAGCCAACGACCTGTTCCAAAAAGGATACAGAGAAGTTACCTTGCTCGGCCAAAACGTCGATTCCTACAAATGGGACAACCCGGAAACCAACGAACACACCGACTTTGCCGACCTGCTGACCATGACCGCTGCCGTTCACCCCGACCTGCGGGTGCGCTTCAGCACCAGTCACCCGAAAGACATGACGGACAAAGTGCTGCACACCATGGCCGCGCACGAAAATATCTGCAAGTACGTTCACTTGCCGGTGCAATCGGGCAACTCGCGGATACTGGAGATGATGAACCGCACCTACGACCGCGCCTGGTATATGGGGCGGATAGAGAGCATCCGCCGCATCATGCCCGATGCTGCTGTGTCGAGCGATATCATCACCGGGTTTTGTTCCGAAACCGAAGAAGAACACCAGGACACCCTTTCCATGATTGAGTGGGCCGAGTATTCCATGTCCTATATGTTTTCCTATTCCGAACGGCCTGGCACACTCGCTGCCCGTAAATACGCCGATGACGTGCCGGAGGAAGTGAAAAAACGCCGCCTCAGTGAAATCATCCGCTTGCAGGCCCATGTTGCGTTGCAGCACAACAAACGGGACATCGGCCAAACATACAAGGTGCTGATAGAGCGCGATTCCAAGAAATCAGCAGACGATTTTTGTGGCCGGAATTCTCAGAATAAAATGTGCGTATTCCCCAAAAAGGAAGGCTTGAAGCCGGGAGATTATGTGACGGTTAATATTCACGATGTTTCGAGTGCTACATTACTTGGAAGGATTGTCTAACACGAAATGTATGAAATACCTGATCCCTATTTGCCTGTTATTTGCCTTGAACACCTTAAAAAGCCAGAGCTTGTGGGTGAAGGGATATGTGGGTATTACAAATGAGCCGGAACTAACACTAATTAAGAGTCTTGACCCAAGATTTATATACGTGCAAAACCGCAGTAACTCCAGGTTTTTTGCCATGCCTTCCATTGTATTTGAATTAAATGAAAAGTCCTTTTTGGAATTGGGCTTTACATGGTCAAATAGAAGCAATAATCAAATTTTTTCGATTTTGAATGTGCCGCCAAATGACTCTGTAGCTGGAGTTACCTTGGGAGATACCAAATCTTCACTTTTTGGAATGCAATTTGATTACAACCAACGCTTCAGTAAAAATGAGCAAAAGCGTTGGCAAACCTTCGTAGGCTTATCTTTAAATATCCATAAGTCAAAATTCGATTTTATGTCGGACTTACCCTATGTTATCTCCACAAAAGCGGATTATGTAGGCGCAAAAATTGGAATAGTACCTAGAGCCCAATTTCAATGGACGAAAAATCTTCTGCTGGATATAAGCGGGAATTTATTTTTATTCAGTGGCGAACATCAAAAAACAATGGGATATGGAACTGTAGGCACATTTGTTGGGAGCTTGGTAGAATTCAATTTTTTGAGTGGCTTTTATTTGAGGGTAGGATTGGCCTGGAGAATTGGCGAGAAAGCAGCAAGTGCCGTAACCACCAAATAGTTATCAAAATATTTAAACCTTCAATATCATGAAATTTCAAACAATTGCCTTTCTAGCCATCCTCCTCTTCGCCTGCAAATCCGAGCCGAAAATAAACCCCGAACTCCTCATCGGCACCTGGAATGGTGTGGACTGGAAAGTAAAAGGCGTATCATCAGGCAGAGACGCTGATTCGGTGTTCTTTGTGTTCGCGCCTTTCTCTGACAAACTAATGAACGAAGGCACCTACATCGCCGCCTTTGGCGACCAAAAAGAAAAAGGTTCCTACAAATTGACAGGCGACAAACTCTACACCACCGCAGAGGATAAAGTCGAAAAAGTGGTTCGGATCGTCCACGTCAATGCCGATACCTTGGTACTAGGCATGAACCGCATGGGCCAGGAAGAAGAGCTGATCCTCATAGAAAAGCACTAACCACAATTTTCACATTATCAAATTAACTAATTATCAAATTAATAATTTGGCCAGCAACAATCTTCAATCTATAAAAGCCCGTTACGGCATCGTAGGCTCCTCCAAATTGTTGGATGCAGCCCTGGAGACTGCTGCTCGGGTGGCACCAACCGACCTCACCGTGAACATTACGGGCGAAAGTGGGGTGGGCAAAGAGGTGTTCTCAAAAATAATCCATTCACTCTCGACGCGCAAGCACAACGAATTTATCGCCGTCAACTGCGGTGCCATTCCCGAAGGCACCATTAACTCAGAGCTTTTTGGCCACGAAAAAGGCTCCTTCACCGGTGCTACCGGCGACCGAAAGGGTTATTTTGAAACCGTAAATAGTGGCACTATATTTCTCGATGAGATTGCAGAATTGCCACATGATACACAAGCGCTTTTACTGCGGGTATTGGAATCCGGTGAGTTCATCCGAGTAGGTGCCAGCAAGGTGCAAAAGACCGATGTTCGGGTCATTGCAGCCACGAATGTTGATTTGCAGGAGCGGGTACAAAAAGGGAAGTTCCGCGAAGACCTGTACTATCGGCTCAACACCGTGCCCATCAAAGTACCTTCTTTGCAGGAGCGACGAGAGGACATTACCATGTTGTTCCGTAAGTTCGCCCACGATTTCGCGGAGAAATACCGCATGCAGGCCGTCAAACTGGACGAGCGTGCCGAACTGGTGCTGGAAAACTACCGCTGGCCAGGCAATATCCGGGAGCTGAAAAACGTAGCCGAACAACTATCCGTGCTTTCAGAAGAGCGGCTTATTACCGCAGAAAGCCTGCAAAACACCATGCCTCAGTTGTTCAACCGAAACCTGCCCGTCCCTACCGATCGCAAAGGTTATGGCGGCAAACACGGTGGCGACTTTCAGGAGCGCGAACTGCTGTACAAGGTTTTATTCGATATGAAAAAGGACATGAACGACCTGAAGACCATGTACTACGAATTGGTGAAGCGCAACAACCTGCACATGCCTGAAATCAGTGGAATGCGGCAACTCAGCCCCAATTACCAACAAGGAGGGTATCCCGGAAATAGTGATGAATTTGAGGAGCGTGAATTTGAGGAGCGCCAGGACTTTTACCAGAACCAAGGTAATGAAAGTGCCCGTCCGATTATCATTGACCAAAGTAAAAACTCCGGTGGATACGAAAGTGAGGAAGTAGAAGACACGCCGCTAGCGATGGAGGATATCGAAAAGGAAGCCATAAAACGCGCCTTGACAAAATACAAAGGGCGCAGGAAAGAGGCTGCGGAAGAACTGAAAATTTCAGAGCGCACGCTGTACCGGAAGATTAAGGAATATGGGCTTTAATAATTTGATAATGGGATAATTTGATAATGATGCGGTCAGTGGGTGCATTGTTAAAAATTAAAAGCGGGTGAGGTTGGAACCTTCCCGCTTTTTTGTGCTTATAAATTTGTCAATTGCTTTTGTTTTTATGGTGCCTTATCGGCACATCCCACCGCTCAACAGGTATTCTCCGGGCCCAACGACATTCACTTTTAATTGGTAAGCCACTGCCAGTCCTTCGAGCACATTATTGAGTGATTGCTTAGAAAGCAGGGCACTGTGCGGACAATCGGCCATGGCCTTGTTTGGCAGCGAAATCTTTACGTTGTAAAACTTCTCCAGATCGAGCAGGACTTGAGACAGTGGGGTTTTGACAAACTCCAAGCCGCCGGTTTGCCACGACAATTCATTGAGGGATGTCTTATTGGACACCCGCAGCGTACCGGCATTGCGGTCAAATACTGCTACTTGGTTGGCTTGCAACACAGGGCTTTTGACACCACTTTCAAGGATATACTGAACATTACCGGAGCGTACCAGCACCGTTGTCGCATTTTCTGTTTGTTTCACATTGAACTGTGTGCCCAATACCTCTACGGTGCCATCCTTTTCTAACTCAACCTTGAATGGATGCTGTGGGTCGTGCGCTACTTCAAAATACGCTTCTCCTTTCAACTTAACCTGCCGTGTTTTTTTACCGTCAAAGGACTTGACATACTCTAGCGAACTTCCCTGGCGCAGCCATACCTGGGTGCCGTCGGAAAGGGCCAGCAATTGTTTGACTTCTTGCTGCGCGGATGCCACGCTATCGTAGTGTTGGGATGGCCCAAATGTACTATAGCCCCAAACTGCGAGCAGCAGCAAAGCCAGTGCTGCGGCGATGCGGAGCAATCTAGTGGAGAAGAAAGACACCTTAATAGTAGGCTGTTCTTCGGCGCGGATACGTGCCTGAACCTCGGCGAAATCAGCTTCAAGGTTAAGAGAGAATTGCTTTTGATAAGTGCCTGATTTTTCCCAAACAAGGGAATACTCATTTGCAATACGCTCATTTTCAGGCGACTGGCTAATCCAATCGCCCAGTAGCAATGTCTCAGCGGCCGTGATGTCGCCACTTAGTTGTTTAAAAACAAGCAATATGAAATCGTTTTCTTTCATGGACTCTTTTGATTCGATTCCTTGGTTGAAGGTACAACAATAAGACAATCAAGCCGGGCGCATCCCCTATCCTAATATGTACCATTTTAGCCATAAAATGACAGTCGGCGACAAAACAGCAAGAACTGTAAGCGCTTCCCGCAACACTTTCATGGCTTTTGTAATTTGATTTTCGATGGTTTTAACCGAAATACCCAAACGTTCGGCAATTTCCTTATGCGAAAGGTTTTCAAAGCGGCTCAGCGCGAATACTGCCCGGCATTTTTCGGGAAGTGTATCAATGGCTGCGTGTAAGTCCCGCTCCATTTTCTCTTGGTTCTCCCGAATCGAAATCTCCTGGGCTGAGTTATCGGGCGCATCGGCAAATGTTTCAGTATCCTCAAGCACGGTGCGGCGCTGCACTTTGAGGTGGTTGATGGCTCGGTTTACGGCAGCACGACGAAGATAAGCCCGCAAAGAGGTGTGAATGTCCAAGTCGGCACGTTTGCGCCACAGCTCCACGAACACCTCCTGGGCAAGATCTTTGCAAGTGTCTTCGTCTGGCAAAATGCGATATATATCACCGATCAGCAAAGGATAGTGCTGGTCGAACAACTGCTGCAAGGCTTTTTCATCGCCATCGCGCAGGGCCTCAAGCCATATATTACCAGAATTTTCAGCCAAAAACGATATTTTTTTATTCTGCAAAGGTGGCTTTTTTTTATTTCATTCCAAACCAAAATCAAAAAAATAAAGCATTCGACAAATATTATTTTAAAATAAGCGAAAATTCGACAGATTAACGGGAGAATTGCGCTGTTTTCAAATAATATTTTTTCCAAAAAGAATAGGGGCTGGGGGCAAAGTAATTGTCATTAAGTCAGAAATGTGACAGAACTTAAATAAAACTGCTTCAGCTAAAACATGGATACTAAGAACGCATTATACATTTTGGAAAACAGCCCCCTATTTGCTGTATTGAGCCCTGAAGAAAGGACGCTCCTGCAACGTGGCGCTGTAGTTCAGGCTTATGGAAAGCACGCCGTGCTGTACAAGCCCGGCCAAGCCGCCGACAAAGTTTACTTCATGCTAAAAGGCATTGTAAAGGTGGCTGTTCACGCCGAGAAGAAAGACATCATTAAGTATGTCGTTCGGCCCGGTGGTTTGTTCGGCGAATCTTGCCTGACAGGCGATAGTGCCCGCCGTGACTTCGCTTATGCCATGGACGATCAATTGGAAGTGATGGAGCTCCATGCAGATGCTGTTTTGGCGGTAATGCGGGGCAACTTTGCCTTTGCTCAATCATTGCTGTACTTCCTGGGTGAGCGATTGCGCTACACTGAAAGCCAATTGGAAAATGTGGTGTTGAAAGATTCTCGCAGCAGAATTATCGAATTCCTGCACCAAATGGGCCACGAACAAGGCCGCCGCGTTGGTTTTGAGACATTGGTAAAACACAACATGACGCACCAGGATATTGCTGATCTTACCGGCACAAGCCGTCAAATGGTGACTGCCGTTTTGAACCAGCTAAAACGCTCAAACGTGTTATATTTCAACCGGAAAAAGATCCTTTTCCGCGATTTGAATTCGCTGCCAATTGCAGTCTAAATTCGGAACAGTTTTTACTTCATACGATAGAATGGGTTTTGTTTAGCGGTGCGCTGTAGCGTGCCGCTTTTTTTGTGTAATTGTAGCCGCAAACAGACATCTTTTGCTTTTATTAAAAAATATCAAGGCAATTTTCTCTTTATTTCGTTTTTTTGAGGCGCTTTTGAAAATCTACTTGACACGACATCCATTTCCATGAACACAAAACGACTTTTCTCGCTGCTATCTGCCCTGACTTTTAGCCTTTCTTTATTAGCGCAAACCTTTGTTACCCCCCCTCCTGTACCCGTGCGCACCATGGCGGAATGGGAGGAATTGCAGGCAGTTACGATTACGTGGAAGGGCGTTAACTTTTACGGAATTCTCGCTGAAATCACCCGGGCAGCCCGCCTGGAATGCAAGGTTGTCATCAATTGTGACAACCAAACCGTTGTCAATTCAGCCAAGAACTACCTTGTTTCCAAAAATGTAGATATCAGCAGCAACGTAGAATTTTTTGTAGCGGCCAACAACACCATTTGGATTCGCGATTACGGCCCCAATTGCGTTTATGCGAATGATGTAGATTCTTTGCTCATTGTGGACTGGCTTTATAACCGTCGCACACGTACATTGGATAATGCCATACCCAAAAAACTGGGCGAATATTTTCAGTTGCCCGTTTATTCCACTTCTACGGCACCTTATGATCTGGTCAATACGGGCGGCAACTTCATGTCGGATGGCTTGGGAACAGCTTTCGCCTCGAAGTTGATTTTCCGAAACAATGACCAAATAATGAATGGGGAAGGTTCTGATACCAACGATGTGATCGGTACCAGCGACCACACCGAACTGGAAATTGACAATATCCTACAGGAATTTATGGGTATCGATCGATACATCAAGATGGAAGAACTGCCCTACGATGGCATCCACCATATTGACATGCACATGAAATTGCTGGATGAAGAGACGATCCTTGTAGGTCAATATCCCCCAGGAACCTCTGATGGGCCACAAATTGAAGCCAATATCCAATATGCATTAGGGCAATTTAAAACCGCGTACGGGCATGATTTTAAGTTGGTACGGGTGCCAATGCCACCTTACAACGGGCAACATCCCCCTATCTTTGGTGATGAAGGCCGCTATCCAACCTATGCCAACGCAGTTTTTGTGAATCGCACGATCATCATGCCTTCATACAATAGCCCACTCGACAATGTTGCAAGGGATACTTTTCAAAAATACATGCCAGGTTATACAATAGTGCCGGTAAATTGCAATGCTATTATTAGCAGCGGCGGCGCGGTACACTGCATTACCAAAGAAATAGGGGTAAATGATCCCTTGCTGATTACCCACAGTGTGTTGCCTTGTCAGGATCCTACTGCCTTGAGCTATGAAGTTTTGGGGCAAGTTCAGCATCGCTCTGGTATCGCTTCTGCAAAAGTTTATTATACAACCGATCCCGGCACTACCTGGTTTAGCCTTGATATGCAGGAAGTTACGGGCGGACTGCCCAATTACTGGAAAGGGAATATCCCAAAACAAGCCATGGGCAGCACCGTTTACTATTATATCGAAGCCGCAGCCAATAACGGCAAAACTTTGACGCGCCCTTTGACTGCCCCAGCTGGCTATTGGTCATTCTGTGTCAAGCAACTTTCCAGCGCTATTGAACCTATCCGCCTTGAATTGGCCGACATATATCCCAACCCTGCATCGGCCATCACAGTTGTGCCTGTGAATTCCAATAAAAAGGCGCAGGGGCAAATATTACTGGTCAACATGCAGGGGCAAATCGTAGAAACCATTTTTTCAGGCGAAATTCCAGCGGGCCAGCACAACTATTTTTTCAATGCAGGAAAACATGTTCCTGGAATGTATTTTGTTGATTTTCAAGCAAATGGAGCGCATATTACGCAGAAAGTGGTGATTCGGTGAACAGTTGTCATCGGCTGATGATAAAAGCTTTACTGAACATTTGGGTATTCGGCCCTGTCATTGAAAGGATATACATCCCATTTGCAAAACCCTTGAGCAAAATAGCCTGTTCTGCCTTATCTGCCAGCAATATTCCCTCCTGAACCATCACGCCATTGACATGTGTAATCCGGTATCTGAGAAATGTACCAGGAACTGTCTGAACGTTGATTTTGTCTGTAGCAGGATTGGGAAAAATTGACACAGTCGAAAGTTGTTCCGCTTTATTTGAACTCCTGTTCTGTGATTCTACCGCAAGTGTTGTAAAGGATGTTTTGGCCACTGGACGCGCATATACACAAGGGTTGGCAGCGATGCTAGGGAAAATATCAACAAAATACGTTGTGTTTGGAGCCAAAGGAGACAAGGGAAGCTCATTGTCGCCGCCCCACTCAGCGCCTTCGTATTCCAACGAAACTGGCTCTACCAGCGTGCCGTTTTGCCCCCTGGCAATACTGTATTGAACAGTGTATTTAGAAATTGGGAATGTCTCCACATTGTCAACAAAACGGCGGGCGGCATTCCAGCCAACAACAGCAGAGCGTGTGTCAATATCTTTCACCACAAGGTCAGAAACGGGTGTTAGGAGTTCGCCCTCGCCTTCATTCTTGAATTGATCTCCAGGACATGCATCTGGAGCCGGGTGGGTGCACATGTACATCCTTTTGAACACAATACCTATATCCGCCAGCCCTTCGATGGTGATGCGAATTTTTTCGATCCGTTCTTTGTTGAAAACAGTATTTACGACCCTAAGCCAAATGTTATTGCCGCCTATGGAGTGGTCATTGATGTCAATGGGCATCAACTTGGTGTATTGTTGGCAACAGTCGCTCATGTATTCAATGGTGACGCGCCCGGTACCACTGACATAATACAAGTACAAAGCATCTATATACTTTGTGCCATCGAAATCAATGACAAATTGTAAAGTTTTACCCGGATCAACAAACAAGCCGAAATTATTGGGTGCTGGGTTGTTTGTCAAATCACTGCAGATAACGGAAGGGTCACTTGGAAGGAGCGATTCAAAAAACTGCCCTTCGAGGAAAGACCCAGATCCCCAAGGGTTCTGGGTAATTGTTACCTGCTGCTGGTCGAATGAAGCGGCACAAGCAGCGCAAGTGGCTGGCTCCCAAACAAAAAAGTGCCTGGTTGGGAGTGGCTGCGTCATGTCTGGCTGGCTGTAGGTAAAAAACGAGGAAGTCCACCCGTTCATGTTGTAGACAAAAGGCAGCACCCAAAATATATAACATTCTCCTGGCGACCAATTGAGCCCTGGTATGACAGCGTCTTTGCTGAGGCCCGGCAGCCTGTCGGTAAGCAGCGTTGCTGCGTGTGGGTCAAATACTGGGCTTATAGCGCCACAAGCTATTTTCTGATAATAGACGGCATAGTAGGAATAGAGCTGCCCTGTGGGGATATCCCATGTAAGTCGCACGGTGTTGCAACTCATACATGCGGCGTTCAGGTTCAATACGGGCACCACTACCTTGTCGCTTCCAAGCATGGGCTGGCTTACCCGAAAGTAAATTGGCGTTTCCGTCAAACTGATCTCCGTGTCGCCTAAGCGGATACCATTGATGCGCCAATAATTCCTGGCACTCCCACTACCCGGTGGCGTTGCAGAAACTTCATCTATCAAACTTGGGTCTATCAGCGTGCGCAACCCATCCTCATCGTAATCAAGCACTTCTATCGCTTGAACCACAGGTTTGGGTTCGAATGGATCATTAGTAAACTTTTTTATCAGCACAGCCCCATGATACTGATTTTGATCACAGGCCAAATCTTTGCCATGTGGTACCCAAGCCGCAATGGTGGGCTTTTCATCAGCCCGATGGGTATACTGGTACATCCGCGGGTCATCAAAAGGCAGCACATCGCCGCTGTTGTCCATAAAAGCTACCTGGTAATCTGAATTTGTTTTGCTGAACCTGGTGGCATCCAGCACGCTTTTCAGGGTAAGCAGGTGGTACCAGGATTTTTTAGGGGTAGCATCTGTTTCCAAAAGGCCGCAATGGCCAAACAATCCATCGCCCCGGTCCAAATCATCACCCAATTCATACATAAAGACCTTATCTACCCATTGCCCGCCGCCACGAGCTGCCGAGGCTTCCATAAAATATCGGGTAATCCATTGCCCTTGTATCGTTTGTTCGTCAAAGCCACAGAAAGACTCCAACCCCACGGCTGTTGCGCCCTGGGTGTCATATCCGAACTCTGTGATCCACGTCGGTTTGTCTGCAAAAAGCGAAGGGATGTTCAATTGGTTCTGTTGTCTATCATCCAGTACCTTTTTTATCCGCCCCCGCAAGTCAACATTGCCGCTCTCTGGAAATGCCCCCTGGCCATTGCCGAAAAATTGTCGCCCCCTATAGAATTGATCCCACTTCGGATTTTGCCCGATTGTTGGATGGTCTGTAGTGGAATAAAAGTGATAGTTCACAATATCAAAGGGGTAATTGCCAGCCCCGCGCATGTCATCCCAAGCCACCCGCATATAATGCAGGTAGTCTATGCGCAAATCTGACGTGCCAGCCAGCACAACTTTTGTGTCGGGCGACAGGTTGTGGATGCCCCAATGGGTGCCTTCAAAAATCCCCGAGCCTTTGTTCCCATCATACACCGCGCTCAACATCGCTGCATACTGATCGGGGCGGAAATAATATTTAGTCAGGTAAGCAGGGTCCTTTTCCATAGCGGTTCCAGTTACTTGCGTATCGATATGGTCGACGGCGTTCCAGGCCGCATCCGGCTCGTTGAATATCTCCATATATTTGACAGATGCCTGTCCAAAACCAAGATAGTCAGGATATTCCACATAATCTGCGGCTTCTTGAAGGAAATTTGTCGGAAAACCACCAGATGGCGCAGCCCCATACCGGGCCGCAAAAAGGGAAGCTCGTATAGCCATGGCTTGCCAATTGTCAGGTTCGGCATGAAAATCGGCATCATCTATGACTGCGGGGAGATAGAATTGGGGGCAGATTGGCTTGGCAAAAAGCTCCGCGCTATTCTTGTACATAACTGGTGCGCTGCCCTGTATCACCGCAACGGTGCGCTGCGGGTGAAACTTGTAAAAATCATCGTAACGAATGTAACGGTTGGTGTTGTAGCTGGGGTTCCAGCGTAGCTTGGGAACGCCAGAATTGGCAGGTATGGGCAAAGGACATTCTTCTACCGTACCTATATAATTGCTTTGGTCGTCTGCCCAAAGCTGAAAATTACGGGCAAAGCCGATTTTTTTCATGCGCTCATAAGCGTATTGAGCTTTCACATTTACACCGATAAAATCTCGCATGAGGGGCTGGGCCCTGACAAAAAAAGGGCATAGTAGCAGGGGTAACGAGTACTTCAATAATTTAGGGTAGTGAATAGGGCGAAGTTTTAGAATCTGGTTAACAATGAAAAAGTTTGCCTACTACTTGATAAGTCGATTGATTATCGCTACTTTTCCTCTAATTGCATAACTTTGCAGTAAAAATAAGTGATATGAAAATATTTCTCATAACTTTTTTTTTGTGCTGTCATTTTTTTGCAAACGCGCAGGTTTACCAGGGCACTGTCTGGCTGACTTCGCAAGCGGCGGTAGATTCGTTCGCGGCAACCTACCCCGGCATCACAAGTATTTGGGGCGACTTAGTCATCGGAAAAGCCGACACCATAAACCTAAGCGACATCACTGACCTCAGCCCGCTTACCGGCTTGGAATTTGCCTCCCATCTCTACATCAGCAACAATGCCAATCTTGCCACACTTCGGGGCCTGGAGGCCATGGACACCCTAAACGTGGTGTATGTCTTTCACAACCCCAAACTTGTGAGCCTTGAGGGACTGCACCGGGTGCGAAGAACGGACACCTTCGTCATCCGGCAGAACGACAGCCTCCCAAACCTTCAAGGGCTCAACAGCTTGTTCTACACCGCTACAATAGCCATTGAGCGCAACCAAAATATGATCTCCTTGGCGGGCCTCGATTCCTTGGATCACGATTTTTTCGGGATGACGATTGCCGGGAACCCCCGCCTTAAAACCCTTTCAGGTATGTTGTCCCTTCGAAAAAGCGACCGGATCAGGGTTTTTCAAAACGACAGCCTGTTGCATTTTGGGTACTTCCCCAAGCTGGAGTACACCGTGTTTGAGGTACATGAGAACAACAACCTGGTCGATTTTTCGGACATGGCGGACAAAGTGCCTAAAACTTCAGCCATAGTTGCTTATGACAACCCCCGCCTAACTTCATTGGTGCCTTTGGGCAATATCGTGAAAGGGGGCGTATCGGTTTGGGGCAACCCATTGTTGACAACAGTCAAATTTGATTCGCTGCAGATTGGCGGCGTATGGATCAGCGGGCCAGCCATTCAACACATCGAATTCCAGAACGCGCACAGCATTCCGGGATTTCACGTCTATGATTGCAGCAGCCTTAAATCCATGGTAAATGCCTTGCCGGCAGTTGACAGTATTGCATCTGCTTATGACGTATATGACAACGACTCCCTGACAACCCTGCACGAAGACTGGGGCCCTCGCTATATCTGGAATTTTTACGTCCGTGACAACCCACAGCTCCGCTTCGTCACCGGATTTGAAGGCATGGAAGAGACTTGGATACCCCTGCCAAACATGTCAACGGACTATACTTACGGCTTTGTGCTGAAATCGCCCAGCCTACAGGTCGTTTCCGGTTTCAACAACCTGAAAAAATCAAACATCCGAATCGAGAATAACAGCCAAGGTGCGGTAGCGTTTGAAAGGCTCGAAGGCTTTAGCGCGCCGGGTGCCCGCTTCACCAAGGTGCTGTTATATGATTCCCAACCAGTACACACGCTGTCAGCTTTCAAAAGCCCCATGACCGTGACCGATGAGATATCCATTTTTCGGGTCATAGACACACTTTCTTGTTTCAACCAAATGGAAAAAGCAGGAGACGGCATATTAGGAACAGGTGAGCTAAATATAAGCAAAAAAGCAGGCTGTTACTTAGACCCCACTTCATTTGGCAAATTGCGAAACCTATATAAAATGGGCCTGTCTAACGCCCGATATAATGGCCCGATGATACCTTTCCCGGCGCTCGAAAAAGTTGAGCAAAGTGGCGTTGGGACAGACAACAACAACGACCAGTTGTCACTTGAAGGCATCTACCCAAAGCTCAAAAGTGTCGGTGCCTTTGGGATTGCCCATTGTTCGCGCATCAAATCCTTAGACGGCATTGAGGGTATCACTGAGTTCAAAAAACTGCCGGGCAATTTGATTGGGGCTCATTTGGGCCTAAGCGACAACGATTCGCTCAGCGACTGCTCTGCCCTTTGCTACCTGCTGGAGCATGCTACTTTCAGTCCGGCCAATTTTCCCAAGGTTATAGACAATCCAATGTTCCCATGCACTGACCTTGCTACCGTGCAAGGCTGGTGCGACACGCTTACCGTTAGCGCTACAGCGGAGCCTTTGAGCGTAAGTCTGCCTCAAATGGTGGTATTCCCCAATCCAGTGCAGCGCGGGATGCTCAATATCACAGCTGGAGACACACAAGTGTCAGGGCTGTTCGACATAAGCATCGGAGATGCAGCAGGAAGGGTAGCACTTTCAGGCAAAACAACTTTTTCCCAAGGGCTCGCCTCCATAAACGTTTCTGCCCTCTCCCCCGGTTGGTATCAAATTACACTTCGCAAACGGGGAGAAGCTGCACGTACTATAAGTTTTATCCGGGAGGATGGATAGTACCTTTCTGGTGCCTGAACAAAAGCAGCTCTGTTACGTTTGAACTACTTGGAAAGGTATTTTTAAGGAAAATCTTGCAAAACAACCATTTTCTGAAAAAAAAGGAATCAATGGTGCGTAAAATCATAACTTTGCGCCCGAAAAAACATCAATAGCAGCACAGCACATGAGGCAGTTAAAAATTACGAAGTCCATTACCAACCGCGAAAGCCAGTCCTTGGAGAAATATCTTCAGGAAATTGGCAAAGTGGACCTTCTCACGCCAGAAGAGGAAGTGGACCTCGCCAAGCGCATCAAACAAGGGGATCAGATAGCGCTGGAGAAATTGACCAAAGCCAACCTACGATTCGTCGTTTCTGTGGCCAAGCAATACCAAAATCAAGGTCTGAGTCTTTCAGACTTGATCAACGAAGGCAACCTCGGCCTTATCAAAGCAGCCCAGCGTTTCGATGAAACCCGTGGCTTTAAATTCATTTCCTACGCTGTTTGGTGGATTCGCCAGAGCATTTTGCAGGCCTTGGCCGAGCAAAGCCGTATCGTGCGCCTGCCTTTGAATAAGGTTGGCTCGTTGAACAAAATCAACAAGGCTTTCTCTGAATTGGAGCAAACTTTTGAGCGCGAACCAAGCCCGGAAGAACTTGCCGAGCTGCTTGAAATCTCAACAGACGAGGTGGAAACTACCCTTGGTGTAGCCGCCCGTCACGTATCCATGGATGCACCGTTTGTGGAAGGAGAAGACAACTCGCTGCTGGATGTACTAGAAAACAACACCATGCCCGGCACCGATTCGCACCTGGAATACGCCGATTCGCTGCGCCGGGAAATCGAGCGCTCGCTCGGCACCTTGACCGAGCGCCAGGCCGATGTGATCAAATTGTACTTTGGTATCGGTGTAGAGCACCCCATGTCGCTGGAAGATATTGGCGACAAATTTGGCCTTACGCGCGAGCGTGTGCGCCAGATCAAAGACAAGGCGATCAACAAGTTGCGGGCTACAAGCAGGAGCAAATTGTTGAAGACGTATTTGGGCAATTAATTGCCAAAAATAAAGATTTAGAAAGCCCTTCGGTTGTTGTAACCGAAGGGCTTTTTTTGGGTTCAAATGGAATATACACAAGTCAAAACCTAGCTAAAATCAATTGGCAAATCAGTTGTTCCATTTTTTTCCATGTTGAATATCAATAAGTTGTGTCATTCCGAGCGAAGCGAGGAACCTGGGTTACTATAAATACTCAGGTTCTTCGCTTCGCTCGTAATGACACAACTGTTTAGTATTCAATAAAATTCAAAGTTGGTACCCACCAAATGCGAAGATATGTACATACGCTAAGTCAACGACATTGCCTTTTAGGCGGTGATACCTTTTGACCGACCAGATTCTGGAGCGAGTTTAAAACCAATATTGGAAATGGACCATTTACGATTTCAGGCCGTTCAGCTTGTTCTTTCTGCAGCTTGCTTTTGCGGAATGGACAGCCACCTCAATAGGAAATGAAACCTTTGGACCTTTCCGCCATTTTCTGGCATTAAGAATCCAAGTTTTCGGTCGCTTTGGGCAATATCTCCTAGCTTTCTGCATTTTATTCTGACAATCCGTTCACTTAGCGTGCTTTCAGGATGCCGTTTTTGACCCGGCGAAAAGATCTCAACTTGCTCTTTTATCCTGAACCCGCCCAAAACCTGATCACGATGAAAACTATCAACTTTACACCACTCTTAATCTTTATTATTGGATGGGCTGCCATCGGCGCCACCTGCAAAAAAACCATCGACACGCCCAGTAGCGCCGTTGTTTCCAAACTCTCCGCAGCCGATATCGACAACCTCGTAGAGCAAGAAATGGTGCTTCAAAACATTGTCGGCATTGCAGTTGGCGTGGTGGAAAAAGGTGTCGTCACGCATACACGCGCTTATGGGCATAAAAATGAAGCCAGAACCCAGACGGTAACTACCGGAACCGTCTTCCGCTGGGCCTCCCTGTCTAAACCGTTAACCGCTGTCGCTGCTTTCCGCGCCATTTCCGACGGGCATTTCGGATTGCACGACAAAGCAATTGACCATGTCTCCTACTGGATCAATGGTGGCGGCAGAGATGATATCAAGGTCTCTGATTTATTGAGCCACCGCAGTGGCATTGTCCACTACGGCGACGATGCCGACGGAAAACTACAATGTATTCCAGGTCTAATAGGCGTAATCAGCGGTGGCAATTGGAATGGGCCTGGCAGTGTTGCACGGTTTAGCCACTGTGGCTTATTGTTCACGCCTGGCACCGACCATTGTTACAGCACTTATGGTTATGATTTGCTGGGCGCTGTTATCGAAGAGACCACCAATATGGATTACGTGGCTTATGTGAACCAACACATAAAAAATGTGGCAAACCTCAGCACCCTGGATGGATTTGCCAGCAGCCCTGGTGGTTTTGACCTGGATTGCAATTTGAAACGCGATTCCAAAAACGAGGGCAATACCAACATCAAAATTCCGGGCGGCGGTTGGAGCAGCAACGTGTTTGATCTCGCCCGATTCATGCAAGGCGTTATTACCAATGAGTTCATCCCCACGTCTTATGCGCTTTGGCAGGATGTGTCATTTTCCAACGGCAACAACAGCTATATCTACGGTTTTAAAAAGCAGGTGAAAAACGGCAGCAGTTACGTTTACCATGGCGGCGCCCACGATGACGTGCGCACGTACATGGGTTTCTTTCCAGGCGATAGCAATGGTGTCTGTGTCATGATGAACACCGGGGGAAGTGGCGATGCTTTACGGGTCGGGGAAAAGCTGCTAAAACTCATGGGCTATAATTTTTCACCCTCCGACCTGCCAACAAACGATAACAACAACAAAAAAGACTGCGGCGAAAACATGGTCTCCATTTGGCGCAACACAGGCAAGGCCGCAGAAACGGTGGTTCGTAGAGGGCTAAACAACGACAATTTTTTAGCCGAACGCAATGCCTTACAGGAAAAAGGATGGCATTTGGTAGATTTGGAAACATACCTGGATGGCGTAGTGCGCAAGTGGGACGGGATTTTCCGCAAGGGCATTACCGGTACCTCCATTTGGCGGGGCTTCAGCACAGATGGTTTTTATGACAAATGGGTGGAAGAAAACAATGCTGGCAGGCGGCTCATTGACCTTGAAACCTATAAGGACGGAACGGTAACGAAATGGGCTGGCCTGTTTCAGTCAGGCAACAGCGGGAACTATGCCATGTACCGTGGGTACAGCACCGATGATTTTGGCGACAAGTACACGGAGATGAAAAATGCGGGTAAAAAGCTGGTTGATATTGAAACCTATCATATTGGCCTCAATCGAAAATGGGCCGGGGTGTGGCTGGGAACAGGTACATCGCTCCTCAACCGAGGCTATTCACAAAATGATTTTATTGAGCTTTGCAGGGATCGCGTTGATGCCGGATATCGCTTAATAGATGTAGAAACCTATGTAGACGGAGCCGTCCGGAAGTTTGCCGGTGTATGGGAACCAGCTTCTGAAGGGGAAGCTCGGTGGTTTAATGTGGATATGGGCACTTGGGTTAATGACAAGCACAATGTGCTCATAAAAGATGGGTACGAGTTGTTGGATTTAGAGAAGTATTAAGGAAGAGGCTGTCTCATAATTCGCATTAGCTGCGCGTGGTGATTGGTGATTAGTATGAATGCTGATTGGTGCACTTCGGTAGTGCTTTGGCTTAGCATTGTGTTTCAGCACCTTGGAGCAATTTCCCAGCTTCTTAGCTTTTAGACTTTAAGTGCTGAAAAACAAATTCCAATTTGTAAAAGAATGCTGTGCTACTAATCACTGTTCAACTAATCACCAATCACCACGCGCAGCTAATGCGAATTATGAGACAGCATGTCACTGCGCTTGCGCTTCCTTCTTATTGTTCAACATATTAACATCCGGGTTCACGACACCCACATTTTTCGATTCCACGACCAGCCTGAATGTTGGCGGCTTCTGTTTGTGCTTGATGTAGGTGGTGTAGTAGTTAAAAGACACTTCGGCCCCGGCAGCCAGCACATTGACCGATTTGGACTCGACTCGAACCCAGTTTTGGCCCTGTTTGATGTACAATACTACCTGGAGGGGTTTGTTGCCCGGCAGGTAAGGCAAAGTTCCGATGTTTTTGCCAGTCGCCTTCAAAGCACCGCCCATTTGGATATCGCCATTGGGCAGCACGAGTGCATCGGCAAAAAGGAATTCGATGGGCAGGGCAGCCGGATCTGCGCCATTGGGCACATTGGATTTGATGATTTGGGCAAAAGAAGCTGCCGAAACAGTTAGCAGGAATGCTGCGAATTAGAGTACTTTTTTCATTTTTTTGAATGTGAAATGAGGTGAATAAATTGATTTGTTTCACCTGATGTGTCTCAATCATAAAAAATGTACCCAAAAATGCTGGCCTGAACTACGTGATCCTTGAAAAAGGAACGTCCTTAATATAACATCCCAAAAACCCACAACGGCAAGATATTTCCGATAGGGTATTCCAGCGCGTCGCGCACCACGAAAGCGTTGGACTGGGCGGCAATCTGGGCAAAAGTTTTGCCCGCGCCGCCAATTTCTATTGTCCATTGGTCATCGATCAGAAAATCGCCATTCGGAGGCGCTGAGATGTGATGCAAGGGCTGCAGCTGGCTCAAAAAGAAGGTTTCCCGAAGGCTGCCTACATTGGGCTCTGCTGAATGAAGCGCGTAAGCAAGGTTGGTATTGTTGAGGTACACCTTCTCTGGTTTGCGCAGCAATCCAAGCCCTGCACCAGGCACTTGCACCAATCGGATGAGCCGTGCCTGTTCCAGATAAATCAAGTAATTGAGCACAGTGTTTCGGTGAATGTCAGCTTCTTGGGCGAGTTTGGTAAGGTTGGGCTTGTAAGGCACATTAGCCGATAAAACAAACAACAACTGTAGGAGTTTGCGCGCATTTCTGGGATCAAAACCCTGCAACTCCGCCATGTCATATTCTACCACTTGCCGTATCAGTTGCTGGAGGCGCATGTGATAGCCATCCTTGTCCTCCTTAGAAAAGGGGTAGTACCCATAAGCTAAGTAGTTCCGAAATTGCTCCAAGGGCCGAAAATCTGCTGGGAGAGAATCACGCCAGGAGGCTTTGGGATTCAAGATGTCGCCCAATGTTAGTGCAGGTGCTTGGAAATATTCATTGAAAATAAGGAACTCCCGGTAGGAAAGCCCCGGCAATTCGTGCAATAGCGCACGTCGGCTGAGATCAACCTCCTCCCGGGCAAGATCGATAATGGAAGAGCCCGTGAAGGCAATATTCAATTGAGGATAAAAATCGTACAAATTCTTGATCTCTCTGGCCCAGCCGGGATATTTGTGCACTTCATCAAGAAATATGTATTCCCCTCCCTGGCGGTAGAATTGTTCCAGCGTCGGTGCCAATTCATGGTTGGTAAAGTATAGGTCGTCGAGCGAAAAGTATGCCGCTTGATTGGCCGGGAGCCCGAGTTCGCGCAGCCTTTGGAGTAAAAGTGTGGTTTTTCCGGTACCCCTGGCGCCTTTTATCCCAAGCAAGCGAATAGACCAGTTTATCACTGGCATAGCTTGGCGTCGAAAGCCCATAGGCGTGCGGCGAACCAAGTTATCTGATTTGATTAACAATTGTTCCATTTGCACATTCATTTGTGCAAAAATAAAGAAATTTTGCACACCAAAGTGTGCAAAATAAATATTTTTAGTCTTTCAGCTGCCCTAGAAAATATTGCTGCACCATGATTGAGCGTTTGCAGGATCATTCTTTATGGTGCTTTCCAAACAAAAAATCGCGTAAGCCAACCATGTTTTCAAGCCATACCTTATCATATAATTCTGGATTATAAGAGGCGTCAAATTTATCTCTTTTCGAAAAAAGCACTTACTGTCCTTTTCCTACTTTTGTCCGACCGCACATTCAATGGTAGCGCGGCTTTTAAGCCGCCAGTCCAAGGCCATTCATAGCCGTAAAAATTAATCAACAACATCGAACAACACAAAACACAAAAACCTATGCCAACTTACAACCTGCTCATCATCGGGGGCGGCCCCATCGGCTTGGCTTGCGGACTGGAGGCCCAAAAAGCTGGATTGAATTACATAATCCTTGAAAAAGGAACCCTGGTCCATTCAATCTACCGCTATCCGGTCAACATGACGTTTTTTTCTACATCAGAACGGCTGGAAATCGGCGGCATCCCATTTGTATCCAACAATGCCAAACCGACCCGCGCTGAAGCGCTGGAATATTACCGCCGGGTGGCAGAATCGCGACAGCTCAATTTGCATTTATTTGAATCCGTGCAGGATGTTGTCCAAAATAACGCTGGTTTTCAGGTACTTACCAATAAGGCAAGCTATCAAAGTCGAAATCTGGTACTGGCCACCGGCTTTTATGACGCCCCCGTAAAGTTGGGTATTGAAGGTGAAGACTTGCCCAAAGTGACCCATTATTATCATGAACCGCACAGCTATTATCGGCAAAAAGTGGTGGTTGTCGGCGCCAACAACTCCGCGGTGGATGCGGCACTTGAAACCTGGCGCAAAGGCGCCGAAGTTACCATGATCGTGCGCGGCGCGGAAATTGGCGAACGGGTGAAATATTGGGCCAGGCCAGATATTGTAAACCGTATCAAGGAAGGCTCTATTCGGGCATTTTTCAATGCTGAATTACGGGCCATTCGCCCTTTGGAAGTTGATATACAAACACCCGAAGGCATCACCACCATTGCCAACGATTTTGTCATTGCCGCTACGGGATACCAGCCCAATTTCGACTTGCTGCGCAAACTCGGCGTATCGTTGAGCGACGACGGCAATTTTTACCCGACGTACAACCCCGACACGCAAGAAACCAATGTCAAGGGACTTTATCTGGCGGGTGTCGTTTGTGGCGGCATGGATACGCATGTTTGGTTTATTGAAAATTCACGGGTGCATGCTGAACGCATTGTGACTCATCTTGCCAACAAATAGTTCAGCGCTCTAGTGCCAATTAATTGTTATATTTGCCAACACGGTAATTATCAAATTAGCTCATTATCAAATTATTCGAAATGTCCAATCCATTTGAAAACATCGCAATCTCTTTGTCTGGCGGCGGCTATCGCGCCGCAGCTTTTCACCTTGGAGCCTTGTCCTATTTGGATCATTTGCAGTATAAGGACAAACCGATGCTGCATCAAGTCAAAGTAATATCTACCATTTCGGGCGGCACTTTTACGGGGGTCAGCTATGTGCTGGCTTTGGCACAAGGCAAGAATTTCAGTTTTTGCTTCCATAAACTTTATCGGCTTTTGCAGGAAGACAAGCTGGTGCTCGAAGCCATGCAAATGGTCAATAAGACCAAAACATGGAAAGCTCAAGCCAAAAACAAGAACCTGATAAATGCCTTTTCAGAAATTTATCAAGAGAAATATTGCGACAATGAACACATTGGTTTGTTGCTTGAAAATGACCTGGGGCATTTGGAGGAATTTTGTTTTAATGCCAGTGACTTGTACCATACGGTGCCTTTCCGGTTTCAAAAAAGAGGAGACTTTGGTAATGGAGAAGTAGAGCTTTCACATCAAGCGGCCGCTGAAATCCGCCTGGGTGATGTCATGGCGGCATCTTCCTGTTTTCCCGGCGGATTTGAGCCACTTGCTTTTCCACGGGATTTTATCCGTGAAATCGGGTCTCCTTTGTATGAATATTGGGAAGGTAAAATGAAGGAGAAGCGCTCATATCCATCAGAAATCGCGTTGATGGATGGCGGTATCCTAGACAACCAGGGAATTGAAAGCGTGGAGAAGTCAAACGAGCGACGCCGTAAGCTTCATGCTGAGATCGGGACATTTATCATTTCCGATGTTTCTTCGAGAAACCCGGCACCATTTAAATTCCCGGCACCGGGAAATATGGGGCTGCTCGGTGCCTTAACCTACCAAAGCTTGGTGGCCTTATTGGTGTTCATAACTAGCATTGGCGTATTTGGTACTTGGTGGTTTTGGAACGAATCACAAGTTTGGTTGATATTATCGGTGTTGTTGAGCACTTTTAGCGGGCTTTTCCTCTTTGGGATTTACATGATACAGAAGTTTTTAGATACTGCTGTAGTGGGCACCATTGATCAACAATCTGAAACACCGGCCATTCTAAGCCACCTCAAAATTTTGGAAAAGACTCCCATACATATTTTGAAAAATCTGGTGTTAACCCGCCTGTTTTCCCTGAGCGATATTTTAGGCGATACCTTCATGGCAAGGATTAGGAAGATTCAGTTTAACAACATATACAGCCATAGTTGGAGGGATCGATTGATCAGTAACAACATTTACAGCCTGTTCACCGATTATAAAACTGCTACGGTGTTAAATCCTAAAAAACACTTGATTCCAGCACCGTCTGACCAAATGTTGAGCACTACCAAAAAAGCGGCAAGTATGGGAACTTCCTTGTGGTTTACGAGTAAAGAAAAGAAAGACAATAATATGCTCAATACCTTGATTGTTGCTGGTCAAATAAACCTCTGCTTTCAATTGTTGCGCTACTTTGAAGACGAGCAAGATAAATTTCCACCCGACATGCAGCCAAGCCTCAACGCACTTAAAGACAGGGTTTTAGACGATTACAAAAAGTTTGTCGCAGGAGATGAATGGCTGCTAAAAAGTATAAGAGCAATGGTCTAGTCTTCGCCGCAGCCAATTGGCTGGCCCGGTGGCAAATCCGGCTTTGTTGCAGGTTTAAACAACTCTGGCTTCTCCCGGAACAATCGGATCTGTTCGAGCATGTAGGTCAAATTGGCCATTTCAGAGACCTCTTTCGCAATACTAAGCCTTTGTAAAAAATCAGCTTCCAGCACCTTTATTTCCAACAGTAAATGGCCTTTTACGGTTGCCGTTACGTTATCTTCAGCGGCGAGGCCAAGCAGTTTGTTTACGTAGATTTGTTGTACAACTCGGTGAATTTCAGCTTGCATGGTTGATGCTGTGGCGAAGGATTTAAACAGTCCTGCGTGAAATTGTGCCAGCATTCCATCTACGGTAAATTTTTGCAACACCCCGCGCGCCGCTTGTTCCGACACCCGGTTAAGCCGCTCCGGCAACAACAGCATGTCCAGGGTCAGCCCGGCACTGCTTGCCGCAGCTTCAAGTGGATCGAAAAAGCCACCGGTGTTGCTTTTGAACATTTCCCGGTCGCGGTCAAAACCAATGGGTTGGGGTGGAATAAGTTGAATTATGGATTCCGGCAAAGCTAAAAAGCTCGGTTGCAAGGTCTGCAATAACGCATCAAAGGCGCGCTGTTGTTCCCCTTCAGGCACTGGCTCGTTGGTCGGCTGAGCATCGCCTCGGACTGCGTAAGTATAGCGCACGCCGCCAACAATTTTTGAAACGGCCTCGGTTTGATATCGATGTGCCAAATACAACGGCACCAATACCCGTTCAAGATCGGCCATTACGCGGCCCTGCGGAATGCTCTTCTCTCCAAAGTGCTGGAGCGCCGTAGCGCGAACAGACATCAGGCGTTGCAATTCATCGGTGGCATTTGAACCGCCGTCCCAAAGGTGGGCTTCTGGATGGGCCGTGCTGGGTGCGCGGGCGCCATCATCTGAAATATAGTGCAGGCCAAGTCGGGTATTTTCTGTTAAAATCTTGTTGAGTTCAGCGGTTTCGTCCGCGCCTTTTGGGAAATCCTGGTAGCCGTACAAGATGCTGCGTTTGTCCCAGGCGCCTATTTTGTCGTCGTAAGCTTCTGAAAAATCGAGCTCGCCCGCGGGCGTGAGCGTAATGTATGGGTGTGGGTAATCCATCACGGAGGCCCGGTTGTCGCCGCTGGCAGCGAAGTTGTGCGCCAGTCCGAGCGTGTGGCCAATTTCATGGGCGGAAAGCTGGCGCAAACGAGCCAGGGCCATTTGCTCGGAAATGGAATCGGTGGATTGGCTCCCATCGAAAGGCGAGCGCAGGCCCTGTGCGATAAGGTAGTCCTGCCGCACCCTCAAAGAGCCGAGCGAAACGTGTCCTTTGATGATTTCGCCCGTGCGCGGGTCACTGACTGCATTGCCGTAGCTCCAGCCACGGGTGGAGCGATGTACCCATTGGACGAGGTTGTAGCGCACATCCATGGGGTCGGCATCGGCGGGCAACTCTTTGACGATGAAGGCATTGCGGTATCCAGCCGCTTCAAAAGCCTGGTTCCACCAGCGGGCTCCGTCGAACAAGGCGGATTTAACTGGTTCTGGTGCCCCTGGGTCGATATAGTAAATAATTGGTTTCACGGGATCGCTTACAGGTGCACCGAGGTCCTTTTTTTCAAGGCGATGGCGTACGATGTAGCGCTGCACGAT
>JBBRWA010000031.1:0-29405 GCA_038246345.1 Chitinophagales bacterium
TATTGGACATTGCCTTGCATCCCAATTTTAGCAGCAACAATTTTGTTTATCTTACCTATGCCGTTAATGCGCCTGGTGGGCAAACAACCGCATTGGGCAGGGGGACACTTGTTGGCAACCAACTTCAAAATTTCACTGAATTATTCAGGGCATTACCAATACTTAATTCTGGCCAGCATTTTGGCAGTCGAATAGTTTTTGACAAAAATAATCTACTTTATATGTCTGTGGGTGATCGTGGGACGCCAGCAAATGCGCAAAATACGAATAACCATTTGGGCAAAGTATTGCGCTTCAATGATGATGGAACTGTGCCTGCCAGCAATCCTTTGGTTGGGTTTCCCAATACACAACCTCAAATTTTTTGTTGGGGTAACCGAAATATTCAAGGTATGGCGATGCACCCTGCAACAGGCGAAATCTACGCACACGAACATGGCCCTTTAGGTGGTGACGAACTCAATTTGATTCAACCAAACACCAATTATGGTTGGCCTGTAGTTACATTTGGTCTCAACTACAACGGAACTATAATTTCTAGCGATACTACCCTTCCAGGAATGGAACTTCCGCTTACTTATTGGGTACCCTCCATTGCACCCAGTGGAATGACTTTTATCAGGAATGGACAACCAGATAATGAAGCAGATATTTTAATTGGCGCCTTAGCAGGTACTCATATTCATTGGCTAAAAATGAAAGACAACAAAAGAGTATCTTCAACAAGAAGTTTGAATGGCTATGCCCGTTTTCGGGACGTGAGACAAGCGCCTGATGGTAAACTATATGCAATGACCGAATCTCCAAACCGATTTGTGTTATTGCGTTCAAATGTCCCTATTGTTTCTGTATCAGATAAGAATGATCTCCCGTTCCAAGTTTTTCCGAATCCAGTTTCCGAACTACTTTTTATTGATTTGGGGGATTTAAAAGTGGATTTCGGCAATCTTCAAATTCGAATCTATGATTTGACAGGAAGAATAATGACAGATATAAATCCAGGTTTGGGATTAAACAATGGATTCACGCTAGATGTTTCCAATTTTCCTACCGGGATTTACCTTCTGCAATTAAACGATTTATCTTCTGTTAAGCAAGGAATCGTGAAAGTGGCGGTAATGAAATAAAGTCTATAATATTTGAAAACATGTTAAACCAATTGGGTGGTGCGCTGTATTTCAATATTGGGGTGCATTTAGTCAGTCCTTAATAGAAAGTATATTTTTCCCCCTGTGGTTTCTCTGGCGGGTTTGTACTTCTAAACAACACAAATATGCTACTCATCCGAATTTTCCTTTTGACTGTCCTAACATCTTCTTTATCAAGCTGTTGGGTTGGCCAAGGTGCTCGTGAAAACGACACAAAAAGATGGATACTACTCGCTAAACGCCCCATCAAAGTCATGCGACACAGTATTCATGCCAATTTTGCTGCCTCACCAGGCAACTATTATTATACCCTGATAGACAAAAACGGCAGCATCTATTTGGCCAAAGGCGTGAGGTTCCAATTTCCCGAGGTGATTGAATAGCATCAGTTAAAACGCGCAACTATAAAGTAACTGCCTTGGAATGTCATAATCATATCGAAAGGTGGCGAGGAACCGGAGGTGCGATAAAAAATCAGGTTCCTCGCTTCGCTCGGAATGACACAACTGGATGGTTTTTAATGTGGAATTATACCACAACACTTGCTTTACCAATTGATTCTAGATAGGTTTTGACAAATATACATACGCTTCCATAAAACAGGAGTCATCCCGGAGTTTTGGGAAATAGCTTGTTAAACCATTTTCCAAAAACTCCAGGTTGACGCATCTTTCTGACCTACGTGCTTCCCCACATCACTCCACCACCACCTTCTTCACCCATCTCCCTCCTTCCGAAACAACCTCCAACAAATACAACCCACCAGCAACACTCCCAATATCAACCGGCACAAACTCCTTGCCCGCAGGCTCCAATTCTTGCCATGAAGCCACCAATCGGCCGTTGACATCGTACAATCGGAACTGTACGGGGCTTGTCCAATCGGGGTTGATGCCTACCCGGAACCGCCCACTGGTGGGATTAGGATCTATGGAAACACCGACCGTTGATTGCCATTGCGCCAGGTATTTCACATCCCTACAAGCTGCCCCGTCGCATTGTTCTCCGTTGCCCGCTGTGCGCACCACATACATGCACACGCTGTACACGCCGGCATTAGCGAAGCTGTGTTCATAAGGCGCATTGCCAATCGTTTGTCCCACCACTGGTGTATCTGTAAAGTACCAATACACGACATCACAGGCGCTGAGGGTGGCTTTGGGCTTGAAACTTGCCTGAAAAGTAGCTGAATTCAGGTTCGTGTACTCAATACCTTGTGTATGGATTTCATCCATGGAATTATCGCAAACGCAATTCAAATTCTGGAAACAATCCGGTAATACAATACAATCATAGAAATTGCAGCAATGGAGGTGATTGTCATCATCCAGGGTGTGCATGGCCACCGTAAAGCAAATGGTATCACCATCCATCGCAGGCGGGCCAATGGGCAAACTGAAGGCTTGGGTACCACCCGGCGGCAAACCGCCGCCAAAGACTATTGTCTGGTTGTAAATGCTCAGGCCAGCAGGTGACGTAAACACAATATGCGCTTCGCCCATGGTATAATTCGTGGTATTGTGGATCGTACCAGAATAGGTCCATCCGCCCGTGCCATCAAAATTACACTCAATTATTTCATCGGAAATGTACCCACATGGTGGCTCACAGGTCAGTTCAATCGTATCCCGGCAAACAACCTGGTCACCTTTCATCCATTTAATCTCGACTAGCTGCGGCGGCGCTTGATTCGTTTGAACACAGATCGTGGGCAACATAAACGCCCCCAATGGAATGCTGCTGCCAAGCGGTGGCACCACATCCAACTGAATCAACGTCGGACTAAAACTGCTGGTAAACCAACCGGAACCAAAGGGATTGTTGATCGTCATGGTAGCGCCTGGTGTCAACATGCACAAATTGATACCGTCAAAATAATTGGCTTGATAGTTATTGTACAGGGTGATTTTATAACAGCAGTCATTGCCTCCTATTGGCGGAACGGGGTCTACATGCTCCACCCCAATGTCGTCGCAAGGCTGACAGTCGGGAATGTCAATGCAATACATGGTATCCAACGAACAGCATTGGGAGGTGTCAATTAAGCCCGGTTCTCCATCGTGTGCTGTCAGCTTGAAGCAAAACATTTGCCCTGCGATGTTTGGTCCCGACAATACAAAGGAATAGGTCTTGCACTGGCCCGGCAAAATCGGGTCGACAGAAGCATCAATAAATGGCGGTGTGATGATGATTCCCGGAGGACTCACCGCATTGATGGCGATATAGGTCACCGGGAACGGACTATCGATCGGATTGCAAACCGTCATGGTGTACACAACCGTGGTATCCTGGCAATAAATGGAATCCGAGGCCACATACAGGCAGTCCGGCTCGACCGGGCAATTAAATATCAAGGTATCGGAGCAAACAATATCGAACTCAAAATCATACCAATCAAAGATGACCACTTGCGGGAAATTCTGGACATTCGTCAGGCAAAAGGTAATAAAACTGTCCAAGGTTCCAACGGGCAAGGGCGTGTTGAAACTGCTGTTCACCAAACCAATATTATTAGCTCCAATAGAGTAGACGCTCAAGCTGGGATCCAGGCCGCTGAGGTCAAAATTAAAGTCTGTATCGTCGCTGCGGATGACCAGGCCCAACAGGCTGTCAAACGGGTTGGTATACGAAATCACCCAGCAACAAGTATCGCCCTCAATTGGCTCGGCTGTCACTTCCAGGCCATTGCAACCGCAATCAATCAAGACCAACATCAGCGAATCCGAAGTCAGGGAACAACCAAAGCTAGTGGTGCCCGTGCAGGTATAAGTGCCGCTTTGGGTCACGATCAGGCATTGCATGGTTGCGCCTGCTATGGGCACCCCGTTTTTATTCCATTGGTAGGCAGCCAGGCCGCTCGGGCCGCAAATCGTGTCGGGGTTGCAGGCTTCGTAGCAGCCTACTGGCACCAAACAAAGGTCGGGCAAGGGGTGTATGGTCGCGCTGGCCGTACCCTGGCAGCCGCTGGTAGTATCCGTCCCGATGGCGATGTAGGTTCCCGCCTGTAGCACCGTGATGGAAGGCCCATTGCCGCCATTGCTCCAGGCGTACACCACATTCGGCTGAATGGGGCTCACCGTCAGGGTATTCGGCGTACCGGCACAGCCATTTGGCGCTACGGTGATGCTGAATACCGGAGATGTTTCAAGGGTGACGGTTATGGGCGCTGAAACCGCCGTACAACCATTGGCATCGGTGACGCTTACGGAATAAGCAGGCAGCAGACTGGTGCTGCAAACTTGCAAAGTCTGGTTCGTTTCGCCCGTGATCGGGGTTCCGCTTTGATCCAACCATTGGTAGGTAAACCCGGAACCGGCGGGAGCGCTCAACGTGGTGCAGCCGCTGTCGCAGATGACCGGATTTCCCGAAATAAATGCGGGCGGCGCGGGCAAAATGACGACCGTCACAGGTGGCGGTACGGTGGTACAATTAAAGGCATTACTCACCGTCACGCTATAGGTCCCAGCAGTTGAAGTCGTGATGCTCTGCGTGGTCGCTAAGGTCGACCATAGCCAAGAAGCACCAGCAGGCGCTGTGAGGGTGACCGTGTTGCCGGCACAAACCGTCAAGCTTGGTGCCACGCTGATTACGCCAGGTATGGCTGCCGGATTGACAACCACGGCCAAAGTGTCTGCATTGGTACATCCAAAAGCATCCGTAACCGTCAAAGTGACATTGAAAGTACCATTGCTTAGGAAAGTATGGGATGGCATGGATCCGCCATTGGTGGAGCCGTCGTCAAAATCCCAAGCCCAGCCGATATAACTGGTTGGCGCTGCATTGAACATCACTGGTTCACCGACACAGGCTGGATTCGGATTGGCGCTCACAACTGGTTTCGGTGCGCCACCGACGGTGACTGGTTTTACAATGGTAGCCTGACAACCGCTCGAATTGCTCACCGTTAATGTAACGGAATAAGTACCGGGACCAGGGTAAGTATGTACTGGATTTTGTACGTTATCAGTTCCGGCATCGCCAAAAGCCCACGACCAGACATTAGGCCCTTGCCCAAGGACAAAGTTGCTCTGGTCTATGAACGTTGCGGTTTGACATACACTGGTAAAACTAAAATTGGCCACCAAAGGAACACAGACTACATCGGTGAACGATACAGGGCAGGAGCCAGTGCCGGGCGCTTGTTCCGGCACAAAACCGTAAACCGTTGGTTTGACACAGCCAATCTGCGTGTAGGCATGGGTAGCATTGGCGAGGGTGCCGGTATTGGTGTTGCTATTGGGGTCAGCGAAATCCCAGCTTGTAAGCGTGACATTTGGGCTGAAATTTACCGTAAAGTCTACGATGTTGCAATCAGGCATTTGGTTTGCAGCTGTGTAAGAAAGTGTAAATGGCTCCGGCTGGCATGGCGGGTTCGACATGCAGGTGTCTTGAACGACCAACACCGTATTGGAGGTGTTCATGCAGCCGTTCGCATCCGTCACTTTTACCCAATAGGCAAAACTGGCGGCTACATTCGTATTCGCGTGTTTTAAAAAATCCTGGTTGGGCGGAAAACCTTGTGGTACACCATTGCAAAACCAATTGAAGGTATAGCCAGGGCCATTTACCGCGGTAAGCAAAATATCCGTAGGGTTAGGGGGCAATATGCACAAGAGCGATGTTCCAGCTGGTGTGATGGCGGCAACCGGTCCTGACAAAGCCGTTGCTTGGTAGGTATCTATTGCCGTGCAGCCATTGCTGTCGGTGGTGGTGACCAAATAATTCCCCCCACTGGTAATGGTGGTCGTTTGGGTGGTTGAGCTGGTCGACCAGGCATAGTTCATAAATCCTGGGCCCGCATCCAAAATAGCAGGAACACCCGGGCAGAGAATGCCTATCTGCGTGATAACCGGCACAACCGGCGGAATTACCGGAACCGTAATTGTTTTAATCAAGGTGGCATTGCACAAGGTTACTGTCAGCATCAGTGTCGCCGTGCTGGCAACATTGTTCCATTGCACTTGAATATTCGGAGTGCCTTGTCCGGCCACTACGCTGCCAAGGTTGGCGGGCATCACCGTCCAGGCATACATGGCATCTGGATCCTGCGGAGGCCCGGCGCTGTAATTTTTCACACTGTTGATGCAGGCTGGTGGGCCAGTAATGGTGAGTGGGCCAACCAGGAGTTTTGGAAGCACCGTCAATTGAATGGTATCCGACATGCAATTGGGGGCAGCGATACTGGATTGACTGAGCGCCAAGATATAAGGCCCCGTCCCGTTCCAGGTGACCACAATCGGGTTGCCGGTAAAAGATGCCGGGGTGCCACCGATCACCGTCCAATTGAACGCAACGCCCGTTTGGGTGCTGTGTCCAAAATAAGTGTATGTATTGCCGGGGCATATCATTTTTGGCCCTGAAATACTATCCGGTTTCGGCACTTCCAACACCCGGATCACCTTGGTAACCATCATGTTGCAATACACTGCCGGATTGGTTGGTACCGCTTTCACAACAAAGATGCCTGGGCCGCTGGTCCAACTTACGGTTATGTTGTTGGTTCCTTGCCCGGTAAAAGGCGCAGCAGGGGTAATGGTCCAGGTATAGGTAGCCGATGGCAGGGCAGTAGCGGAAAAGCTTGAGGTTGAATTCAAGCATACAACACCAGGAACCGGGCCAACCACATCGAAACGCGGTTTTATGTTCACCGTCAAGGTTGCCGTGCCTTTACAATCGGCATCGTCATGCCCCGGCAGTCCTCCCAGGAAATTGCTGTAATAGTTCAGCGTGATGGTGCCAACAGGGCCTGTACCCCATTGTATCGTGACCGAATTGGTACCCTGACCAGCCTGCACGACACCGCCCGATACCATCCAGTCGTAATAGGTGCTAGCCCATTTTTGGACGGTATAGGTAGCCGATGAAAATTGGCAAACATCTATTGGCCCATTGATGAGCGTCGTACTGGGAATAATTGGAACAATAACGGAAACCGTATCGTTGCAATACAAGCTGTCGCAGCCGCTCACGTAAAGGGTTATCGTGCCGATGGGACCATTGCCCCATTGCACACAAATGGTGTCGTTACCCTGACCTGTAAATAGTAAGGGCAGCCCGTTTTCATCCAAAACGCCCCAATAATACGTGCCGCAATTCGCAGCATCCGTCCAGTATTTGCTGCTGTCGCCAGCACATAAAGTTGAAATGCAATAAATATTGGGCCCTGGAAGCGAGTCTACGGTCACATCCATGCAGATCGAATCCGTGCAGCAGCAAAGGGCGTTGCCTTGTGGGTCAAAATTGTTGCGGGTAACGTACAAGCATACGGTATAAGTACCGGGCGAAACATACGCATGCGACATCTCAAACATCGTAGACGTAATGCCATCGCCATAATCCCAGAAGTAAGTGCTGCCGCCCGTTGAGGTGTTGTTAAAACTGATGGGCGAACCCAGACAAACATTCGCGTCCACAACCTGGAAATCGGCAACTGGGCCTTCCAAAATATTGACGCAAACCAATATCACCGTCGTTTGGTTGTTGCTGTCCGTGATCGTCAGCGTGACCGCGCCGCTGCCCATGGCGCCCCAGGTCACCAGGATTTGGGCAGGGTTGACGCCTGTTACAAACGTGCCGCCGGTTACCGTCCAGGTGTAGGTGCTTGTCGGGACATAATTGATGAAATAGGTCGATTGGGAGTTTTCACAGGCATAGGCGCAGCCGGGCGGAGAGCCGCCAATCGGATCTATTGGCCCGGCATATTCCTCCATATTGACGAAAAAGCAGTCCGGTTTGGGGCATTTTACGGTGACAGTGATTTCTGCTATGCAAAATTGTCCACTACAGTTTGGGTATTGATACCGGAGTTTGTGTACTCCACAGCAATCGGTTCCACCGATAAAATGGAGCTGGCCACTAAAGGGTTCAAGCTCAAAACAAGGATCTTGCGCAAGCAAAGTAACGGGCAGCATAAAACCCGGAGGAATGATGTCATTGGCTTTGACGTTGAACATAAAATTCTGGCCCACCATAATGCATACAGTGTCGTCAACAGCGATGATGTCGCCTGCCTGCCCAAAAGAAGCCGATGGAAGCAGTAGCAGGATGGGAAATAACAAGCAAGTAAAAAATAACTTCATGGGAATGGAGATTTAAAGATTTATGGTGGGTGCAGCAATATATTGTTGGGTCATTATGGCAATTTGATAAATCTATATATTGACCTATCACAAAAAACACGCAACAAATTTAGCGTATTATTGCCATAACAGAAGAAATAACTTTGAAAAAAAAAGAACTGCCTTTGACATGACAAATATTCTATATTTGCAGGGCCTAACCAGTGCCTCATTTCCTTCTTCATCCTTAAATCGTGTTTTATGCAAAACCTTACCCTCTTGCCATTAAAAATATTTCCGCTCTGCCCAGTGTTCACCCCTTCGACAAAACTTCTCTTCCTCATGAAGCGGGTCGCTAGGGTGGCGTGATGTGGTGGCCAGGAAGAAGACTCGACACGGAAATTTGGACGCTTTTGAGCGATAAATACATAGATTTTGAAATTTAGTAAAAAAACAATGTTAAATATTTGCAATTAATTACAAATAATCTTTAAATTCGCAAATCGTTTTATTTTAAAACACAAGCTACTTCAGCTTTATAATCCTAACCTTTGATATATATCAACCCCGGAGTGTAAAGACCCTCCTACCTTTTCTTTCCCTTTCTGTGTTAATTCTGATTTAAAGCGAATTCCTGATGTGGAACATCAGGGGTCATTGCCTGCACCATTAGTTGAATATTTACTACCATTTGAAAGTCTTTTCAGGCTGACAATGCATTCTATTTATCATTTTCACAATCCAAAATCCTACAATCATAACGAATCTTCATGCTTTCAATTCAGTTAATTTTTTACCCACTTGGTTACCAAATAAGTTCAAAAAAACGGACTTTGTTTGCGGGGGGCGGCAACGGCTATGCAGTTTCTCAATAAAACAGGTAGCTATTTTTCTTTTTGCGGTTTGTATTAACTTTTATGCGAATGGACAATGTCCAGGGGCAACCTTCAATGTAGGTTCAAACTTCAATAATACCGCCAATCTTTCGGACGCACCAGCAGCGGTTCAAAATATGACACGAGGTATTCTAAAAATTTATGGGTCCTTTACTATTGATCAGGCACTTTCAATGACCCTCAAAGGGGTTGAAGTGATTTTCCCATTTGACGATGGTGAAATAATTATTGGTGCTGGAGGCACTTTAAATGCAGGAATAGACGACTTAAACGGCAATGTCCCGATTAGTTTTAATTGGTGCGGAAGTGCATTATCCTGGAAAGGAATTAAGGCTACCGCAGGAAGTACCTTGATGCTAAGAGGATGTCTGATAAATGGTGCCTGTACAGCCGTAGATTTAGCTCCTGGGTCAACAGCCGACATTTCAAAAAACACATTTAATTCCAATTACTATTGTATTAATGCTGAAGGCAATATATCGTTGCTTGGTGGTGGGATTTCGCAAAATATTTTTGATGCTACTTCTGGAGTCCCCCAATTTTGCGATGGATTTTTTACAGCAGCAATAAAATTGAAAAATATTGGCTTTATATCAATCGGGCACCAAGGCCAATCCGGATTTCCGAACCACATACTTGGTTATTATAAAGGAATTGAAGCCAAAAACTCTAATTTTTATTTATATAACACGAAATTTTCACTCGGAACAATTGCCATTGATGCAACAGGGAGTGGCTCCTCCTATAGCGCTAGTATCTTTGGTTTTGGCGGGGAGAGTTCTAGTAATTCATTAATAGATAATCATAGTATAGGTATTGACCTCCAAAATTATAACCTAGCTATTTTGAATTCAAGAATAGAATCTACTGATCTTCAGATTCAAGCATTCCACAGCAACATTCCAACAGACATTGACATCTCCTCATGTTTTTTCGAGTCTATGCAAACTCAAGGGGTGCTACTAAGCAACTCTATTTTTTCCGGTTTTAATATAAATAATAATAAATTTCGCGATAATAATACAGATCTTGGATACAGGCATTGTGTAAGTATTCAAAGTGTACAATTTGCTTTTAAAGGTAAGGGGAACATTAGCAATAATGAATTTTATGATGACTTTAAAATTCATCCGTTTCCACCGCCTGTGCCGTTTATACCTAACCAACATGTTGGTGTTTATGTAGCTGCAACTCAGGGGATTACTGTTGAAAGCAATGCTTTCTACCAAAATTATAGTACCACCCAAGAGCATGAATACAAAGGTCTTTTACTCAATTATGCTGATAAATCAATCATTATTAGAAACACCTTCATTGGATCCAATAATCCAGCTCCCAGTACCAATAATTTCCAATATCAGGGTTTAGCTGATTTTCATTCTTCCAAATGTTATATTTTCTGTAATTCTGCAGAAAACCTAAATTCTGGATTGTACTTTTCAGGCTCAGCATGTAACCCAGCGTATGTACAGCACAACGTTATGAGCGATAATCAAAACGATTTGCACCTAAATTCTGGAACAATTATCGGAGTTCAAGATAAACATCAAAATAGATGGCCTTCTAGCAGCCATACTGAAGCATTCTTTGATGGTGACCCGGGACAACCTATGCTTGATATGTCAAAGTTTGTTATTAATTCCCCTGGTCAAAATTCTAATCTTTGGGCAGTACCAAGAATTCCATCTGATGGCTGGTTTGAAATCTCACAACCTCCATTTATTCTTCAAATTGATTGTTATGATAAAAGCGAGGAAGATCCGAATGACCCTTCTCAAACGCGTGCAAGCCGTATGGTAATTGATGGATTTTTTGAACCGTACAAAGGGTATCCTGCTACGACCTGGGATGCCAGCCTTTATGCTTTTTCGGAATTGTTGGCACAAATAACTTGCCAACGGGGCTTTATTATATTCAAATAATGTCAAATGAC
Organism: Chitinophagales bacterium; assembly: GCA_038246345.1. Classification (GTDB taxonomy): domain Bacteria; phylum Bacteroidota; class Bacteroidia; order Chitinophagales; family Saprospiraceae; genus M3007. The sequence continues at coordinate 11,036 of JBBRWA010000031.1, forward strand.
GATTTGACTTGGTCTGGGAAGCTTACAATTTCACATTAAGTAAAACTATGAACTAAATTTAGCCCAACCGTTTATCCTGGTATTAAGCGGTTGGGCCTTTTCCATCAAAATTTACCTTACTACAGCATGACGAAACTACTTTCAGCAACAATTTTGCTAATATTTTATACTTTTCCTGTATTGGCCCAAAAACACGACTATACCTGGATGTTTGGTTATGGTATAAACAACCATCCGCTTTTTGGAGGTGAAAACATTGATTTCAACGCAAGTCCGCCAATTTTTTACCCTGACCAGAAAAAAATTGATTTCAGTTTCTATTGTGGGGTTTGCAGTGATTCATCTGGCCAGTTGGCCTTTTACACCAATGGGCTGGCCATTCGGGATATTAGTCACAATGTTATGATGAATGGGGATACGCTTAATCCTGGGCCCATTTGGATTCAATATCAAAACAAGTATTATCCCAATGGCCCATTTTGTTTTGCTTTGCCAGCACCAGGGAAACAAAACCAATATTTTTATTTCCACATGGCAACTGCGATCACAAATTCTGTCATTACTTCTCCTTTTTATTATTCCCTTATAGATATGGAGAGTAATAATGGCTTGGGGCGAGTGATTAAAAAAAATCAAACCCTGCTGCCTCCCAACAAAGATTACATTGCCCCCGTGGCGGTAAAACATGGTAATGGCAGAGATTGGTGGATTATTACAGGTGAGGTCTCTACTCCACTATTGCATACATTTTTACTCGATTCAGATGGCGTTCATGGGCCATTTACGACCACTATGCCTTTTCAATTTTCTGGCACTGATTATCAATCCGTAAATAGTATCTCACCAAACGGTAAGTACTATGTTCGAGCAGCAGGGAGGCTTGGGTTATATATTTTTGATTTTGACCGATGCAGCGGTGCTTTTAGCAATTTAAAAGCCTTGCCTTTTGCCAATCTGGATTTCCTTTGCTTTGCCACTGTTTTTGCACCTAATTCTAAATATTTATATCTATCTTCCTGGAGGGTTGTTACGGTCATTGATATTAGTTCGACAGATATTATTTCAACGCTTGATACTTTAGCTTATTTTGATGGCAAAGCATCGCCTCAAGAACCACTTATCACTGGTTTTTGGAATCCCAACCTTGGTCCCGATGGCAAAATTTATTACGCCACTACCAATAGCACGTTATCCATGCACCAAATCCACAACCCTGACCTCCCAGGCCAGGCTGCTGATCTGGAACAACATGGAATTACACTCCCCAAGTACAATAGCGGCACTATGTGCCACTTCCCCAACTACCGCCTGGGTGAGTGGGAAGACTCCCCCTGCGACACCATAAACGCCCAAATTGCGGGAGATGGTTTTACAAAAAGCGATTGGTATCCGCCTGCTGTGAGCAAGCCAGAGGGTTATACGCTGTTTCCTCCATTATTTGAAAATGCCAAACCTTCAAACACTCCAAAAGAGCACATACCCAATATGGCAGAATTGGCTTTGAAACAGTTGGGAAAAGAGCCTTCAAAAATTGAAATAAAGGCTGGCCAAAAAAAATGATTAATAGCTTATGAAACACTCAGCAATCATCATAATTAGCCTTTTATTTAGTAATCTGGTTTCAGCTCAGTTGTCCGACAGGCTGTGGCTTGGTGGCTATAACGAGTTTCCGGGAAACCCGGGCAATGGGCAATTTCAGCTCTGGTTTTCAGAAACAGGCCCAATTGTATCGCAACAAACATTGGCCTTCAATTTTGAAAGCACGGTGGCAGCAGCAACCAGTCCTGGAGGGGAAATACTTTTTTACTCCAACGGTTGCGAAATTGCCAATCGCCTGCATCAAGTAATGCCCAACGGCAGCGGCTTAAATCCAGGTGAATTAAGCGATCAAATATGCCCCTGGAAAGGCTATCTCGTGCCTCAAGGTGCCATGGCACTGCCCATGCCAGGAGACTCCTCCCAATTCTACTTGATTCACATGGGCGCAGCATACGAACCACAGAGAAAATTGAAGCTAGGGCCTCTGTACTATTCGGTGGTAGATATGACCTTGGATAACGGACGGGGAGATGTTGTCTCTGAAAACAAAGTGATTCTAAACGGCGACCTGACCAATTTTACCGCCATCCGGCATGGAAACGGGCGCGACTGGTGGTTGCTGGCACCGGAGTTTAATAACGTAATCTGGCATATTTTCCTCATTTCGCCACAAGGGATTCAGGAATTTCCGACACAAATGCCGGCCATGGGAGGCTATCGATGTGATCATCACGGCCAAATTGCCGTATCTCTTGACGGCAGCCGCATGGCCATCTGGGGCGATTGTAAAATGACGCTTTTTGATTTTAATCGTTGTGACGGGGAAATAGGCCCCTCATTTGAAATGGCCATACCAGCACATTGGTTTGCAGGCGGCGGTGTGGCTTTCTCACCCTCTGGCAAGTATTTGTACGCAACCGACCATAATGTGCTTTTGCGGGCTGATTTGGAAGCAAGTTTCCCTAAATTAGATACCATGCGCTTTTCCTACGGCTTCGGAAATTATACGGTGCCTGGAAATACTTTCCATAATTTAATAAATGGACCTAATGGAATCATCTATGGCAATATCCCTTCCAGGGCAAGCTATTTTCATGCTTTGAAAAATCCTGATGGCACCGGAATTGATGATATCAATTTTGTTCCACAGGCGGTTCCATTGCCTGTCACGAATGTTCGTACACTTCCTCATTTTCCAAATTTTAGATTATTTGACCTGGAAGGAAGCCATTGTGATACCCTAGGAATTGACGGGCCAATTGTAAGCACCTTAACACCCTCTTGTAGCACCGCCATCCTTTTATCTCCAAATCCAACCAGCGATCATTGCCAAATCAGGTTCAGCCCTGCGGCAAATGGATTTATCACCATTCTAAACCTGCAAGGACGGGTTATTCTAAATGGCACCCTTGAGAATACAAGGGTGTACGATTTTGACACGAAAAGCCTGCCATCAGGCTTATATATTGTTAGAGTTGGCGATGCTTCAAATTTCGTTCTAACAGGTAAACTCGTGGTTTCGAGATAATAAGTTTCCGCCTCGCCAAATATTCTCCGCTTCTTATCCGCATGTGGATTGGAAAAATGAAATGCCCATAACATAGAAAAAATATTATATTTGCAAAGCCTAACCAGTGCCGCTTTTTTTCATCCTTAAATCGTTTTTCATGCAAAACCTTACCCGCTGGCCATTAAAAGTATTGAATGGCATCAATTTGAAGAAAACAATCCGCTGCTTTTGCCTGGTTTTTTTCGCACTGGTCTTTTTAACGGGCAATGCCCTCGCTCAGACCAACCGCGTTAAAAAAGTCGTCATGCAAGGCTTTTGGTGGGACTACCGCAACGACAATTTTCCCAATAAATGGAGCAATTACCTCACGGAACTGGCACCGCGACTCAAGTCGATGGGCATTGATGCCGTGTGGGTGCCTGCAGCGTACAAAAACGGCTCCACCGGCTCCGTCGGGTACAGCCCGTTCGACCAGTACGACCTGGGCGACAAGTATCAAAAAGGCGGCACAGACTCGCTCAATGTGCGTACGCGCATGGGCAACAAAGATGAATTTCTGCGCATGATTGGTGTCATGCACGCCAACGGCATCGAAGTGATCGAGGATGTGGTGCTGAACCACGTGGATGGCGCGGGCGCAAACGCAGGTGCCGGCGGACAAGACCCGGAACCAAATTACTCGATGATCAACTCGAGCGGTTACAAGAACTTCCGCTATGTTTCTTACGCCACGCCATTGGTAGACGATTCCCAAAACGATTATTGGACCCGAAGTGGTCGTTGGCCTAAAAACTACCCCAATTTTTACCCCAACCTGAACAACAACTGCACCACGGGCGACATCTGCACAGCTTTCTTTGGGCCCGACATTTCCTTCGAAAGCAGCGCTTATGGACAAAGCTCCAACATCCCGACTTCCGGCAACGCGACCTTCAGCGGTGTGACACGGGCTTACGTCAACCCCGTGCAAACCTCCAACCACCAGCGGGACAACGCCCGCAACTGGATCATGTGGTACAAAAAACAAACAGGCGTGGATGGCTGGCGCTGGGATGCTGTCAAACACTTCCCGATTTATGTGCAGGAAGACTTGATTTACAACACCAAATACATACTGCCCTCCTTCGCCCAGGGCGGCGAAGCCATGCTGAACATCGGCGAATGGATTGGTACAAAAACAGAATTGGACAACTACGTGCTGAACGTGCGCAGCGGCACAGAAGAGCATACTGGTACTTTTGACTTTGCCCTGCGCGGATACAGCGGCAGTGGAAGCCTGTACAACATGGTTTTGAACATGGGCGGATACAACATGCAAAGCCTGCCGGGCGAACAGCAGGACAAACGCTTCTACAACTATGCCAGCCAGCGCGTACACCGCACCTGCCCATTTGTGAACAACCACGACACTTTCCGCCCCTTCCTGTTGACCAACGGGAATTACTCCCAGCCATTGGGCAACAGCAGCGGCTGGAACACCAGCCAGGAATTGGGCGGCAACGGCCAGCACATAGACCCGCGCGAGCCACGCCTGTACGCTGCATACGCCACCATTTTTGCCGTGGACGGCAACCCGACCGTATTTTTTGAAGACTTGTTCGATGTGGGCACCACCGGTAAAAGGTACAGCCACCTGCCGACCAGCACCGCCAACCTGCCCGTGCGCAACGACATCGTGAACATCATGCAGGCGCACCAAAAATTGGCCTACAAAGACGGTGATTATGGGGTGCCGACATCCCTGACGGGCAGTTCGGCCCCTTTTTACCAAAAAGGCAGCAGCGGCGACCACCTCGTCATCGAGCGCAACGGCAAAGCGCTGATTGGGATCACGGACTTTTACAATACTGCATCCAATAACACCCAGGATCAGGAAGTATATGTTTCTGTCGGCAACACGGGTTGGTACAACACCGATTTGTACGACTACTCCGGCGCGCACGGTGTTACGACCACACGTGTTTTTGGCGATGGCCGCGTTTTGATAAAAACAGCACCCGTCGGCCATACGATTGCTGGTGCCAGGGGCCACGGTTATTCTGTTTGGGCACCAAAGCCAAGCGGTGTCACCTTTAATACTGTGCAAGACATCTACAATTATCTCGCGACCTACGCGCCAGCGCGCAGCACCCAAACTGCGCTGGAATGGGAAATGGCCGACGACCTGGGCGACAGCCATGCGAAATCGCTGAAACAAGGCGGCAAATTGCCCAACAACTCCACGGCGCAGCGCACCGCTGGCCGTTTGTACGTCGCCACTGGCAAGGCGATCACCTGCAAAGTATTTCCAGAAGTAGATGGCCGCACGCTCAATGTCGCCATATACAATGCGTCCGGCACTACCCTACTGCAACAAGCTACCGGGGTTTCTACCGCTGCGGCGCCGCTGACCATCACCCACAATCCAGCTTCCTCCAAATGGGTGACCATCAAGGTAAAAAACGCCAATACGACCCAATTGGGACAAAAGGTTTGGGTCAACACCACCTACACCGCGCCGACGACCGTAAATACCCGCAGTTCACCAGGGAACCTGGAACCAACAGATGAAGGCACCGTGACCAGCACGCCAGAGGTGGCCGCACCCAATCCAGCGTCCATCAATGTGTTTCCCAACCCGAGCAGCGGCCGCGTTGAATTTATGGCGGCTGGAATTTCAGACCTTGAGGAAATGCGGGTTGAGTTGTTTGACTTGAGCGGAAAAATGCTGATTGATGTCCGTGGTACGCTCGGCAATGTGCAGGATGTGTTTAACCGGAGCTTTGAACCTTTGAGGGCTGGGGTGTATTTGTTAAGGGTGCAGTCGGAGTCGATGAGGGAGGAGGTAAAGTTGGTGAAGTTGTAATTAAAAGATTATAAACATGAGTCATCCCGAATTTTCAGAATTTGTTCTTTTGATTTTTGCAAGGAGGAGTCAGGTGGGTCTGAATTGGTACTAACTTATTCGAGACCACGAAAAGTGGTCGGACGAGGGCCACTTGGTCGGACGATTTTTCATCGTCCGACCAATAAGGATACACAAATACCAGAATTTGCACCTGTTTTTCCTCCAATAAAAATCCGGGATGATTCATGTTTCTCTCTCATTGGGTTTCCTTGCCCTTTATCTTAACGCCCAAGGGGACGTCTGACAAGTCCCGTCGAGACCTCACCTTTGGTGCAATGACGAAGGATGTTGCGCCCGTGTTCCACCGGAAGGGTATCTTCAGCACGGTTGTAGGATCTGATGCTTCAGTAATCCCCACGCTCATACCTTCCCAAACTTTGGGCAAGCATAAATCCGTAAACAGGTTGCTTTATTTGTCTTGAAGCGCCATGGCGGGTCATTTTGGGTTCCAGCGAGGCCCTTTGCTTAGAAAAAATAATTTGCTTTGCGTATAAAACATTCTGTTTCATACGCAAAGCACCCTACCTTAGCCTCCCTAACCCGCCCTGCGTGGTCTTCCCTTCAGCCATTGGAGTCTGCTCTATAATGTCCCGGATGTGCTTAAGCCAACTAAATCCTTCAAAAAGGCTCCGTTGCTCCGCTTGCTTCATGCGTCTGCTCTGCCTCACTGCCACCAGGCCAAATTTCTGCTGCATTCGGTAAGAACAAGGTGAAAAAAGTTATAATGCTGACAGCAGTCAATATCAACCAGGCATGGGGATTGGAATATTTCAATACCAGAACCAACAAAATAAAGATCGCCAAGATGTTTTTGATCAGCTCATTCCTTTTTAAATGAATGCTTATGTTTTTCGTAAATATTTTTGTGGCAACAACCATCCCAGATAAAAATATAACACTGCCGATGATAAAAAAATTCAGGTCAAGGATGTCTTTAAACAACAACAAACCAAAAACGCCCATGGTAGACAGTATAAATACAAACCAGGCATACATGGAATGCACCGAAGTTGGGCGCATGCCTGCGTTTTCGCTATCAACAACTGTGGCAAGCGTTTGCAAATCATCTGGTCTCCACTCTGGTGGCTTTAACAACAGTAATATTTTATTTTTAAAAGACGGTGTTTTTTTAATCGTATTCCACAAATATTGGTAATGAAAAAAAATGGCACGCATTGGGTCGTTGTCAACATAATCAGGGCTGCTTATTCCGAATGCCACTGCTTCCGTCTCATCCTGAAAAGTATTGAACCATTTGTCCCAAATCACAAACGTGGAGCCATAATTTTTGTCCAAATAAATGTCGTTTTTGCCATGGTGTACCTTGTGTAAAGAAGGCGTGATAAATACATGTTCCAGCCACCTTATTTTGGGCACTGTTTGCGTGTGCACAAAGAAATCATATAGACTGGAGACAATAAAAGTGGTAAATAGCATTTCCGTAGAAAACCCGACAATGGGCAACACGCACCAAAAGATAATGCGGTTAAAGCCCTGAAAAGGAGACGTCCTGAAATTATTGGTCAAGTTATAATAACTGGAAGAATGGTGCGTAATGTGCCCTGCCCACAATATATTGATCCTATGAGAGAACCGGTGGTACCAATAGGAAACAAAGTCAACCGCTACATAAGCCAATATCCAATTGTACCAGGCATCGGATATGGTGTTTATCCGATAATTCACGTACAGATAGTCTAAGAAAAGTATCAACAGGGCAAAGTGTACCAGCGAAACAATGCGATCGATGCCACCGATACACAAATTGATGATGCTGTTTTCACGGGAAAACAAGTGTGCTTTTTTTTTGGTCAATTGCCATTCAAAAAGCGCCAACAATAAAAATCCAGGTATAATGAGTGTCAATTTGTCCATGTAAGCGTTGTTTTTTAGGTGATCCCCCTGCCCCGCAGAGGCCCGAAAACAAGCTTCAAATCATTGTCAAAGCAGGAAACCAGCTGCAAAATTCAATATTTTTATTCTAATCTGCAAATCTGCCAACGGAAAGCAGGCCATTCTTAAGCTAAAAGCGCCATCCCGGATTACCTCCAGGATGGCGCTTTACTAATACGACAGATTCAAAAGCAATTCTTACTGCCTTTGATCTACACGCTGGTATTTTTCAGGATGTTCAGCGGCATCTTTTCTCATTGCCTCCTTCTCTTCCTGTGTCATTCCCTTCGCTGGAGCCGCTTGTTGCTGCTGTTTCTGCAACTGTTGCTGTGCAGCATTGCCACCAGTAGTCGTTGTGGAATTGATCGTGGTTCCTTGCTGCTGTTGCTCCAGTTTGTTGCCGTTGCCCTGGCCGTAGTTCATCCCAGGAGTGCCAACACGATTCGTGCGCTCGTACATATTGATGCCATCTGTATTGATCGAGGTGCCTTTGCTTTGGTGCCCACTGCCCAAAATTGGCGCGATGGTCAGGCCCACCAGGCAAGTCAATTTGATCAAAATGTTCATGGATGGACCGGATGTATCTTTGAAAGGATCGCCCACAGTATCGCCTGTTACGGCAGCTTTGTGTGGCTCAGAGCCTTTGTAGTACATGGTACCATTGATGTCAACCCCTTTTTCGAAGGATTTTTTTGCATTGTCCCAAGCGCCACCGGCGTTTGATTGGAAAATAGCCCACATGACACCACTAACCGTTACGCCCGCCATGTAGCCACCGAGTGCTTCTGCACCCATGATGAAACCAACAGCAATTGGGGTAACAATGGTAATCAAGCCTGGCGCCAACATTTCGCGGAGGGCCGCCTTGGTGCTGATTTCAACACAACGCTGGTAGTCAGCCGTGCCGGTGCCTTCCAGCAATCCTGGAATTTCCCGAAATTGGCGGCGAACTTCTTCCACCATTTCCATGGCTGCTTTACCAACACTTTGCATCGCAAATGCGCTGAAAACAACCGGTATCATACCACCCAGGAACAAGGCAGACAAAACTTTCGCTTTGAAAATATTAATGCCTTCGATACCCGTAAAGTCAACATACGCGGCGAAGAGGGCCAAGGCCGTTAAGGCAGCTGATGCAATCGCGAAACCTTTGCCGATGGCAGCAGTGGTGTTGCCCACAGAGTCCAGGACATCGGTATTGGCGCGTACTTCTTTTGGCAATTTACTCATTTCAGCGATACCACCTGCGTTGTCGGCTATAGGGCCGAACGCGTCAATAGCCAACTGCATGGCGGTAGTCGCCATCATGGCAGATGCTGCTATGGCAACACCGTAGAAGCCCGCGAATGAATACGCAGCCCAAATTGCGCCAGAAAACAGCACGATTGGCATCCAGGTAGACATCATGCCCGTCGCGAGACCAGCAATAATATTCGTCGCGGAACCTGTGGCCGACTGGCGCACGATGCTCATTACGGGCTTGCGACCCAAGCTAGTATAGTAAGCTGTAATAGCAGAAATCAAGGCACCTACGATCAAACCGACCATGGTGGCATTGAATACACTGGTGCTGGTTACTGTTACAGAACCCTGACCGAAGAAAGTCATGGTCATGGTGTCTGGCAACATCCATTTGATGAGGGGGTAACAAACCACCGCAGTCAGGATAATGCTGACCCAGTTGCCACGATCCAGTGCACTTTGCACCGTTTCAGCGCTCACTTCAGCGCCTTCTTTAAGGCGTACTGCCCACATGCCCACGATGGACAGGAGGATGCCGATACCTGCTATAGCGATTGGTAGCAGGATGGGGCCGATGCCGCCAAACACGTCATCAATGCCGCCTGAATCGCGAATAACGGAATTACCCAGTACCATAGCGGCCAATACAGTGGCAACATAAGAACCGAAAAGGTCGGCACCCATGCCCGCTACGTCACCCACGTTGTCGCCAACGTTGTCGGCGATGGTGGCAGGGTTGCGCGGATCGTCTTCTGGAATGCCTGCTTCTACTTTACCCACGAGGTCAGCACCTACGTCGGCAGCTTTGGTGTAAATACCACCACCTACACGGGCGAACAATGCGATGGATTCAGCACCCACAGAAAAGCCGGCGAGTACTTCCAACACACGCGACATGATGCGCGGTCCTCCAGCTTCAATGGTGTATGAACCATCCATGAAGAAGATATAAAATATGGCGAAGAGTGCGCTGAGGCCCAAAACAGCCAAGCCAGCCACGCCAAGTCCCATAACAGAACCGCCATTAAAGGATACTTTGAGCGCTTGGGCCAAGCTGGTACGTGCGGCTTGTGTCGTGCGCACGTTTGCTTTGGTAGCAATGCGCATGCCCATGTAGCCAGCTAATACCGAGAACAAAGCACCGATAACGAAGGCCACAACGATCAGCGGGTGGCTCGATTCAACTTGTGTGCTAAGCCAGCCGAGCAATGCGCCCGCTACTACCACATAAATAGCTAGAATACGGTATTCTGCTTTCAAAAAAGCCATTGCACCGTCGGCGATGTTCTTCGCGATGCCTTGCATTTTGGCATCGCCAGCATCTTGCTTGGTGACCCATTTTTGCAGGAAGAACATGTAAATGAGGCCAATAACCCCAAAGATTGGTAAGAAGTAAACCAGAGAACTCATCCGGTAGGTTTTAGTTTGATGTGAAAATGAAAATCGTTGGGCCTTTTGCCCAAAACGGCGGCAAAACTAATACAGTTTTCTACTTAGTAGTTCGTAAACGTCATCCGTTTCTTTAAAACTGTATCATCTTTGCCACAAAATAAGCCGCAGTAGCCGCCGCAGTACCGATAGCCGCCACTTTTAAAGCTCCTTTAAATGGCTGCTGGCCTGTTACCTTGCTTTTGAACCAACCGAATACCAACAAGCAAGCCAGTGTCACCACGGCAGAATATTTAAGACCCTCGCTGGCATTGTCAAAAAAGTAATAGGGAATGAGGGGGATAAGGCCGCCTATTACATAGGAAGTACCGATGGTAAGGCCACTTTTCGCCGCACGGCGCTCGTCGGGCTTTTCCAGTCCCAGCTCAAACTTCATCATAAACTTGACCCAGTGGTCTTTATTCATGGACAATTCATCTACCACAACATCCTGGGTGGAAGGCGTCAAGCCGTATTCTTCGAGAATTTCACGAATCTCCTGTTTTTCGCGTTCTGGCACGCGCGCCACCTCTTCGTACTCCCGGGCCAGCTCAGAATCGTAGTGCTCTACTTCGGTTTGGCCCGCCAAATAGCCGCCAAGTCCCATGGCAATAGAGCCCGCCACAATTTCGGCTACCCCTGCCGTCATGACGATGCTCGATGAATCTATGGCCCCCGATAGGCCGGCAGCCAAAGCAAAAGGCACTGTCAAGCCATCAGCCATTCCAATGACCACATCTGTGACGAATTCTGAGTTTCTAAAGTGCTCTTCTTTGTGCTCGTGGTAATGGGGGTGCAGGTGAATATCGGGCATGGCTAAGTTTTGAGTAGGGGCAAATGTAGCTATAATTTGATAATGGGATAATTTGATAATGTGATAATTGTTAGGCGTTTGTGTTGACAAAGGGACTCTTTTTGCGCATAGCGAATGGTGGTTGCAGCACAGGCGTACAAACTAAACGAGCCGCCCCGTTCCAGGAGCAGCTCGAATTTTTCTTGTGCGGTTTTGTACTATTCGTCTTCGTCTTCTTCGTCTTTCACCACCGGTTTAAGGCGATACTTTGTTTTTTCTGTTGGTTTAAGTTTTTTCTTTTTGTGGTCCTGGAATTGCTGATTGATATCGCGATCTTCCGGACGGCGGGAGTCTTTTTTGTTCTTTTCCCAGTTTCCCATGGCAAAAGCTTTTAGTTTTTTACACCTTTCCTTTTCGGTATTGAAAAGTTTTAGAGGTGTTTAGGTGAGTAGATGAACATGAATGAGATTACAAAAATAAGGGATTTTAGACATTTTGCAAACCTTGTAAGAAAAAAATAATGATAGGTTGCTTAAACTTGTGTTTTGAGCTACAATGTCGCAGTTCGGCAATATCAAAATGGCAATGCCTGTGGACGCATAATAAAAAGACCATTACATTTGAGCGTTACCATATACACCACTAGTACAAACACCTGCAATTCTGGAAAAAATCCGAATATCCATGAGAAATTTACGCTTTTTAATACCCTGTTTAGCCTTTGCCTTCAGCGCTATGGCACAAGAATCAAAGCCTGTCCGCTTTTCCTGGGGAACGGAGGTTTTTCCCAATAATTTTAAAACCCGCAAACAAGACATTCCTGTGTCCAATGAGGAATTGGTACGAGGAAAATTTGTCCGATACATACAGTTCAATAAAACCCTCAACTCAAGCGAAAGCAGCGCATTGCGGGCACTAGGCATTGATGTCGTTACCTATATTTACCCGGCAACTTACTTGCTGATGCTTCCCGAAAGCATTGATTTCCAACAACTTGATCGATTTAATCCAATAAGTGTCGTACCCCTGAAACCGGAGTGGAAAATGGCAAAAAGCCTCCGAGAAACACCTTATGGCGTTTGGGCTGTACATGGCGAATGGCTGGATATCAACATACAAGTCTATCCTAACATATCCATCGAGGAAGGTGCTGCACGGTGTCGCGAAAATGGCATGATTGTGCGGAAGGAAGGCACACAAAACGGGTTTATACAGGTAAGCATACGCCAGGATGAACTTGTTTTAAAGGCTGGACTTCCTTTTATTCAGTACCTCGAATTGGCATCCCCTCCCGCAACGAAAGATGATACCCGAGGCCGTTCGCTACACCGCAGTAATATGCTTGATGTGGCGCATCCATTGGGTAAAAAATTCAATGGAGCAGGTGTTCGTACCCTCGTGCGCGACGATGGGCAACTGGGCCCTCATATTGATTTTCAAGGCCGACTGACCAATTTAGCTGACGCTCCGGCAAGCAGTGGCAATCATGGTGATGCCGTAGGGGGCATCTTGGGGGGCGCTGGCAACCTCGATCCAACAAAAAAAGGCATGGCCGCAGGCGCAGAAATATTCTCCCTGGATGTTGACCAGGAATTCCAAGATGCAACGTTGTTCCTACACTTAAATGAGGGCATTACCCTTACCAATACTTCCTACTCCAGTGGCTGCAATACCGGGTACACGTTGGCAGCCCAAACGGTCGACAAACAGCTTTTTGAACACCCTACGTTCATGCACGTGTTTTCATCCGGGAACTCCGGGCTGAACGACTGCAACTATGGAGCGGGGGCAACATGGGGCAATATTACCGGAGGGCATAAGATGGCAAAAAACTGCATTACTGTCGGAAATGTGCTCCAGGATGGCACCCTCGATGCAACCTCAAGCCGGGGTCCCGCGCATGATGGCCGACTTAAACCAGATATTTGTGCCAATGGAAAACAACAATTTTCTACTGCTATTAACAATACCTACATAGAATTTGGCGGCACTTCTGGTGCTGCACCGGGTATTGTCGGCTGTTTGGCACAATTGACGCAAGCCTACAAAAGTTTCCACGGCGGGCAAGAGCCCAATGCCAGTTTGTTGAAAGCCGCCATACTAAATACGGCAAATGACCTGGGAAATGCAGGCCCTGATTTCAAATTCGGGTGGGGCGGTATGAATGCTTTCCGTGCTTTTCAACTATTGGAGCAAAACCGATATACTCAAGCGCAAGTAGACCAAGGCGCTGAAATGACGCATGTTGTAGACATCCCCGCAAATACCCGACTGGCACGTGTGATGATCGTGTGGGCAGATCCGCCTGCTAATGCTCAAGCAGCACGTGCCTTAATAAACGACCTGGATATTAGGATTGTCTCCGCCAGCGGAACCGAATATTTGCCCTGGAAACTAAACGCTGCACCAACAGCCGCCGCTTTGAACAGCCCCGCGGTAAAAGGCCGTGATTCGCTCAACAACGTGGAACAGGTATCGATCAATGATCCGGTTCCTGGTATTTATACGGTGAAAGTTAAAGGAACCGATGTGCCAACAGGGCCACAGGAATATCAATTGGTTTGGGAATTTTTAACGGATGATGTAAAGCTCACTTATCCAGCCGGCGGAGAAGGTTTTGTCACTGGAGAGCAGGAGCGCTTGCATTGGGATGCATTCGGTACCATATCTAACTTTACGTTGAGCTATTCAACCGACGGTGGCGCCAATTTCTCCACAATTACCACCTTATCCGGAGACAAAAGGATGTATGACTGGACGATCCCGAATACCATTAGCGGCACTGTAAAGCTGCTGCTGACCCGAGATATGAGTCGTGATACCGTAGATTTCCCGTTGAGTATTGTGCCCGTCCCCCAAAACCTTGTCGTTGAAAAGGTTTGTCCAGACTCGATGACCCTGTCATGGGACAAGGTCAATGACAGCTTATCCTATGATGTTTATATGTTGGGCGCCAAATACATGGAGCTGATTGGCAGTTCCAATACCAACCGATTGACTTTTCCCATCAGCAATGCAGGATTGGCCCGATGGTTGGCAGTGCGCTCCAGTCATCCCAACGGCATTCAGGGCCGACGATCGATTGCCGTGAATTGGCCCGGCAAATTGGTAAACTGCCCGCAGGATCGCGATATTTGGCTCAACCAATTGCTCGACCCTGTGGGCGATGCCATCGTGTTTTGTTCCGCTAGTCCTCAGCCTGTATCTGTTAGAATAAAAAATAGCGGCCTGAGTTTATCGACCGGCGCTACAATAAGCTATCAGGTTAACAACGAACCAATTGTATCTGAAACACAACCGGATATTCTGCCTGGCGACTCCCTTAATTTCAGTTTCCAGACCCCAATTTCTATTTCCACAAACGGTATTATTAGTTTGAAAATATGGTCTGAATACCCGGGCGATGTTACCCATTACAATGATACCTTATCCCTAACATTGCCCGTGGTTGCCAATGCCATTTCTACGGTGTTTGTAGAAGATTTTGAAGCCGTTGGCGCCCTGCCATTTGGATGGGTTGTCAACAACCCAGACGGCAAGTATACCTGGAAATTGACCAATAATTATCCAGATTTGATCGGGAAAGATGGAACCCTTACCCGTGCCATATTCCTAAACCACTACCAATATCAAGAAAAGGGTGCGGAGGACTATTTGTATATGATCCCGGTAAATTTAGACAGTATCAAGCACCCTTCCCTAGTATTCGACCTGGCGCACCGTCGTTTTAATGAAACCGATCAGGAGGGCTTGCGGGTCGAACTCTTCCCGAGTTGCGACCTGGGTGCACAGCCTGTTGTTATTTATGAAAAATTTGACCCGGAGCTGAGCACCTTGTCCACCAGCACGGTCTTTTTCGTGCCAGACAGCGCTTCCAATTGGAAAAGACAGGTCATAGATCTTGAAGCCTTTAAAGGTCAGTCCGTTGTCATTCGTTTTGTATCCATCAACGGGTATGGCAACAATACATTTCTAGACAATATTGGTATAGAAGAGTTTGAAGCCCCTTTTGCTGAAATTTTGAACCCAGCCGACACGGTTTGCCGTAACCAGTCAACCATTTTCCTGGCCAATACCATGATACCCAATACGCAATACTTCTGGAACTTTGCTACAACATCAGCGCCACAAACAGCAAGCGGATCAGGCCCACACTCGGTCATCTTTACGACCCAGGGCACAAAAACAATCCGCCTTTTTGCGACCAATGCAAACGGATCCGACACGACCTTCCATAATTTGATGGTACTGCCATTTCCAGCGTCTAACTTTTCAAATACGGCCAACAACCTCAGCGTCAGCTTCACCAGCACCAGCACCAATGCCAGCTTTTACCTCTGGAATTTTGGCGATGGCATGAACAGCAGTCTGCAAAACCCGGTGCATGATTACGCCGTTCCCGGAACCTACAACGTCGTTTTGACAGCGGGAAACCAATGTAGCACTGCCACCAAGACAAAAACCATTACGCTCACCAGCCGAACAAAAGACTTATCGAAGCAGATGAGCATCAGTGTTTTGCCCAACCCAAGTGCCGGCGATTTTGTCGTGAGAATTGAAAGTCAAGTATCTGAAAACATCCAGTTACACCTGGTAGACACGCAAGGAAGACTGGTAAAAGCCATCAATAGCACGGTAAAACAAGGTCTGACAAATATCCCAATTGAAAGTCTAAAGCTTCCAAAAGGGATCTATCAACTAAACCTTATTGGCAAATCGGGGCAAACAACGCTAAACGTGATTATACAATAAAAGGGGGTTTCAGGGTTAAAAGGTTTCATGGTTAAGGGTTCGTTCGCTTGGCTCAGGTTTTTGGCTTAAGCCAAACATAGGAACCCTTAACCATGAAACCTTTTAACCATGAAACCTTGAAACCATGAGACCTTTTAACCCTTAACCATGAAACCTTTTAATCATGAAACCTCATTATCAATGTTAAAGGTTGCTTACTCCCCCATCTACAAGTACCAATTGCCAGAAGGACACCGCTTCCCAATGGCAAAGTATGAGTTGTTGGCGGAGCAATTGCTTTGGGAGGGAACGCTCACAGAGGAGCATTTTTTTCACCCGGAATTGATGAAAGCGGAAACAGCCTTGCTGACCCACACAGCGGATTGGTGGAAACGGATGAACAATTTGCAGCTCACAGAAAAGGAAATTCGAGCCATTGGTTTTCCCATCAATGAGACATTTGTGCGGCGCGGGCGGCATATTTCACAGGGTACTACCGAATGTGCGCAATACGCTTTGAAATACGGTTGTTCCATGAACATCGCCGGCGGCACCCACCATGCTTTTGCCGACCGCGGTGAGGGCTTTTGTTGCTTCAACGACCAGGCAGTTGCAGCTAACTACTTGTTGCACAAAAAATTAGCCAAGAGAATCCTGATCGTCGATCTTGATGTCCATCAAGGAAATGGGACGGCCAGTATTTTCAGGGACGACCCTCGGGTATTTACCTTCTCCATGCACGGCGAACGCAACTACCCGCTGCGCAAGGAAAAATCGGATTTAGATATTGGTTTGCCGGATGACATGGGGGATGAGGCTTACCTCGACATTTTGCGGGAAAACTTACCGCGAATTGCAGATGAATTTCAACCCGATTTTGTGTTTTACCTAAGCGGTGTGGATGTACTGGCTTCCGATAAGCTGGGGCGGCTTGCATTGAGCCGTGAAGGTTGCCGCAAACGCGATCTGGAAGTGCTTTCATTTTGCCGAAAGCATCAACTCCCGGTCACCGTCAGCATGGGCGGTGGCTATTCTCCCCGTATTGCAGACATCGTAGAGGCACATGCCAACACTTTTCGGGTGGCGATGGAAGTCTTTTTTTGAAAAAATAAAATTCTACGCGGTTTTTTCTAGAACAAAAAGTACCTTTGCAGCCCTGTTTTCAAAAATAGACATTTTTCAACAAAAAAGGAGTAATTTTATGCTTATCCTCGAAGTAAAAGACGGCGAAGTGATCGACAAGGTACTGAAGAAGTACAAACGTAAATTTGAAAGAGCCGGTATCCTGAAGGAACTGCGTCGCCGCAAGGCTTTCACCAAACCATCTGTAACACGTCGTACAGAGGTACTGAAAGCGGTGTACAAAGAGGACATGTACGGCAACAAAAACGATTGATTAATTTGATAATTAGTTAATTCGATAATTTGATAATTGGCGTACATTCGATCATTATCACATTGTCAAATTATTACATTATCACATTAAATAAATGTTTTACGAAGAGTCGTTTTTGAGCTACCTTTCCTTGGAGCGTCGTTTTTCGCCGCACACCTTGAAAGCATATCAAAGCGATTTGGAGGGTTTTATAACCCACCTCGTTGAACATCAATGCCTTAGCTCGCTCGACGAGCTAAGGCATTTGCATATACGCTCCTGGATAGTAGCCCAAATGGAAGCCGGGCAAAGCCCCCGAAGCATCAACCGGCGGCTTTCTTGCCTAAAAACCTATTTCAAATTTTTGCGCAAGCGCGGGCTGATGAAAAAAGACCCGATGAAAAAAGTGATTGCGCCGCGTACCGGAAAACGGCTGCCCGTATATGTGCAGGAAAGCCAGATGGCGGCACTGTTTACCCATGTTGAATTTGCCGGGGATTTTGGCGGGCAACAGCAACGCCTGTTGCTAGAACTGCTGTATGCCACAGGCATGCGCCGCAGTGAAGCGTCCAACTTGAAAATCAGCGATATTGATTCGGGACGCCAGGTACTGCGCGTTCGCGGCAAAGGCGACAAAGAGCGGATGCTCCCTTTTGCAAGCTACCTATCAGACCTGCTCGACAACTTTCTGGCGTTGCGGGCTGCTATGTTCCCCAGTACCAAAGAACCTTGGCTGTTCCTCAACCGAAAAGCGGAGCAACTTTCCCCTGAAAGTATTTACCAAATTGTCCGAAAAAACCTTTCCCTGGTGACGACGGTGGAGCAACGAAGCCCCCACGTGCTGCGGCACTCTTTCGCCACCCACCTCTCCAACAACGGCGCGGAACTCAATGCCATCAAAGAATTACTGGGACACTCCAACCTTGCCGCTACGCAGGTGTACATGCACAACAGCATTGAGCGCTTGATTGA
>JBBRWA010000032.1:0-29077 GCA_038246345.1 Chitinophagales bacterium
GCATCCATCATCTACGTGAACAAGTCTGCCACGGGAGCCAACAACGGCAGCACTTGGGCCGATGCCTTCCAGGAACTGAGCGCAGCCCTTCCCACTGCCCAGCATGGCGATGCTGTATGGGTAGCAAGCGGTCACTACATGCCCTTTATTTATGGTGTCACCAATACCTTCACCATGGTCAGCGGGGTAAAGCTGCTCGGCGGGTTCGCCGGGTGGGAAACAACGGAGGCACAGCGCGACCCAACAGCCCACGAAACGATTTTGAGCTGTAAATTTGAATTTAACCAAACCCCCGAGTTTTTCCCTGGGTACAACGTAATCTATTGTGCCGGCACCGATTCCAGCACCCTTATTGACGGCTTCCGCATCTTTAACATGCAGGCAGGGCCTTTTAATGGCGAGGACTGTGGTGTTGACCAGCACAAATGCTACGGGGGCGGGATTTTTTTGTACAGCCCATCCCCCGACACAAGCACTTTTGTGACCATTGCAAACTGCCGTTTTATCGAAAGCTATTGTTGCGACGCGGGGGGTGGGGCTATCGGGGTGAACTTCTCTGTTGGCTCGGGAGGGTTTACGATTAAAAGTTGCGCGTTCAAGTGGAACCGTGCGATTGAAGGCGGTGCTTTGCATATCGTGATCGGCCCTTCGCAACAGCTCCCGATGCTCGTAGATAGCTGTAATTTTGAGGAAAATTTTGCGGATTTCGTTGGGGTTGGTATTATTTATAACTATAACCTCAATGCTGATTTTACCTTTTCGAACTGCCTTTTCCTGAAGAATAAGGCAAAAACCAATGGTGGGGTATATTGTGGAGCAGTACTGGGCGCGAAACCCCTAAAGTTTTTCAATTGTGCTTTTATTTCCAATGTTGCAAAAGCAGGCCTGGCTGGTGGTTCCGGAGGGGCATTGAGTGGTAGTAATATTCATGCAAAAAACTGCCTCTTCCAAAAAAATTCTGCTGGAATGGGTGGGGCTATGAACATCGATTTTTTGCGGGCCGAGAACTGTCTTTTCATTGGCAATCACTCTAAAACAAGGGGCGGGGCAGTCCGCTGCTATTATTCCAACTATTTCACCAGCTGTACTTTTATCAACAACACGGTAGATACGATGGGTGGGGGTGGCGGGATACGTGCTGGGGGGGTTGGCCTTTCAAAAGACACAATCCTAAATTGTATTTTCATCGGCAACAATAGTAACGGGGAAAGCAATTGGATGTCCACAAACGGTGCCTACCAATATGTGGCCAATACCTATATCGACACAGAAAACTGCGAAACAGCTCGTCTTGGCTTTGCCCCAACCGACTCCCTCCGCTGCGGCCCCAACATGTTTTTCAATATAGACCCCATGCTGCGGGACACCGCCAATGGGGATTACCGCCTAGCGGGCTGTTCTCCCTTGTTGGATCAGGGCGATGGTGCGTGGGTGGCGCGTTTTGGGCTGGACAAGGACTATGACGGGAACGAACGCTGGCAGGGGGCTGCCCCGGAAATCGGCGCTTTCGAGACCCCGCGCTTCGGCGCTGCGGGCAATTGGCAGGATGCCTTGTGCTTTGGTTCCTCAGACGGAGAAATTTCCCTGCTCCCCCAGGGCGGCTTTGCGCCATATACCTACGCTTGGTCAGACGGCACCTCAGGCGGCTTTCGGGATATATTGCCCGCCGGAGCCTACCAGGTCACCGTGTCTGATGCCGACTATTGCAGCAAAACCCTGCAAATCACCATCGCAGAACCCGATGCCCTGGAAGTTGTCGCCAGCATAACACCCAGCAACGACATGCCATTGCCAAATGGGGCCATTATGCTTGATTCGGTTTCGGGCGGGACAATGCCATATACCTATAAATGGGAAAACGGCAGCATGGGCTCAATGTTGGAGGGGCTCGCGGCAGGCTCCTATGCCGTCACCATAACGGACAGCCAAGGATGTTCAATATCCGCTTCGTTTGAGGTGCCTTTTATGGTAGCGACAAATCAGCCGCAGAGCATCAGCGTAGGCATTTCTCCTAACCCTAGCACAGGGCTGATTCGGGTTTCTATTCCGCTAGAAGCTGCACCACTCAGGTTGGATATTAGCGATGTGCTGGGCAGGGTACGGCATACCCAATCCTTGCTTTTCAGCGAGAATAATGTGAGCCTAGTAGGGCTTGGTCCGGGTATATTGACCTTGGTATTCAGGAGGGATGGCCGGATTATGGATGTGCAGCAAGTGGTGTTGCATTGAGGTAGGACGCGCTGACGATATCCTTGCGGATTCGAGCAGTGCCATAAATGGCGAAAACCGTTCGATAGTCCTCCAAAATGCCGTAGTTGAACACTTTTTCTACAATAAACAAGCTATCCCGCTCGGGATCAAGACTTTCAAAATCAACATCCCAAAATGGGCGTTTTGAAAGTCCGCTTGTTTGAATATTTGTTGAAACGATCATAGAGTTCATGACGCAGCCACCTCAAAAACAATTTCATTTTTGATTTTATCTGATGCTGGCTCATTAGAAGCGCTTCTAGAAGCTCCGTTTTGGTTTGCTTTTCATACTCAATCAACAAACCGCCACCAACGAATATTTTCATTGGCCTTGGTGCATTGAATGTTCTTATTTATGAATGGCATTAAAGTAAAGGATTGGAAATGGTCAGCTCTAACTGAATAAGTTGATCATTTTGTAAATCTTCAGAGAACAAAACGGAACAACCATTTTCAATGGCAGCCGCTACAATGAGGCTGTCATAGTATGAAAAAGAGTACCGCTCTTTTATGTCAAAGGCAGTACCGATGATATTTTAGGTTAACAAAACCACTTCAAAAAACAAGAAAAAATCTGAAACAATCCGACGAATTTCCGTCAACGGAAGCAGTTTCTTGCGCAGGCATGTATGGGTAAATTCATTGATTACCTGAGTAGAAATCACGAAGTCAAGCTCCTGTTGGAGCAGGTTTTCTACCTTCAATTTTTTGTCAGCATCATTACTGATCGAGTAAATCAGCAAGTTTGTGTCAACAAAAACCCTATCTTTCATTTGCCTCGTCCCGGTTAAACTTGTAATTCAAAGGCAATTGCACCTTATATTTTTGCAAGCGATTAATTAATACTTTAGCCGTCATACGCGCGGGAGGGGCATCAATGACAATTTTTTTGTCCGCCAACCATTCTTTAATTTCATCCAGTTGGGCAATATTTTCAATTTCAAAAACGATCCGCATTGGATTTGTCAGTTTAAAAAAAGTTGAACTCAGTAAGTATGGTACAAAGTTATTTGGTTTCCCGCATATACCTATAACCCTTTGCAAATTTACAATAGTTCCTGCAAAGCGCCAAAACGCCCTCAGGCCTACCCCACCATCTCCTCAATCCAGGCCCATTGACGCTCATAAGGCACAACTTCAATTTCAAAAGTCCGGTCCAGAATGTCAAATTTCCCGGACGACATTTTTTTCAACAAAGGCGCAGCGGCTTTCGGCAAGGCACGGAGGCTATGTGCGTATTTGGGCAGCAATTCAAGCAGTTGGATAAAGCAGTTGGTGCGAAAATGCTCGTTGTTGGGATCAAGGTTGCGCTGCCGGAATTTCCGAAGTGATTCGATGCGGTTCTCCAATTCGTCCCAGCGCTGCTCTGAAAACAGTAGCAGGGTTTGGAATATCAGCACGGGTATCTGGGCACCGCGCTTGTCGAGGCTGTACAAAGGCAGATCGTTGAGCCAAGTGGAGAGTCGAAACTTCGGCAGCTCGCTTTTCTCTTTAGGAGAAAGTTCGAGGCGATCGGTTTGGGCCAAGAAATGCAGGTATCCGTGGTAAATGCGCCAGGTTTCCTGATCAATCAGGGGTATTTTTTCAAAACGTTCCTTTCGCATCACGGTTTTGCATATTTCCCAGGCTTCTGTGTATCTGCCTACATATAAGGCGTTCACGGTGGCAAGTTCGCGATTTTTGAAATGGTGGCTGGAATCGGCTGTCGCCAATGGCAAGGACTTATCCAACACCACCTTAGCCTCATCGTACCTGGCCAGCATCAGCAGACAAGAGGCTTTTTGGTAATTGAAACCTATTAAATAGGCGTTGATTAAAAATGGCTTCGATTCAAAAAAGCAAATTGCCGCATCGGCGACAAGCAGTGCTGCCTGCCAATCATGACAAAGTGCTTTAGCGTAGAAATGCAGCACCTTGTAATGGAATTGGAAATCGATGGTATTGACTTTAGCTGCTGTTTCCTTGAATTCCGCCACCAATTGCTCTGCCTCCAGCGCATGTTTTTTCTTAAACCCTTTTATGGTGACAAAATCAGCAACGAAACATTCGTACGCATCGCGAATGCCGACATCGGCAAGGTATACTGGCCAGTATTCTGCGTGAATGGTTCTGATACGCTGGTACTCCTTCTTATTGGTAGCTGCTAAAAAATAATGCGCTTTGAGGGAGTTGGTGATATCCACCACTGTTTTGACGAACTCATATTTTAATGCGGTAATCAGGCATTCATTTGCCAATTCCCGGTAAGCCTGGTAGGCTGCCCGATGTTTCAGCACCTCCGATACTGCCCATTTTTGCAAGAGTTGGTGATAAATGGCGATGTATTCGTTCTGGTCAGGCCCCATCCCTTCCGTAAAAAGCAGGGTATTCCAAAGCCGGTTTTTGAGTTCGTTTTTAAACCGATTGTAATTTTTACTGGGATATTCCATGCCAAAATGTGCCGCCATCGCCGCATCATCAGGCCAGCGCTGTTCGCGTAATCCAACATAAGCCTCCCAATACCGGTTGTCTTTTTTGGATGGTTTTAAGTCGGGGTTGGTGATAACATCAACCTGACGCACCTGATAACGGGTTAGCGTATAGGTGATTTCTTTGAGCGATTCCATGGTGAAGCCTTTGTCTGTTTTGATTAAAGATGAACCGCATGTACCGAAATGGCATCTGTTGGCGGCGATGATTGCACTAATAAAAATGGCTTGATGCCAGGAATTTAGGGCCTATTCTCTATCAATTTGCTGGAAGAAACTTTTCCAAGTGCCTGAATATCAGCCAATACAGCATGAATCAACTTGATATGCACTCAAAATTTGGGGTGTCTAATTTATGCAAAATTGTCCTAATGCAAATACCGACCCGATATTACCATGCATTCAAAGGGTTTTAATTTCGTAAACATTTATTTATCAATATTTTACGAAATTAATTTTTGCTTTTTTTTAATATTTGACCTGTCCGAATTGAATCCCTGTGTCCTTGTAGCGGCATCGTGAGTGCTTCACTTTTGCTACAGCTAATCGATCACACAATCAATTCACAATCAAAATTTCAAGACTATGCTACCTTGGTTTATTTACTTGCTCATGCTTTGGGGATACATCCAATCACCAGAAGATTGGAACACGCTCACACCTGTCCAACAGCAAAACTACATAATAATAATTGATACCGCTCCACATTGACCAGAAATTTGGGGTGTCCGAAACCTGTAAATTTGTCCTTGCATAACAGGTTGCCCCAAAAGACCTTTGTAGTAGAATAATCTAAAACTGCAATTATGAAATATCAGGTGCTCTTAGTATTCCTTTTGACCGCATCCATTACAACGTCGCAACAAGTATTTGATGCAGCCTCCTGTCAGAACTTTCGAGACAGTGTACACAAACAAGCTCAAAAACTGATGGTTGACAACCATATTGTTGGTGCACAGGTGGCTGTGATACAAGAGCATCAGATACTATTTAATCAATCTTTTGGATACGCTGACTTACCCAACAAAGTGCCCGTGGATGATCAAATCAGGTTCCGCATCGGATCAATCAGTAAAATGTTCACGGCTTTTGCGGTGATGCAGTTGGTGGAGCAGGGGAAGGTAGATTTAAATATGCCAATAGAACAATACCTCCCGACTTTAAACCTAAAAACCCAGCCCGGATTTCGGAAGATAACGACCAAAGACTTATTAACACATACGTCGGGGCTCCCCGATGACATCACCAATAATCCTACCCGTGTACAAAAAGTTGCACAAGGCGACTTAATACCTTTAGTTAATCAGGAGATACTAACTGTTCCACCGGGACTCAAAATGACCTACTCAAACATTGGCTTTGGGTTGCTAGGCTGCCTGATTGAGCAAATCTCCGGGTTTAGTTACGGGGAGTACATCAAAGCGCACATATTTAGTCCGCTCGGCATGGACAACAGTACGGTATCGGAAGCGCTGGGGACAATTCCTGGTCGAACGAAAGGATATTTGATGGACAGTACTGAAATAGAAGAAAATGCCATTCGTGATATAGCTGCTGGTGGAATTGAATCGAGCATGGGGGACATGATTAAGTTTGCTCAAATGCTCCTGGATGAAGCGAAAGGCAGTGGGAAAATGATCGTGCGAAAGGAAACTTTTGAGGAGATGACGCGCAATCAGCTTGGCAATCTGAAACTTCCAACAGACGACGTTTTCGGATATGGCATGTTTATCCATCCCATGCATACCAACCAGGACTCCATAATAGGCCACGGAATAGGGCACGCTGGCGACCTGCGCTTACACCACTCGCTTTTGTTCATATATCCAAAACTTGGTGTGGGCATAATCATCCTGAGCAACGCTGAAAAAGGCGGAAAAATGCGCAGCAGACTGTCGCAGAAAATCATGGCAAGCTATATGTCCAACTTTAAAGGTGTTGTGCTCAAGCCTGCCCCGACACAGGCCTTTTCAACCGCAGCATGCGCAGCGGATCATATTGACCACAGAGAAATAGAAGGCACCTATGGCGGTGGCGGCGAAGATTTCCTTCAATTAAAGAAAATTGGGCGGCATAAAATCAGGTTCAAGCAAGGAAAAAACACCTTGATATTAAAACGAAACAAGCAAAATTTGTACACAACAAAATACAAACTGCTGCAAATAATCCCTATTCCTGTAAAAGCCGCTATGTTCGCTTTTAACAAAGTTGATGGCCGAATTTACATGAAAGCCTTGGACAATAGAGGCAAAACAGCGCAACTACTATCGGTGAAGGACACCGGTATTCCATTGAGCAAGAACTGGAAAAACCGTGCAGGGGCTTATGATGTGACCAATGATTGCCCCAATTCCATTACGATGAAACCTGTATCCATAAAATGTATTGGAAACAAAATCGTGCTTTACCGCAAAGACTCCATTTCAGATGCGGAGGACAGCATAGGGTTTAACGCCCTTGATGATCACACGGCAATATCAGATGGGATAGAACGCGGTTCTGGCGCTGTACTAAAGGTTTTGCCGAACGGGAATTTGTACTACTCTGGTTTTGAACTTAGGCCCACGGGTGGAAAAACAACGGAGGCCATTTCCTTGAAAAAATAACCCGGCCTAACAATCCTGAATTTTTGAACCAACAACGCAGTAAAGGCACAACCATACCGTGTCTTTAAGGCCAGTCTCATGCTATATATTTTGCAAAAACATATAGAGGCGTACGCTGAAAAGCCTGAATAGAGTAAGCATTAACCAAATCATTATTTATCATGAAACTATTACTTGTAACAACAGTACTTGTAGCTGCACTCGGGCTGATGTCCTTTTCAGTTGGCCCCAACGACGGCGTGACCCGTATTGGAGAACAATTGTACCAGATTGACTTGTCCGCAAGGTTTAGCGAAGCCGATGCTCAATTGCTTGGCAATGAACTCGCACGCCAGTATAATTTGGGCGATTGGAGTTCACGAGAAGGTTCCATAGACCTTGACCCAAAAGTCTCTTTGAAGGGCAACTGGATTTTCCGCAAAAAATTCAACTTCATAATGATGTTTGAAGAGAATCTTATCAAATACGATAATGCTACCCTCGCTCCGGAGGACCAACAAACTGTGGAGCAGCTAAACCGCGTCCTGGCAAAGTATAGCCGCTAGTGTTTGGCCTTCGAAAACAATTACCAAATCCGGTATAAGAATTGAGCCTGGTGGACAGGCATTTAATCAAGTGAATGTTCACCAGCTCAATTTTTTACCTTCTCTTTATTCCCTTGGCCTTCCTTGAGGCGTTCAACAACAATCACGACAAAAAATAGAAATTATGTACTACCTGCTTAGTCAAAAAGTCAAAATAAGCAAGCGATTTCTGCTGCGCAGCGCATTGTTCTGCTTTGTTGGGTTTCACCTTACGGCTATCCTGTTAAATTCAATTGGAGGTACCCGGGGCGTTCACATGCGTTTTTACGACTTGGAAGAAACCAATACAGCTTTCAAATTCATCCATAAAACCAATAGTTTACCGCTTTTCAATTACTACGGACAGGTGACTGGCACCAATTGCGGCTTTGGCTTTTTTGCTCCAAATGTGAGGAGCAACAGCGTGTTGCTGGTGCAAGGTTGTAAGAACAAAATGACCCCAACATTCAACACCCATGAAGGAGCGCAACGCTTTAGCGGTTTTTTTGGAGACCTGATCAATGACCTTGTTCCCAAAGAAAACCAGAACTTAAACATCAAGATCGATTCGCTCAACAAAAAATACAATGAGTTGACCCTAAAAAACATCGCCCTAAACGTCATGCGACAAAACAAGGTGAACTGCGATTATTTTCAAGTAACCTATACGGTATTAAATTTCCCTTCGATGAAGGAAACCAGAGAAACCGGTAGTGCCGCAGTGAATCTTCTTCCAGCAAGAATCCTGCTGCTGAGCCGAAAAAGTGTTGAAGAACAAGAGACTCAACTAAAATTCAACTAATCTGAATCGCCATGTTTACTACTTCGATAAAAAATCATACCTGGCACTTCTTTCTTAGGATTATGGTGCCTGCGCTATCCATTATTCACTTTTTATCTTTTTACGCAGACTACCGTTTGTTCTTTTCGGAAGAAGCGTACATCAAGCCTGAGATAATGGATGCTTCCCTCGATCATACCGGGGTGTCTGCTTATGCCTTTTACAACTATCTGATTGCCCACGGCTATCAATTCGAATACTTTCTCCTGGTCAAAACCCTGATCTTTGTTTATATCCTGTTCCTTGTTTTCCTCCTGTTCGGGTTGATGACGCGGCTCAGCGCTATTATTAGTGTTGGCTTGCATTTTCTTGTTTTGCAGAGCATGCACAACTATGTTTATGGTGCTGACTATTTTTTCACCATACTCTTATTCTACTGTGCCTTATTGCCCTTAAACCGATACTATTCCCTGGACAATTTAATAAGCCGGAAGCGAACGGAGCGAATCAACGCCTTCATCGAGCAATTTCTAAGTGCAACAGTCGTCTTGCGCCTGATGCAGGCCAATATCTGCATTGCCTACTTTTTTTCCGGTTTTGATAAAGTACTGGGGCCCACCTGGCGCAACGGAGAGGCAATATGGAAAGCCCTGCACAATTTCAACGGTGTTGTAGATTATGAAAAATTCGATGCAATGGCCTCCACCCACATTTTCTTGATAGCTGCCTGGGCGACATTTCTGTTGGAAATGTTGTATCCCATCATGGCTAACTTCAAATACACGCGTGTTTTTTGGTTGGTTGGCATCATTGGCATGCACATCTCTATCGTGGTGCTACTCGGCTTGTTCCACTTCTCTGCCATCATGATTGTTTTCAATTTGGTGACCTATATCCTTCCGTTCAGTACCGCATTTTCCGTACTGCCCAAAAAAGCGAAAAAGGCATATACTATGCCAGCACTCCAAGAATCTGTTTAGCGCTTGTCAAACAAACATACTGTCATGAAGAACATCCTATACGCATTGATTACGCTAAGCATACTGATTGGGCTTGGTGCCGCCATTGTCCCTGACGACAATATAGCAACTTCAAATGGCACCATGCAACGCGGAACCAGCGTGGTATGCCCCGACAACGCCTCCCAATGGGTTTGCTCTATCAGCTCATCGGAAAACCGCAATGCCCCGCCACCGCTGGGTGTACCGGTACTGGCGGAGCAAAATGCACAAGGCCGGTTAACAATAACCATCAACAAAGCAGATATGTCCCCCAGCGCGAGCAGTGCGTGGTTTCAAAGCAACAAATTCTATACACCTCAAACCATTGAGGTACAACGATCGCTCAGTTTATCCGTCATGGGTTTGAATGCTCCGAAATTCATCGACCCAGGATTTTACCCCATAATTGAAACGGAAACAGCCTTTCAGGTAATTTTTTAGAGTCCGTTCACGCCATAAATTCTACTGCTATGAAAAACATTCACACGATCCCGTTTTGCGCTGCTGTTACGGCATTCTTGTTCTTTGCTTTCCAGCATGAGGTTGCCGCTAAGGGGGCATATTATGACTCAACCTCACTCAAAAATTTGGTGATTCAAACCAGCGAGCACATGAAACGGTTAAATGATAGTCACCAGAAGTGGCTATACGACCAGGAAATACGTTTGAATGAATTAGACTTGATTATTATCCGAAAAACGCCACTTCCTGGCGAGCCCTCCTACGTAGAGGCGCTGGAGCAAAAACTGAAAATTATTGAAGCGCTACGGGTGGATGAAGAAAGCTTTCAACTGCAATTACTGCGTTTGCGGTACACTAAAGGACTCGAACTTATAAAGCTGTTGTATGAAAAGGTGCTTTCACTGGACCATCACTTTTCGAGCATCCAGACCTTTCAACAGATCAATGCTTTATCGAACCCCAATAATTACCCTGCCTTCCAACAAAATAGGGCTGTCATGGAAGAGCGGCTGAAAAAAAAGGGCGGGGGGATCCGCTTGCCTGCCCTTTTTCAAACCAACCCGCTGCTTTCTGCCACTTTTTCCATTGTTTCTACGCTGTTTGCAGAAGGCGATAACGCGCAAAAGGAAAAAGAATTTGAACAAATTTCCTGTATCATGGACTTCACGGTACGGATGAACGCCGATTTAAACACGATTTATTATGAAACTGAATTCTTAAAAAACAGCAACCAATCGCTCAAAGAAGATTGTCTGGCATTGTTTACGGAATACACCAAACCCATCGATTACTTGGTGCAATTGGATAAATGCCGAAAGAACGACGACTGGGATGCCGTAGTGGATGCGATCGACAAAACCTTCAAGGATATTGGCACTAACGCCGCAGATCCAGTCAAATCGAAAATTTGTATGAAACAACAGGTAAACCTTGAGTTTTCGATGAACCGGCTGCTAGATTATATGGACAAATACTCCGTCTTTGTCAATGAAGGGGAAAAATATTACCGAAAATTCAATGTAATCGTTTCCAATTATCAAAACGAAGGTGCCTGCGCCGGGCAGATACCGGCCTCCTTTTCAGACTTAAAAAAAGACATTGATTCTTCCATTGATAAGTTCAACAACTCCTACAAATTAAGCGAGCTGAAGGGCTCCAAATTAAAAGACTTGTTGTACGGACTGCCTGAAAATTAAACTATCTATGAAAAGCCCAGAGCATTGGATACATCCCAAGCAAGTATTTGCCGAAATAGTACTTGGCAGCCCGCGCGCACGATGCGCGCGCTTCGGCATTTGTGAAGCCCGCCTGCTCGACCTCCATGCGTGGCATAATTTTAAGCCCAAAAGCGCAAGGACAGCAAAGGCGCTCCTGATTCCAGGTGCTCCAAGTGATATTATGCTTGTTTTCCCCACCGAAGGCATGCTTCCGCTCACATTTGAATATTTTTTTGGTACCAGTTTTTTTAGGGTTGATGTCCCAACTCAACTATCGCCTCATTTATTGAAGCCGCTCAACCTGGAGACATTTGTTGTAAAAAAGGGTATTTACCCCTGCCATGTACAAGCAAGCTTTGGGGTTGTTTTGACAGTGGTTCATGATTTGAATTGGCTTTGGGAATATCCCGGGGAGATTGATGTTGAGGAGGCTAATGGCAGTGTGCTTTGAAGCGCGCGTTGTAAATCGTCAATCAAAAAAAGACCTTATCGCTACGCTGCGTTTATGCGTCTGCCCTGCCCCCCAACCTTCAGGCGCTGCCATTCTGTCGCCCCTACCCCAATTGGCACAGTTCTCGCCAACCAAGCCTTGACAGCATCCCTAACCCTGATCGCTCATTATTAATAGGTAACATCCATGCTTGATTTCCTGGCTACTACTAATACCCCCCTGCCCCCTGCCCCACCTGAACAGGACGACAACCTCCTCGACGCTTATTCTCAAACCGTGACCCGCGTGGCACGTACCGTGAGCAATGCCGTGGTGCATTTGAACGTCACAAAACCGAACAACCAGCGCAATGCCCCGCAACCCAACAACCCCGCAGGCACTGGTAGCGGCTTTGTCATCAGCAGCGACGGCTATGTGGTGACAAACAGTCATGTAGTAAACGGCGCCACGCGTATTGAGGCCAGTCTGCCCGATGGCCGCACGTTTCTGGCGCATACGCTGGGCGATGACCCTGCAACGGACATTGCCGTATTAAAAATAGAAGGTGAAAACCTGGCCACCATGGCCTTTGGCGAAAGTGATCGCCTGCAAGTGGGACAGATCGCCATCGCCATCGGCAACCCCTTTGGCTTCCAATATTCCGTCACCGCTGGTGTGGTGAGCGCACTGGGTCGCACCCTGCGCAGCCAAAATGGCCGCTTGATCGACGATGTGATCCAAACGGACGCTGCCCTCAACCCCGGCAACAGCGGCGGCCCTTTGGTAGATTCTCACGGGCGCGTGATCGGCGTGAACACGGCCGTAATCCTGCCAGCGCAGGGTCTTTGCTTTGCGGTGGCTTCCAACCTCGCCAAATTTGTCGTGGGAAAACTTATACTCGAAGGCCGCGTGCGCCGTGGCTATATCGGCATTGGCGCGCAAGCGGTTCCGCTGCCGCCAAAATGGTTGAACGCCCTGGAGGTCCCCACAAAAGGCGGCATCCAAATCCAAACGGTTGAATCGGGTGGTCCGGCGCAATTGGCTGGCATCCTGCCCGGCGATGTGCTGGTGCAGTTTGAAGGCAAGCCTGTAGATTCCATTGACTTGCTGCACAAAACGCTCAATGAAGAGAGTATTGGGCGGAAAATATCGGTGTGGCTGTTGCGGAATGGGGGGCTGAAGAGTGTGGAAGTGGTGCCTGGAGAGCTGAAATGAGTGCGGATTTTGGAGTGCGGGGTGCGGAATAAGCACATCATTTGTTCATAGGCTTGGCTTACTGCGCTGGCAGGTTTGGCAAAGGCATTCGGTAAAGTGTAGCTTTAGCCCCTGGGTGATACGAGTCATCCCTTATTTTCGTGAATCCTTGGTATTTTTAGATGGAAATTCTACGTGAATCGGTTGCATTCGTTCTTACTTATTCGTCAGACCACGAAAAGTGGTCGGACGAGGGCCATTTGGTCTGACGATTTTTCATCGTCCGAGCAATAAGAATACACTAATACCCAAATTTACTCCGGTTTCCCTTCCAACAAAAATAAGGGATGACTCATGTTGTTTAAATCTTTTTGCCCAGCGCGCTAGCAACAATTACCAAGAGAAGCGCTAGCCGATGGGCATATTCCACATTCCGCATTCCAAATTCCGCATTCCACACTCCGCATTCCAAATTCCTTTACTTGGCTTTTTCCACTGCAAATTCCTGCATCAGCGTTACCAGCGCCGCCACGCTCGACTTGGGCATGGCATTGTACATGCTGGCGCGGAAACCACCCACAGATCGGTGGCCTTTTAGCCCGATCATGCCATTGGCTTTGCACAGCTTCATAAATTCATCTTCAAGATGGGTGTATTGCGCTTCCATCACAAAGGTGGGGTTCATCAATGAGCGGTCTTCTTTGGATACGGTGCCTTTGAAAAGCGGGTTGCGGTCAATTTCATCATACAACAAATTACCCTTTGTCTTGGCTTTGCGTTGCATGGCTTTAAGCCCGCCGCTCTTTTTGATCCAGCGCAACGTGAGCATGGATACGTAGATCGGGAATACTGGCGGGGTGTTGTACATGGAATCCTCCTTTATAAAGGTGCGGTAATCCAACATGGAAGGCATGACGCGCTGTACGGTGCCCAGCAAATCTTCCCGGACGATGACCACCGTGACACCTGCTGGGCCCAGGTTCTTTTGTGACCCTGCGTAGATCAGTCCAAACTGCTCAGGATCAAATGGGCGGCTGAGGAAATCGGAGGACATATCACAGACCAACGGCACGGGCGATTTGGGGAACTTGTGCAACTGGGTGCCGTAGATGGTATTGTTGCTGGTCAGGTGCAGGTATTTTGCCGTTTTGGGTATCTTGTATCCTTTTGGAATATGGTTGTAGTTCTGTTCTTTGGAGGAGCATAGCACTTCCACGTTGCCAAAAAACTTGGCTTCTTTTATCGCTTTGTTGGCCCAAACGCCTGTATCGGTGTAAGCCGCTGTTTCGCCCTCGTTTAGCAGGTTAAATGGTGCCATAAAAAATTGTGTGCTGGCACCGCCCGTGAGCCATAATACTTGATAGCCTTCTGGAAGACCGATGATTTCCTTCATCAGCGCATTGGCTTCTTCGATGATGGCCGTGAATTCAGGTCCACGGTGCGAAAGCTCCAGCAGGCTCAGGCCCATACCATTGTAGTTGGAGACAGCGCGGGCGGCTTCTTTGATGACAGCGGCGGGCAAAATGGCGGGGCCAGCGGAGAAATTGTGTTTTTTCATAAAAAGGGTAACGGTACGTGGGATGAAAAGTTGGGCAAAAGTATTGGGTTATGGGGACTTTTTACGCGCTTTCAAGCAATTCCTTTTCCCCGCGCATGTTCTTCTTCGCTCATTTCCCAACCGCCGCAAACCGCCGCAGCAGTGTCTTTTGGGGTTGTTTTGAACCGGGAGAATAAAACCAAGCAAGGCGAAAACTGCCAACCGGAATCATATTCCCGATTGGCAGTGTAAAGCAGCATTAATGCTGAACTAATCTGGTTTCAGGGACCATTCAATAACTACTTCCCCCTTTTTGGCTTTGTATGGCACATACTCGTAAGTAAATGGTTTAATCCCTACTTCTTCGTGTTTGTAAAGCAACCCTGTCTTACCAGGAGGAATTATTAAATATGCACCGATTCTTACAGAATCATCAGCAGTATTTTCAAGGACAGAAAGACATGCAGTAAACCAGCCATCTTGTTGCAATGGAATATTAAACTGCATGGGTTTATCTAATTCAGTGACGGTGATTGAATACCGCTTGGTGCTGGAATCCTCTGATTTATCAGAACAGCCAGAAAGCGCCACAAATAGTAAAGCGAAAATTAGAACTCTCATTGGTCTGTCCGTTTAAGTATAGTGTTTGGTAAAATGCCGTTTAAACATGTGCTACAACCAATGCTATTTGAAGGAGACAAAGCATGATCCACAGGATCCAAATACCGACATGCCCCACTCAGTATATTATCCTGCACAATATCTGCCATTTCATGGATATCAGCTGAAGAATTCGTACTTCCAAGTTGGATGCCTATGGCGTTGTTGAAAAGATTCATTTCGGTTTCAAGGTGTAAGATAGCGGGGTGCTCCGTTTCATGCGCATCTGAAAACAACTTGGTAATATAGCCGCCAACATCTTGTGTGTTAATCGCTTGGTAGTAGGTGTGAAGGAATGCATCTCCTTTTCCTAGCCAGGTAATATTAGGATCAGTTCCCCAAAATGCACGTTGCTTACTACGAGCTGGGGCTCTATTTTAATAAATAATTAATGCTTGTGCTGGGAATATTACAGCAAGTGCTTTTTCAGCAGCCGTAGTTTTGGGCAACTCTTCTACACTAAAATTAATCGTTCCTGCCCACGTCTCGGTTCCAAATTCAGGGAATCCAGCTTGTTGATTGGCGACAAAATACTCACTATTAGAGGTCATCATCAAACCAATATGCAATGGAATTGCATCCAAAAAAGACGGTTCGTTTTGATGCAATTGGAAAAACGGAAAAATCTGATCAATCACCTTATTTGGCATATTCGTCTTCGAATGCTCCATCACCCACCGCAACTGCCCCTCTGTCAAATTCAAGGACACCTGCATTT
This sequence comes from Chitinophagales bacterium, assembly GCA_038246345.1. Taxonomy (GTDB): domain Bacteria; phylum Bacteroidota; class Bacteroidia; order Chitinophagales; family Saprospiraceae; genus M3007. Next base: position 15,888 of record JBBRWA010000032.1, read on the forward strand.
CAATCAGTTTAACCATGTTTGCCCAAGAGAACAGATTCGTGCCACCAATTCTGGCATCAATCACATCTTTCAGCGCATCTATCCAAGCTGGGGCATTGTTGTGTTGGCTAAGGAGACCACTCATTAAGGGGATTAAACCAGCCCTGTCAACATAAAGAAAACGGTATCCCGCACTAAAAACGAGAGGCCGCCTCATAAGCCGCGCTACCGACTTATGAGGCAGCCTCTTGCCCCTTTAATATCTTTGAATCCCAGTTATTACTGCTTCGTAAACGATCCTTCCAATCGACCTGCAGCGGCCAGAATAGAAATCCTGTAAACGCCCGCCGGAATATTGGAAACATCCATTTGGAAACAAGTGCCCCATACCGTGGAGGCCTTCCTGCGCTGGCCTACAGCGCGATATTTACACCCAATCCCTACTTTGAACGGGCAATATCACCCCTTGCAATCGGCACATTGGGCGCCTTATACTCCAGTGCCCAACTCCCCTGTTTGTTGGCGTTTTTCACATCGAAAAAATTCTGCAACGCAATGGCCACCTGAAAAGAGAAGTCGGTGGAATAAACTTGCTGATCCATGGAGGTGCCACAATCGATATTTTGAAACCACTTCATCCATTCGTCTGTCCCTCCCTGTATAGGAGGTGTTGGGCCACCATCTGGTGTAGCCCCAACGGGGATAAGAGAGGTTACTTGTGGGAACTGCGCCGCATTGTGGCACGACATACAGGAAACGGTATTCAAGTCAGCGGGCCCGTCTAATCGGCCATTCCAGCCCAGGTGCTGTGGCGGGAGGTCGGGGCTTTCGAAAATGACGGTTCCTGTGAGCTCTTTATTGACCATTGTCTTCGTAACCGGGTAGGGGTTCGTGACATTGGTTTTATTCGCAGGGTCATTCCCCCACATCATACCCACAGGCACCAGGTTCATGAATTTGTTCTCTTTGTTCAGTTTTCCATTGTAGCAGAAGGTGCCAAATACCCAGCCCGTTCCTTCCGGATTCGTTGGGCTCCGATCTGCCCGTGCGTCGCGGACCGATATGTCCATTTGCAACAGGTTCACCGTACCTACAGAGCGGGTGGATGAATTAAAAAAATTCTCGGTTATAAAGGCTTTCCATTGCAAGGGATTTACAAGGTAATCCACCCTGTCAGTCCCTTTTGGGGCATCGGTGAAAAGCAGTTTTGCAAAGACTGTTCCGATAGGAAAGCCGCCCTCCGGATACCTTTTGTCCAAGGCTGTTGGGTCGGGGTTGTTAGGATCCTTCCACATCCGGCCCATAGCGTAACCGGCCATGTCGTTTATCAATGTAATGGCATACACCGAGTAATCACCGTCAACGCCTTTGAGGTCAGGCCCCAATTGATAAGGTCCGACTGGCGCCTCTTTAATCAGGCCGTGAAAGCCTTCGGTGCCACCGTTTGGCGGGTATGCACCATTGGCGGCAGTAGGGTGCAACCAAGGGATATGATACCATTCGCGAATTTTGTTTTGGTGTGGGTCCCACGTTGGCAGATTTCCCTCAAAGGCGTAGTCGCGAACCGCCTGGATGTATTTCAAGGATTCTTTTTTGAAATCTATTTCAAGAAAAGCGGGCAGCTTTTGGGGCTTGATTTTAGGAAAATCAGCTTTTAACTGAAATAAAGGCTGGTCAGCATAGGATTTAAGGTACTCCTTGGGGGTGACCATATACCCAAAATCAGGGAATTTGTAAATTTCATGGCTCAAATACGATAAAACGCCGGGCATGGCTGGTGGCGTTACCGTTGCAACGGGAGCTGGTGGTGCCTTTTCCCCGCAAGAAGCGATGAAGAAAATGGTGCCAAAAAAGAGAAGGTTTAATCGTTTCATTTTAGGTTTACATTTAAATTGTTATTGATAATTGACTTGAAAAACGTATTTAAAATTGTTGGGGTTTTTTACAGGCAAATTGCTTTCAATACCGAATTGTCTTTATTCGCCTAACGTATTGATTTTCATTGCCTTTTTACTGTTTGCCTTTTTGACTATTTGCCCAGGTCTCCTTCCCGAAGCTCACAGGCACGCTGCACCTCCTGCACGGTGGCTGGTGCGTCAAAGCGGAAGAGTGCGGGGAGTTTGCGCTCGATGCGGGATGCGCGTATGGCTGCCTTGATGGCGAAGAAAACGCTGTTGGCAAGCACGAGCGGAGGCTCGCCGACTTCTTTGGCAGAAAAGATTTCGGTGGTATCCTCTGGAATATTCTCTACGGACTTGAGGTTCCTGGGGAAGAGGTAAGTGTTCATCTCCAGCGGGATCGTCGTTACAGCCGGTATTTTATAGCGCCAGGTATTTACGGTGTTGAGTCGGCCCTTATTTTCGCCCTCTGGTTCGAAGACCAGTTTCTCTGTCAAAAGATAACCGATGCCCTGCACAAATGCCCCTTCTACCTGCCCGATGTCGATGGCAGGGTTTAAGCTCCAGCCCATGTCGAACACGATGTCGGAACTGATGATCTTGACTTCGCCGGTAAGCACATCTATTTCTGCGACCGAACAGGCGGCCGAATAAGTGAAGCCTACAAATGAATCGACCCCGCCGCCGAGGTTCGCGTCTTTGATGCGATCGATGCCGGGAATATTGGGTTGATCTGCTTCTGTTTTGAATACCATCGCAGGCACCTGAACTTCGCCACCTTTGATTTTTGCTGTGAAAGAGGCAATGAGGTTGACACGTTGTGCGGATGCTAAATTGACTAAATGCTGCCAGATCAAGGCAGTTTTGCAAAATTTATCGGTAACTTTTGTCGCCCAACCTTTCCCTTCACCAGCGCCATAGTTCCAAAAATCAATCTGCTTGGCTTTGCACCAATCCTCCCCTTTGTCTTTCAACATCTGGTAACCAAACTCCATCAGCCGTTCCCGCATTTGCTGGCAGGTCTGCTTTACCGCCTCACATGAATAAGGCGTTCCGGTCGAAGCGCCGGTGCTGGTCGGGTTCGGCGTTATGCCTGTGTTGACGGTATCGATGTAAATCATGTCCATCGGCACCCCCAAAACATAAGCGGCTACTTGTTGCGCCTGCGTGACCAGGCCTTGTCCAATTTCAACGCCGCCCTGGTGGATAACGATGGTGCCATCATTTGGATTGATGGCAACAATTGCCGCAGACTGTTCCAGCAGCAGTAGGTTGTAGCCAGAACCGTATTTCACCGGGATCATGGCGATGCCCCGTTTGCGCCATTTGTTGGCTTTATTGAACGCCTCTACTTCTTGGGATTTTTCTTCAAATTTCGACACTTCTTTTGCGTAGGCCCACACTTGCTTCATATAGCAGTACGACAGCGCTTGCCCAAACGGCGTGACATCACCCCTGTCATATAGGTTTTTCTCGCGCACATCTTCGGGCCGCATTCCAATGGAAACGGCTGCGTCGTCGATCGCGTTTTCTACAATGTTCTTGCCCTGTACATCACCGAAAGCACGCATGGCGGTGTTCGGAGCCGTGTTGGTCCTGCACACATCTATTTGGCTCTCAAAATTCGCGATGCGGTAGGCGTTGTCTGTCCGCAATTGAATGCAATTGGAGACCACAAAGGAACAGTCGTAAAATGCACCCCCATCACCCCACATATTCAACTGGAACCCGTGCAGGATGCCCTTGTCGTCCTTGCGCCCATGACCAGTATCAATGGCGATCTGGTATTCACCATAATAGGCGTGGCGCTTGCCAATCATGATGGTGTCTTCGTCCCTTGGAACGACAAGGCGAACCGGTCTTTTAGTCGACTTGGCAGCAACGGCGGTGGGGCCGGCGATAAAACGCGTCTGTTCGGTTTTGCCCCCAAAAGCGCCGCCTACCGGTGGTACTTTCACTTCTACCTGGTGGCGTTGCACCCCCAATGCCATGGCCACGGTATCGTGCATGCCGCCTGGGCTCTGTACAGATGAATGCACCACCATGCGGCCTTCATCCACGGGGGTTGCGATACAAGCTTGGGTTTCCATGTAGAAATGCGCCTGGCCACCACAAAGCTGCGAGGATTCAACTACTGCACAAAGGGTAGTGCCTACAGATGCTTTTCGCGTTACGATTGGTTGATCTCGCTGAAGTCCCTTTGGGCGGACCGGCAGGTTTTTTTCTGCCCAGTCAAACTGGCTGCCCGGCCGGACGATTTTCCAGATATGTGACGCAAAGGGCACCGCTTTCGGTGCATCAGGGAAAATGCTTCCTTTTTTAATCGCATCCAGCAAATCAATGATTGGTTCGCTCCACTGGCCTGTCCAGGGTTCTCCCGGCTTTGAATAAGCGACACATTCCTTCGATACATAAGCTGCGATCCGGATGGCTTCCTGTTCGCTTGCCGCGAGTACCATGGCGATTGACTGGCCTACATAGCTGATCAAATCCACGGCAAACAGGGGCTGATCCAGGCCCATGCCTTGCAAGTTGACGCCCCCGTTTTTGATGTTTTCATGTGTGATAAGGTCGGTGAAGGATGCAAACTTCTCCGTCAGGTATTTCCGCAAATCCTTTGCCGAAATACCGCGTTCCTTGCCCGGTACCACGAAGCGGTAATTCATCAGTGCCGCACGGCCCTGCACAAATGCTCCATTCAAGGTAAGTGGAGGCACGGGCAGCTCTTGGGTGTAGTGTACTTGCCCGGATGTTTGGTACATCGCCGTTATCTTAATGATAGGCTTAGATACGGGCGATTTGAACGCTTGGGACTGGTATTTTTGTATCCCATCACTGACCGGCCAATTGCCCCACTGCACTTCCCCGCTGGACAGCAAGTCCTGTGGCACCGCAGCCCCTTTGGCCATCAGGGCGTTTACGATAGCTTTGTATAAAAAAGAAACAGCAAGTTGTATGCGGTATTCGGCGCTGAAACCTTCATCGGGTACTTCTTTCATTCGGTCTTTCCAGGCATTCAGTTCAGCAGCGACTTCTTGGGCGAGTATTTTCGAAAGTTTGTCCACGTTGGCAAGCGTAAGTTCCTTGCCGTTCATTGCTTTCTCTGTATTGGAAGCCCGCCAGGGATAGGGTGCAATGGCACCGAATACGAGTGTTGCGGACTGAACGGTTAAGCCTTTGTCGAAACTGAAGTGGGTCGTGGCATTGACGATGCTGTGCGCATTAACTTCGCGGAGCGCTACTTTTTGTGCCAGCACAACTTCATTGGAGTCGCCCAATGGGATCGTATAGGAGGCGATCAGGATTCTGTCGGCGAGCGTTGGGTCTTTTGCGACCGCTTTGACCAGTTCGGCGGCAGTCATGGTTGCTTCCTTAAAACCGCCGCCCTTGCCCAACACGAAATAGCTGATCTCAGCATCTACGGCAAACAACACGGTTAGCAAATCCGAAGGGAATGCTTCTCCACTGCCTTTCGGGATGTGTTTCAGCACGAGCATCGTGTTCCCTGCGATGGAGGCGGCATTTCGGACGATGCGTCCAGCAGTGCGTCGTGCCATGAAATCCAGCGCATCAAGGACGGAAACGCTTGATTTGGAAGCGCTTTTGTTGTCGAGGTTCCATTTTTTGATGGCCTTCGAGAGCAGGTCAAGCAGGTCGCTGTAAGTGGTGCCGGCGGAGACGTGGAGTTTGTTGTTTTTCACGCCGTTACTGGCGTTCAGTTCTGGTATGAACCTTATATCGACAAATTGGGTGTTTTCGGAATACTCGTCTTTGTAAATACCATAAGAAGTGTTGCCATGTACCAGCCGGATGTTATTGCTCGGTTGGTGTTCCAGCATCGCAGCAAGGGCTGCTAAAGTGGTTGGTGTGTGCCAGCGGGCTACCGACACACCGGTGGCGGGGCCTTGGGCTGCGTCTGGAAAATAAATAGAGACACTTCCGGGAAGTTGTGCGGCACAATTATGATCCTCTACGCAAGCCATAAGGTTGTCTTGGTCAGCTTTAGTCCAATCCGAGGCAAAGGTCTTCATGCCCGTAAGTATGGCTCGGTAGCCGGTGCAGCGGCACAAGTTGCCATCGAACGCTTCTTCGATTTCCTTTTTTGTAGCTTTTGGATTGTTGACGATGAATTCAGACATGTTCATCACGAAGCCAACACTACAGTAGCCACATTGGCTTCCATTGTGGAGGGCCAGGCGGTGGGCGACAGGGTTCATGCCATCGTGTTCCAGCTCGGAGGGGTTGTCGGCAACTTTGTTGACGATTTTCAGGAGCGTGTTGGCGGGCACGTTTTTCTGCTTTGCCGCAACAACAGCTGCTTTCACCGCGCTGCGTTTAGTGTCCGCTGCCTGCTGAGCTGCCATGAATACTGGTGAATGTTGGGCATCAATTGGCGCGCCACCACGCGAGGCGCTGTGTCTGGGGAACAAGTGCTCTGCATCTGGCTTGCGGGCAGCGCCCGTGCCTTCTACGGTTGTGACGACGAGGCCGCCCAAGGCGCAAACTGGTCGAAGGCAGGAGTTTATGGCGCGGTGTTCCGCCTGTTGTTCCTTTTCGTCCCAGTGCGACAGTATTACCGTACAACCACCGCAGCCGCCTTGTCCGCAAGGCTTCTTGGGACCAGCCAGCCCTACTTCGGGTGATCGCAGATAATCAATTAAAAGGAGGTCGGGAGATGGGTTCTCAATGGAGATGGGTTTTCCGTTTAAAAAAAATTCAACCGTATTTTTCATTGGCGTGGAAAGTTAATATGGTTTAAGATTGTTTCTGTTCTGATTTCAATGATCAAACAGCCTTCTTATAAGGCCATCGTTTCGGGTGCCTGGCAATGCTCCAATAGGTTCCTCAAAAGCTGTGGCTACACTATTCCGGTGCCGCTAAGTAACAACGTTTTTTGTAATATCATGCCAAAGCTTTGTTTTTTTTTAGAGGCATGGCCGAGCGCTTTCGACACAGCGCTTTTCGCAATTTGAAATTACTGCATTCGAGCATGTATTAAGAGATAACTGTACCCGAGTAACCAGTACCCCATAAAAAAGAGCCGCTACCGAAAACTTCGGCAGCGGCTCGCGCATTTCAGGTCTTTGAATCCCAGTTATTACTGCTTCGTAAACGATCCTTCCAATCGGCCGGCAGCGGCCAAAATAGAAATCCTGTAAACGCCAGCCGAAATATTGGAAACATCCATTTGGAAGCTGGCAGCATTGTTGATCACTTCTGAACGGATCAGTCGGCCATCGGCAGCGTAGATTTTCACGGAAGCCTGACCAACATCAATGCCATTTTCAAGCATGGCCGTAATATTGAGCCAATTGGCAGCAGGATTGGGCGAAATTATCAGCGAAGACGGGGTGCCCGGCTCTACTACGGGTGATTGACACTCTACAGTACCCAATACAAACCCATCTTCACAGTTGCCATTGTTGTGATCGACTACACCGAACTCGTAAATGGTGGTGCCGTCGCCAACGAATGGGCCGAGGATAATGGGTTGTTGCGTATTGTATGGGTAGGTGCCAAATAGGTTGCCATTTCCAACAAGATCGAAGCCACCTGCGCCGCCGTTGTCATGGTTGAACGTAACTGCCACGAAGAACTGTCCACAAAGGCAGCCAGTACGTATGGCCATAACATCCCAAATATGGCAATCGTTGTTACTGCCCAGGCAATCAGGCACATCAAACTCCAATGAGCGGCAGCAGGTAGCGGTACCGGCGCTGGTCACGAAGCAAACTTTCACCACGTCTTTCAAGCCGCCATCCCAAGGGAAATTCGGGAAGTTGAGCGGCAATTGGTTGAGGTTGAAAGTGCCTTGGAATACGCCATTGGCCCATACACCGAAAGTGTTACCCGGAGGGCTCTGTACCTGGAAGTTCAGGAACAAGTTGTAGGAACTGTCAGATGTACAGTTGCCCGGATCGACTACCATGCCGAAGATTTCGCAGTCGCCACCATTCGTGAGGCAATCAGGCACGTTAAATTCAATGGTTTTGCAGCAGCCAATGATGCCATTGGGTGTTACAAAACACACTTTGAGCACATCTTTATTGCCACCGCTCCATGGGAAGTCCAATAAAGTGAGCGGCAATTGGTTCAGGTTGAAAGTACCAAATGGCTGGCCATTCGCCCACACCCGGAAGACGTTACTGATCGGATTGTTTGCCTGGAAATTAAGCACCAGGTTGTACGTACTGTCAGATGTACAATCGCCTGTATCAACCGTCAGGTCATAGATTTCACAATCGGGGTTGTTCAACAAGCAGCCGGGAACGGCAAACTCGATGGTTTCGCAGCAAGCAGCGGTACCACCAGCATTGGTGGCAAAGCAAACTTTCAGCACATCCTTTGGACCGCCATCCCAAGGGAAGTCCTGTATGGTGAGTGGCAGTTGTCCCAAGCCATACATACCCAGGAATTGGCCATTCGCCCATACCCCAAACAGGGTTGCAGGTGGATTGGTGACTCCGAAATTGAGGGTAAGCTGGTAAGTGCTGTCGCTGGTGCAGTTGCCCGTTTGTACGTGCAGGTCAAAAATATCGCAAGGGTCGTTGTTGAGCAAGCAAGCAGGCACATGGAACTCAATGGTTTTGCAGCAACCGGCAAGGCCGTTTGGATTAACAAAACACACTTTGAGCACATCTTGGTTGTTCCCGCCCCAAGGGAAGTTCTGGATGGTAAGCGGCAACTGGCTCAGGTTATAAGTGCCGATCATCATCCCGTTGGCCCAAACACCAAAGGTATTGCCGAGCGGGTTTTGTACTTGGAAATTGAGCAAAAGCGTATAGGTGCTGTCGGAAGTACAATCACCGGTATCGACAACCAGGTTGAAGATTTCACAATTACCCGCAGGCAGGCAAGCGGGAATCGGGAACTCAATGGTTTTGCAGCACGACAGGGCACCAGCATTGTTGCCGACGCATACTTTGAGTACATCGTTCGGACCCATGCCATCCCAAGGGAAGCTTTGGATGGTCAGTGGCAACTGGCTGATGTTGAAAGTGCCCAGTGATATGCCGTTTCCGAAGAGGACAAAAGTGGTAACATTGGAATTGACGACACTGAAATTAACCGTTAGATGATACGTGCTGTCTGGGTTGCAATCGCCCGTTGCTACTTCCAGGTCCAATATTTCGCAAGGATTGCACATTGGAGCTTGTATTTCCTTGGTAACGCAGCAATCAGGATGATCGTGGATGCAGATTTTGATCACGTCAACCGGGTTGCCGCTGCCCGGGAAGGTCGGGATGGTCAGGGGCAATTGGTTGAGCGGAAAGATGCCAAAAAGCTGACCATTGATGTATAGATCAAAGAAATCATTGCCTGGGTTGTTTACCCCAAAATCTATCTTGACCTGGTAACCGCCAGCTGGATTGCAGACACCGACGGTAACAGAAAGGTCAAAAATATGGCAATCCGTGTTACAATCAGGAGTCTTAATCTCCGTTACAGCGCAACAGTTCGGGTGGTCATTGATGCATATTTTGATGACGTCCACGATGTTGCCACTGTGTGGGAAGTTTGGAATATGTAGTGGCAGTTGGTTCAGCAGGTAGGTTCCATACAATTGTCCATTGACAAACACATCAAACGAATCGTTGCCGGGGTGTACCACGTTAAAGTTGATGGTCAGAGGATAAGTATTGGTGTTTGGATCACAGTCGCCTACTTCTATGTTTAGATCGGTGATATCGCAGGTTCCCAAACAATCGGGTACCGGGAATTCTTTCGATTTGCAGCAACCAAAGTTGGTGGAGCCTGGAATAGGGCTGTTGCCACCGCCGATACAAACTGTAATGATATCGTTGCCGCCGCCATTCCAGGGGAAATTGGGTATCATCAAAGGCACTTGGGTCAGGCTGAAGGTATCGAGCAAGACACCATTTGCCCAGACGAGGAAAGTACCATTGCCGGGGTTGGTGGCATTAAAATTAAGCGTCAGATTGTAGGTACTATCGGATGTGCAAGGCCCAGTTTTTACAAAAATGCTGGTCACTTCACAGCTGTCGAAAGGCAAGCAATCGGGCGCCAGGAACTGTATTTCCTTGCAGCAACCAGGAGCATTGCCTGTGCATACCCGAACGGTATTAAATATCAGGCCATTCCATTCAAAGTTTGGAATGTTCAATGGCAGTTGGTTCATACCAAACATACCCAGCGATTGGCCATTGCCCGAAAGTTGAAAGGAATCCACCGCCGTGGAATCATTTACCATAAAGTTTACCCATACGCCGAAGGTACTGTCGGAAGTGCAGGAATCCGTTTCAATGTTAAGGCCTTTGATACCGCAGGGCGGGAGGCAAACAGGAATGTCGAATGTTACTTTCGTACAACAGTTAACCCCTGGTGGCACTGTTGGCAATGCAACACAAACCTCTACAATGGATTGAGCATTGCCTGTAGTTTCAAAAACAGTGTTCAGCGGCAATTGATTTATGCCAAACATACCGACCAGCGAACCGTCTAGGAACAAACTAAAAGAATCGAGCAGGCTTATCGTATTTGATAGCTGAAAGCCAATTTGGGCTTTGTAAGTAGAGTCGCTCAGGCAATCGCCTGTTTCAACAAAAAGACCGTTAATGCCGCACCCGGGCGTTACGCAGTCGGGCGCTAAAAATTCGATGGTTTCGCAGCAATCAGGGTTGTTGCCGATACAAACCTTCAGTACATCGTGTATGCCGCCGCCCCAAGGGAAATTCGGGAGGGTAAGTGGGAGGGAATTCAAGGGGAAAAGCCCCAGGGATACACCGCCTGCCGTCGACAATTCGAAAAAGGTGTTTACGGGAGTTGTTACGTCAAAATCTACTGTAATAGAGTAAGTGCCAACATTAGGGCCACAATTGCCGACATCTACTGTGAGGTTGGTAATGTCGCAAGTATGACTACTACAGCCGGGCACCGTGAGGGCGACCCCCGCAGCGCAATCCTGAAACACAGCATCCTGAACAAGGAAATTCAGTACAAGGGGCAGCTGGGGATTGGCCATAATAGGGCCAACAGTCACGGGTACCTGATTGTATCCGAAGGTACCGTAGTTGACACCATTTCCTTTTACATGAAATTGGTTGGTAGTGCCGGCGTGTTGAAAATCGAGTACCACAAAAAATTCGCAGGTTGTGGTGTCGAACTGCACAACCGAAGCCGACAGGTCGAAGATGGTACAATTTAGCTGCGCGGAAACCGGACTTGCGAGCAGCAATAGCATCGGTAATAAGGATGATAAACGCATGGGAAAATTAGAATTTGGTGAAAAAAGATGGATAAAACCGGGGCTGGGTAGCCCAATTTGAGGGATTAGTACTGAGTTTCAAAGAACCTAAATATGTTAAGATCACGGCAAGATACAGCACAAATCAATTTCGCTTCCTTCGACTTCGGCTCATTGCGGGGTTTAAGTGTCGGGTATTTGTCAATTGGGTATAAACTGGGAGGATTTCAGGGTTATCGCCTCGCAGTATTGTGCGACGGTACAAAAAACAAGCGCCATTTCAAGACTTTGGATACCCGGTTTAAGGCGTACCTTGCGGGCCTCCTTCAACACCATGCATATTTAGAAAAAATACGTCGCTGTTTACCATAAACTATTTACCACATAGCACCCATAGTTCACATAGCCGACTACCCATAAATAATCTATGTGTCCTATGTGAACTATGGGGTAAAAAAATGATGTGGTAAAAAAATCTGGTAAAAATTTACCTGGTTCACAGCCAATTAGCACAATGGATTCACTCACTCAAATTGTACTCGGCGCCGCCTGTGGCGAAGCAGTAGCCGGCAAGAAAATGGGCAACCGGGCGATGCTCTGGGGCGCTGTAGGCGGTACCATCCCCGACCTGGACGTGTTTGCTTCGTTTTTTACCGACGAAATAGCCAGCACTTCTTTTCACCGGGGTTTTATGCACTCCTTTTTGTTTGCATCATTGGCGCCTTGGGCACTGGCCTGGCTGGCAGAATGGTTTTACAGCAAAAACGTTCACCGACGACGGGGCTATAAAGCCTCGGCCATGGCAATATGGCTGTTGTTTTATTTATTGGCTGCTGTGGGGCTCAATTTCATCCCGGTTGCCCTCGGAGAGGGCTTGAGTTGGTACGTATTGGTGCCAACCCTGCTGTTGGGCGCTCGTTTTGCCTGGCGGCTTTGGCGCGATTACTGGCAACGCGACCTATCGATGGTAAGCGTTGGCTACCGCACCTGGGTGCTGCTATTTTTCTGGAGCATTTTTACGCACCCGATTCTAGATTGTTTCACCAGTTGGGGCACGCAGGTTTTTCAGCCGTTTAGCGACCTGCGCGTTCAATGGTGCACGGTATCGGTGGTAGATCCGATTGCCACCCTGCCTTTTCTACTTTGTTTGCTTATTGCTTCCAGATTTGCACGGGAAAATCGCTTGCGGACCGTCTGGAACTGGGTTGGCCTCGGCTGGTTTTGCGGCTACCTGATGCTGTACACCTTGTGGCATAAATCGACGGTTGTTCATGCTTTTAAGGACACTTTACACGCAAAAAACATCGCTTTTCAACGTCTTTACACCAACCCCACCATTTTCAACAACATTGTATGGTCGGGCGTGGCAGAAGGTGACACCGCCTATTATTTTGGGCAATACGGTTTCAATGATGCTCAACCTTCCGTGAACAAAATTTCTACCATTCCGAAAAACCATGAGCTCCTGGATAATATCCCAAAGGATGACCGCGCCTTGTGTTTTTTGAAATGGTTTTCAGATGGATATTACAACGTGACACCCTACCGGGGCGATACCTTACAAGTAAACGATCTGCGTTTTGGCTTGTTGGGTGATTCCTTGCGGGGAAAAAACTACGTTTTCCCGTTCCTCCTGTTTAAAAACGAAGCAGGTAAATGGGACATCAAAGTAAACAACCGCGACCCGGAGCATATGGAGGACAACAAGCGCTCTATCGGCGAATTGTGGGAACGCGTGAAGGGAGTGGAGGAATAGGCAAGGGGCAAAATCAATAGATATTATAACATGCTACAACGTACAATTACAGCAAGCATCTTTGGAGCCGCCATGCTCGGTGGCATTTTCGGGGGCAAACTTGCGTTTTTCATGCTCTTCGCGGTGGTGACCGCGGGATGTTTATGGGAGCTGTTTGGCTTGCTTTTTCCGGGAAATGGCCATCAAATGTTGCGCCGCGTATTGGGCAGTATTTGGGCGCTAGCACCCTATCTCTTGCTTGGCGGTAGTGCACTGGGCTTTCTGGGTGGCGGATATGCGTTTGCTGGTATTGCGGTGATCATTTTTGCCGCTGCCCCCTTTTTCATCCTGGAGTTGTTTCTGAACCCGGAAC